>CAIXTV010000146.1 GCA_903922465.1 uncultured bacterium
ATTCTTCAACTCTTTTAGAAACTTTTAAACTCTCATAAGCTAATAGTATTTTTTCATCTTCTATGTTCGCCAAATTATGGAGCACACCATTTTTATTGGTGTATTTGTAATCGGAGTCAATGTACTGATAGTTATTTTCCATAAATGGTATATAACTTAGCCAAAAAGTCTGTTTCTGAAATTACACCAATCTTCCAATCTACATACAATTGTATTAATTCTTTTGTAGGTTCAAAACCCTCAAACATATTTGTGCCAATAGCATTTGCGGTACTTTCCAATGTTTTAAGGTCAGCAAATTTAACTCCCATTAAAGTTAGGTTAATACGGTCTATGTCTATTGTTTTATACATTTTAGTTCGATTGAGATTCACTTCAAAGATACGACTTTTCCACAATTTCTTTTCTTATTCTTAAGGTTACTCGTTTTCACAGCATGAGGCATAACGGCTGAGGCAGTGGTAGGTGGTGGGAATAAATTGTTGCTCAATGTCTGCCAGCACAAATGTATGTAAAGATTTCAAATGTTTCAACGAACATGCAAAACAGGGTTTGCTATTGCGTTTATTACCGCCAGTAGTTAATTATTTATTCTTTATCTCGATTTTTAAATCTCAGTTTAAATCACTGAATTGTCGTCAATTGTTGTATGAGATTCAGTGGTTTTGTCAGAAAAATGCCCTAATAGTTCAAATTTTTCAACGAGATTATCTGCTAAATTCTCGAGATCTAAATTATATTCTGAAATACTGATCAGTTTATAAAAATATTCTGAATCATGGAACGTAATTTGAATATTTTCTCCTTTATTTGAAATTTTAGCAAAACCCTTTGTGACCTTGCTGTTCATCACACTTGTAACTTTTATCCTCCCTAAAAGATTTGGTTTAATCTCTATAATTATATTGTTTGCGATATTCTTCCATTTTTTATTAAAAATCTGTTTAGCTTTACCCGTAGAAGGCATTATGATCGTTAATAGTAGAGTAATTAAAATTCCTAAAACTATACCATAAATTGAAAACCTTGTTAAAGAAACTAATTTAAAGTTTTTTATTTCGTCTAAATTCTTTTCATAAGCGAAATATTCTTTTGTTTTTATAAAATTAATTGAATATTGAGGAGTGCCAGCTTGACCCTTTTCAGAAAAAGTAACGTAGCCTTCAATTGGGTGTGATTTTTTTGAAACAGAGAAAAATTTAGAACTGAATCCAATTGGGAAATTTTTTAACGCTGCATATTTATTTGACGTATAAGATTTATTAATACCAACCCTTTCATTGCCAAGTGTTAACATATCATAAAGACGATTATAACATTCATTAGGAGATAAACGATAATTG
Source organism: uncultured bacterium (assembly GCA_903922465.1). GTDB lineage: Bacteria > Bacteroidota > Bacteroidia > Bacteroidales > CAIXTV01 > CAIXTV01. The sequence continues at coordinate 1,344 of CAIXTV010000146.1, forward strand.
TTTGTTCGAAAGCCATAAACTGGATCAGTTGAATACTCATCCTCTAAGTAATTCAGATTATCGGGAGTCCAGTAGGATTTAACAAATCCATTATCTGCTTTAGATAATTGAAAAATCTCAAAACCTGTTGGCTGTGTAAAGGAATTTAGCAAGGTATATGTTCTCTTTTGATTGTCTAAAAAAAGGCCCTCAAGTTTATATCTACACCCATCAGTAATTTCAGTTTTACCCTCAAAAATTTCATCAGTCTTAGCCTCTAAAAGTTTTAGATCATTAGCAACTTTATACTCCGAATAAAAATAGCCTATTAAAGTTCCTAAACCTGTCAAGACCAAACATATTATTAACCCAAACCACACTAATTTCTTTTTCATAAATGATGATTGTTTTTTTAGTTGTTCAAAGTAATTATGATGATTAACAAATACTTATTGCACATAAACATTTGTTTAAGTTTAAAAATACTCAATTTCTCTTTCTGTAATATATTTTGACTTACCATTGTATATATCAATTTTCTTAAGCCAATTTCCTTTATCATCATAGTTTGAATATGTGTAATTAGATTTCGACCTAAAAAAACTTGGGTTAACGGCATAATCATCGTTACGTTCCGTTATATTTCCTTTTATATCATAAATACATGTCCTTTTACTAACTAATTTGCCATCCGAATTGTATTTATTCTCTTCAATACAATAACTATTTTTATCATATTTATACTTAGTGTTGTCCACCATTCCATCAGAAATTCTTGTCTCGATCATTACAATCAAATTACTTTGCTCATCATATTTGTAATCTTTTTTAGTGGTTAAACTATCATTTGTTTTGAACTCAAGCTCTTGAATGCAGTTCCCTTGCTCATCGAACTTTTGACTTGTTTTTGTACGCAGACTACCATCAGTATTAAAAACATCAAACTCAATCATGTTGCCTTCGCTGTCGTATTTACAATTACACTTAAAACCCAAGGTGCCATCCATAAGAAAGAAAATATATTCTACCATTTTGTCATTCTCATTATATTTATAAGTGTATTTAAAAGTTGGTTTTCCATCCATTTCATAATCACATGACTCGATGATATTACCTCTATTATTATAAGTTTTGACATTATTAGATATCATAAATTCCTTTTGAACATCGCCATATTTTTCAGTGATTGTATAGGAAATTTCTTTTATGGATTTTACTTCCCCATTTAAATTGCTCTTTTTTAAGTCATTATTATTAGAATGTTTATTTTGCCCAGCACATGCGAAAAGTATTATCGCAAAGCAAATTATGATTGGAGTGGCTAAATTTTTCATAATAGTAATTTTTGTTTTGTTATTAATATTTTACTTTTTCAACTTGAACATTACCTTATTTTAAAAGCAGCATAAGTTGCTACTATTGCTATGATGACATTCATTAACCATCTAATATTTTCTTCTTTTTGAACCCATAACCTTTTATGAAAGAAATATAACTTCATTCGATTACAAAATCCCACATTCGCAAAATAATTAAGGTCTTGACCAATAATTAAAAACTGAACATTTAAGTCCTGCCTGTACTTCAATTTAAAATCTTTGTTTGCTATAAAGGTATAAAGTCCTTCTTTTGTCTCACCGCCAATAAGCCCACCCACTGTAACATTTTTAGTTTCATAAACCAAAATATATGTTCTTCTTATAGAAGCATCATATTCAAATGATTTATAGTCAGGAGTTTTCGAATATAGTTTTAGTTGCATGTCTATGTAATTAAAGTAAAAGTTGTTGTCTGTAACAGTCTGATAATATTTGGGATAGCTTTTGTTATGACATTGGTGTCAACGGATGAGGCTATGACAAGTGCGGGATTAAATTGTTGCTCAATTATCTGCCAGCGCAGATGTACATAAAGATTTCCATTGTTGCAACGATCACGAATACCCGCATTTGCTTTATTCCATAACGCTTTCTTTTTACCACACGAAAGGATTCGTGCGGTAGCTGGGAATAGTAGTAAATACTTTGTTTTCATAATGATACTGGAGATTTTATTTTGTTTAAAGCTATTTGCCACATGATCTTGACAATGCGAAGATTATAATGATTATAACACTAATTATTATTTGAGCGATAAATTGATTCCCTGCTTCTTTTGCTGCAGCTTTTGCTCCAACAGATACCATTCCTTTTAAGTCTTCAATAGTTTGTTTAGCTAAATCAACTGCTTGTTTTTTAGCATTATTCATCCATTTGTTTAGAATATCATCATCGACTGAGTAGTCTTTGTATTCATATGTTTTTTCTTTTTCTTTCTGTTCTCTTTGCTGATCATACTGCTTCTGATCTCTTTGTTGCTGTCTATATTGCTTAAAGCGTTGATATTCTTTGTTATATCTGATACGTGCATCTGTGTCTTTAAGGATTAAATATGCTTCGTTGATTTCTTGCATACGTAAAGTAGTATCCTGACCAATGTTGCGGTCAGGATGCCACTTTAAAGCTTGCTTTTTAAAAGCAGATTTGATTTCTTCTTGTGTTGCATTTTCATCAACATCAAGAATAGAATAGTAATCCTTGAACATTGCAGTTTAACTTTTGTCAAGTTCGTTTTTATCATTTTCGTTATTAGATGGAGTGTCGTCTTTTTTATCAGGGTTATATTTCCAAATCGCTGTTACTCCAGCTATAAATGCAAATAATAGTATTATTCCTATAGGCCCACCTGCGCCTGGTCTACTACTGTCTCCTCCTTTAAGAGCAACTTGGAATACTCCTAAGATTAAAAAAGCTACAATAGTCAAAACAATTTTTAAACCTGTTTTCATTTGTAAAGGAATTTAAATTATATGCTTACTCTATTCGGTTTTCAGCTTCTCCGTTCGTGTGTTTTATTCTCTCCGATAACGGTTTGCAGCTACCCACAGTAGGCGGCTTAGAATTGCAAATCTGTCTTGGGAGCAGTATTATGAAAAGCAATACTGAGCGTCCCATTTGTACAATCCAGCCTATTGTGGGTAGGTGCTGTTATGGGCTGTTATATTTTAATGACCTTGATTACTGAACTATTGAAATCATTAAAAATTATTCGAACAAAATACATTCCTTTAGGACTCTTGCTAAGATTTATTTCAGCAATATCAGTAATGGAAAAGTTTGAACTAGATATCATGCTTCCTGAAGAATTATATATTTCAATAGATTTGATATCTCGTCCTTCTACTCGACAAAAACCATCAATTGAGGGATTTGGGAATATTTTCACTCTGTTTGGGATTTCTAAATTATTAATACCTACAATTGACTCACAAGGGTTTGGCTCCTCATAATAGATATAGTGAAAATCTCTAAGACTATTCTCATTATAATGGCATAAAAGCGTTTCGCCATTATTTCCCCCATTCCAACTTTGATCAGAGTAAATTAATCCTGCTAATGAGCCAATACCTTCAATCCATATTACATTGCCTATGAATGCAAACTCGGGATCATGGAAGTAATAAACTCTCATATTCTCAATATCTGTTTGAAGAAAATTACCCGTATTATTATACAAATTACTAGTAATACTGTCAAGCACAAGATTGTGTAGAGAGCCGCCGTCCATTCGCTGAATAGTAAAAGTGTCACCTTGTTGTAAACTATAATCATACATTAGGTAGTCAATATCATTAGCGCGTCTGTATATTTTCTTTGAATTAGTGTCTTCTCTTACCAGATCTGTATTAAAATTTAAAGGTGTGTCTCCTGTTGGAAAAGAAATGATTTTTTTATATGTTGTATCGTTAATAGTAGAATCACCCAAAATTTGAAAGGTTGTATTGTAGCTGATTTCAAACCAACTATAGGTATACCATTCGCTACCCTCTCTCAAAGTTGGAGCATATTGTGCAAATGAGCTAAAAGAGATACCTAAAATGCTTAAAATTAAGAGGCCAAGTGTAATTTTAAATCTTTTCATATTGCAGATTTTAGAGGTTTATAAGAATTAAAGTTCAATTTCAATTTCAATTCAAGTTTCAGTTACAGTTTAATTTAATAGCCCATAACGGCTGACGCTATGGCAAGTGCGGGAATAAATTGCTGCTCAACTGTCTGCCAGCACAAATGTAAATAAAGATTACAAATGTTTCAACGAACACGCAAACCCGCATTTGCTATAGCGTTTGTTATGGGCAGGTTTTCTATTCTTACCCTGACAAATCCGTATGTATTAAATGTTTTATTTGATGAATGGTTTATATGCTACCTTTAAAGAATCATATTCTGCCTGAGTAATAAAACCAAGGTCTAATTTATCTTTTGCTTTTTTTAGTGCTGATAAAGCTTCATCACTGGTCATTCCGAAAGATTTAATTTCTCCTGTTTCAATCGCATTTTCAAGTTGTATGCTATAATTTGATAAACCTGTCAATCCCTTGCATCTCATTGAAACATTAAATCCAGTCCTTTTTGAGCCTTCTATATCAATTCTTTTAATTGCAGCATTTTGTCCACTTGCTGATGCTAATAATTGTGTTATTGGTAATAATATACCATCACCTTCAGTGATATATGCAAAGGTCTTATTCGACGATGGGACACCTATTCTTATTTTGTCGCCAATTTTATATACCGCACCGTCTTTAGCGACATATGATGTATAATCTCCTTTGGGTTTAACGCCGTTACTTAAATCACTATATTTAAGTTCTTGTGAGAATAAATTAGTACTACATGCAAATAGAAGTACAATGAGAATGTTTGATACTTTTTTCATAAATTGTTTTCCAAGTCATATTTTCCCTACTCATTAGGCTTTTCAGTAACGCCCCGTTTTTATAGTGGTTTCTGGACTCCACTTTTTTTATTTACTGTCACTATGGGTGGTCAGCCCTTTGGCTCTCGCGGACCTTGTGTTGGTTTTCAATCTGCCAGATTTGTTCTTCATTTTTTTAGTACGACATAATTTCAAAATTATGACAAGAGTCAATGCTTATATTCGCTCTTTCCATTAAATCGTTTTTTATCAATTCGTCTGTAGTACCAGTGTTGTAAATATCAGTAATAGTTCTTTGTACGACTAATTCTAAGTCACCAGTTGTCCAATTACCCTGTCGTTCAAATGGCCAAATAGTTGCAACAATGCAATTCGGGAATTGTGGATTGTTGTCAGAAATAAAAATAAAGCCGATTGAAAGTCCGTTGCAAATGATTTTAAACTTTCTCGTAGTCATATGTTACTTTTTTTTAGCTGGTGCTGGTGGTGGAGTTGGTTTTGAAGGAGCTTTTTGAGGATTGTTTCCTCTGTCTGGACCTGAAGGCTTTCCAGGATTTTTACTTGGCCAATTTGGATTCGGAGGAGTTGGTTGTTTACTCATAACTTTGATTTTTATATTCCTACTCATAAGGCTTTTCAGTATCGCCCCGTTTTTTCAAGTGGGTTCTGGTCTCCACATTTTAATTTATTTTTGCTAATTTATAGTATATTAAGAACTGTCAAAGTATTTTTTCTGCGTTTTTCGTATCTGTCCATTGTTGTGCGTTTTTTTAAACTTGCCCATAACAATTATGTATATCTAACCAATTGTGTTTATTTCAGTATTATCTACAATTGCCATGATCCATTTTTATTTGATAAACAGGCGATTACTATATTTTGATCCCATACATCCAAATTAAAAATTAAACTTCGAGCGGATACAAATAGATAGTAGCTTTAGGTTTCAAACTATGTTTTGAAATGCAAACCAAAAGTAAATAATAAAATTCCTTTCCCAACAAATTGATGTAAATAAATCCGGTTTAAATAAAGGCTGCGCAATATGGCACACAATACCTCCGGTGGCGCACATTTTATATCCCATTCGTAAAACCGAATATGTAAAAACTTACAATGCCATCTTGACTAATTAAAACGAGTATGTAAATATTTACAATGGCACTTTATTTTTATAAAATGATGATGTAAACACTTACAATACCATTTTATTTTTATAAAACGAGTATGTAAAAACTTACAATACCATTTTATTTTTATAAACCGAGTATGTAAAAACTTACAATGCCATTTTATTTTTATAAAACGAGTATGTAAATATTTACAATGCCATTTTATTTTTATAAAACGAGTATGTAAAAACTTACAATGCCATTTTATTTTTATAAAACGAGTATGTAAAAACTTACAGTATCATTTTATTTTTATAAAACGAGTATGCATAAATTTACAATACCGTTTTTACTTTATTAAACAATAACGTAAAAACAAACAATACCATATTTATGTAATTAACCGCTCGGTTGCCTATCCCATTGGCCGAAAATATGTTGATATTTAGCAAGGATTTTTGATTTTTTCTTGCATAAGTAAGCGTATTTATCACTACATTTACACCGAAATTTAAAATTACTCCAATGAAAAAACATGAAAGTTATTTTGAAATCCCTTACGAAGATGAACGGATTACCGATGACCGTATAACGGATTTCGTAACAGACCACATTGCAAAGTTGGAAGCGAACAATGCTGACCACGTTTTCGACACCGTTATTGCCGAAACCATGGCAGTATTTACCCAATTCAACAGCAAGAAGGTAAGCAAATCGGAAACCCGGGCGGAGCAGGCAGCCAGCACCATTACCGTGGATGAGTACCAAAAACAATACATTGCCCTGGTGCGGCGCACGGTGGGCAGGGTAAGTTCGACGTATATGAAGGGCACGGCGGTGTATAAGGAATTTTTCCCAAAACCCCTTGTTTACTATACCACCCCACGCCGTTCGTTGATAGGCGAACAGATTGACCATTTCATTGCCAGGTTGGTGGCACACCCCGAACTGGGGCACGATTTGCATGATGCGTTTACGGCATTAAAGGTATCGTTTGGCGAGGCCCGCCATGCGCAGGAAAGCCATAAAGGCAGCGTGAAAGCGCTGATAGTAGGAGCTTCGGAAGAGCGGAAAGCGCTCAACCTGCAGTTGTTCGACAACCTGTTGACAATAGCCAAGCGGTACAAAGGCAAGCCCGAATATTTAAAGGTTTTCTTCGACCCATCGAAACTTTTGCACCGCGCCATGGCACATCAGGATGATGAAACAAACGAATTTACGGTAGTGCTTGCCCCAGGCGAGACCAAAAATACAGGGCTTACCGGCATAGTGGGCAAAAAAGCCCGCTTTGTGAACCTAAGCGAAGTGGCGGTGAAAGTATATACCGTTGCCTCGCTCGATAACCTGGAGCCTGATGCCAGGGCCATTACCCTGGATGCCGATGGCGATATGGAATACGACATCGCATCGCTTGGCGCCCCAGCTAACCCTTACCTTATCCTCCGCAACCTTGGCAACGAAGAGGCAGAGGTTGTTATTGATTGGGTGGAGTAGGTGGGGTGAAATTACGATAAGGCCAGTCCCTTCAACCTCAAAATCTACCATATTTACAAGAGCCTTCCGAACCGGTTTTGCCCAAAGCAAGAGCTATCTTACGAAGGACAGGCCTTATAAAAATACGATAGCGGTTCTTAGTCGGAGGTATTGTGCATAAGGTATGTGCGTAACAATACACAGCAACTACAAAAGCTTGGTTTTGTGCCATCTCACATGCCTTGTGTTGCGGGAAGATACCTTCGGCTTAGAAACGCAAGTATTTTTATAAAGCCTTGATTTTTTGTTGCTTTTTGCCCTGTACTGAGCTTGTCGAAGTATCAAGCAAAAAGTAAGAGAAAGAGAATGTTTTCAAAGCAATAATAAA
>CAIXTV010000147.1 GCA_903922465.1 uncultured bacterium
CATTTAATAATGATGGAAAAGCGTTTTGTAATTGTTGGTAGGTAAGACGATATAGCCCATCTTTTGCAGCAGCCATTTTAAGATATTGCGCAGAAGGATTAAACCATGATGTTGCACGAAAAGAGGAGCTGACACTTTCAGATTGAATCACATCATCATAATTAATGATCATATCGCGAAGCAGCGGATCGAAATGTTTATCTTTTGATTCCTGGCCTTTTACCGACCGATTAAGCTGAATAGCAGAAGATGACTTTTTAATTTTAAGATCAAGTGTACGTATGTATTGATATTTTGCCTTTTTAGAATTAAATATAAAGGGAGATATTTCAATACGCGCAAGATAATAACCTCGAAATAGTTCATACCTCGCAATGTCAATCCCAGGTGAAGCCTTAAACAAATTACCGTTAACTCTTTTCAATTCGTTTTGGTTTTTTGGGTATATGATCGATGTATCACTATTTGATTTATAGTATGATGAGTCTACAATATTTCCAGGAATATCAATTACTTCATACTTTCCGGCAGATATTTGAAGTAATTGTCCCGGTTCGAGTGCATAGTATATGATATGTTTTGACTCACTTATTTGCTTATCGGTCTCATTATTTAACTGATTGAAATGTATAATTATATTCTTGTTATCGTCTTCTCTTTGTTCTACGGCACCCCATGAATGTAATTGATATTTGTTGTCTCCTGCGATAGAAACCACTGTAGCAAAAAACATAATTGTATAGATAGATTTATATTTCACGCGATATCTTTAGTTTTTGAATGATCATTAAATAAATAAAATATGGAATACCTAATATATATCGTTTCCATAATCGGAATGGATCCTGAAATAATCTGTATAACCATTCTATTTGCGCCTTCCTAAGTAAGGCAGGCGCACGTTTACGCAATTTCGATATGAAAGCAATTCCTCCCCCAACTGAAACGCAAACGGGAACATGAACCTCAGATCTATGTTGTCCAATCCAATATTCTTGCCTTGGCAACCCTAAGCCAATAAATAGAATATCGGGCTTGGTATCATTTATTTGTCTTACAATATCATCATTTTCGATTTTGTCGTAGCCATTAATAGCGCCACAGATGGTAATATTCGGATATTCATTCTCGATTTCTTTCTTTGCTTCTTGAATCACTTCCTGCGTATCACCAAATAAGAATAAAGACCAACGGTATCGGTCCGCTTGATATAATATTTTATAGTATAAATCCGTCCCTGTCATTTTTTCTTTTATCGTTTCCTTGCTATAGAGAAACCTCAATGCACTTCGCACTCCTACACCATCTGGATGTAGAATCTCGAATGAATTGTATAATGCTGCAATCGCTCTATTTTTCCTGCTTTCAATAAAATAATATACATTCACGCAGCCAATTGTTATTTGTATGGACTCGTGAATACTTTCATCAATTTGTGATAGAATTTCACTGTACGAAAGGTGAGAAACTAACAAATGGCCCATTTTTATCTTATGGACCGGCAGGTCTTTTCTTAACTTCATATTCTTTTTTGTAGTCACTAATATACTGAGACAAAATAAAATCCCATGTTGAGAATCTTTTTTTTTCAAGCGCAAATAATTCATTATTCTGTAAACATTCAATTCGAGGTCGAACAACAATACTTTGATATTCGGTGGAAGAAACCGGGATCACTTTTACAGGATTACCATAGAGAGAAACAATTTTTTTTGCAATATCGTACCGGCTTACAATCCCTTCATTAACAGCATGGTATATACCGTAATATTTTGTTTTAAGGAGATATAATATTGCTCTGGCGACATCTCTAGTATACGACAGATTCCCTTTGATGTCTTCTACGGCACGTATATCATTACCAAGTTCTATTTGTTCAACAATTTTTCGAACAAATTTTTTATCTTTTTCGATACCTCCAACCATCCACGCTGGTCGAAGAATAAAATATTTATCAAGAGTATTTCGCACATTGTTTTCTGCTTCAAGCTTTGTCTTTCCGTATACATTTAATGGATTAGGAATATCATTCTCATTTGACCCTTCTTCTTTTTTGCCGTCAAAAACAGAGGCAGTACTCAAATGAACCAATGTAATTCCATGTTTTTTGCATAATTGGATAATATGATCCGTTCCAGTTACATGTACTTTATGAGCATGTTCTGGATGTATTTCACATTTTTCCAAATCAGTTTCGGCAGCAAGATGGATAATAATATCAGGATTAAATGCTTCAACACTATTTTTAATGGATTGATAGTTGGTTATATCACTAATTACATCTACATAATCTGGTCCATTTATATCACTACACTGTAATTCATAGTTTTTATCATTTCGCAATAATTTAATTACATCACACCCCAACATACCATTAGCGCCAGTTATAAATATTTTCACTAACAATCCTTTTCACTTCTGATATAATTATTTTTATTTAGAACAGAATCATATACACTTATTGTTTCATTAATCATTCTATCTAATCCAAAATACTTTTCATACTTGTTTTTCGCATTACTACCCATTCGCTTATATTCATTTGGATTATCCAGTAGGAATGAAATAGTCTGAGCCAATTGTTCAGGGTTTCCTGCCTCAATTAACTTTCCGGTAATACCATCTTCAATAAATTCAGGTATCCCTCCGACCTTTGTTCCAATGTGCATTTTCCCAAGACTAGCAGCTTCGAGCATAACAATACCAAATCCCTCACTGTGTATTGGATTTAGTATCATAAATTCTGAAATATTAAATAACGATTCAACATCAAACATACTATCAACAAATATTATCGTTTCGTTAAGTTTTAAACTATTAGTTAATTTCTTTAATTCGTGTTCCTGTTTGCCATATCCTTGGAATACAAATTTTATATTATGAATCTTATTTAATATTTTTAATTTATTCACAGCAATAATCAAAGTACTTTGATCTTTTGAAGGAATATATGCCCCTACTGATGCTATTATTTTATTATCCGTTGATATCCCAAGACGATCATAAGTCATTTTCTTTTTTTTATCATTGTGAACGGTAAAAGGAGCTATACCATTATAAATAGTTTTGATTTGATTTGAGTCACAGCCATATTTTGAAATCATTTGAAGCCTTACTGAATCACTTACGCATATTGTGTAATCTCCATATTTTGTTTGATATTTCTTATTTTCAAAACAAGTATGATAACTTGTAATGTGTATTATCTTATGCTTTAGATATTTAACAAGGTAATGTGTAAATCGTTTATGAGAATGTACAATATCATATTTGCCTGACAATAAAAGTGACCAAATACGAAATATGCAAATAATTATGCCATAATAGTTTTTATCAAATGAATCTTTCTTTAATAAATTTATTTTGATGAATTTAACTTCATTATGAAGTCTTTTCCTAAAGTTCCCGTCCGTTGCCGCCACACTAACAGTTATACCGTTTTTTTGAAGTCCATTTGCTAAATCTACGACATGCCTTGGGACTCCGCCAGGGTGCATATCATCAGTGACCAATAATATTTTCATTATTTAGATTTCATGATTAACAATGTTCAACAAAGTTTCTATGCGTTTATCCCATGTATTATTTTGGGCAAACTCAATCCGTTGACGTCGTTTTGAATCGTCATTTTCTTTTAATGCTTTTTCTATGCAAATAATAAATTCATCATGTGTTTCTGCTAAATAGATAATATCCTTATAATGTCTCAATTCCGGGGTCATCATTGCAACGATAGGAATACCCGCTGCGCAATATTCATATAATTTTAACGGATTTATCACTGCCGTAAATTCATTAATGAGAAATGGAATAATACCAACTGAAAAACTAGAAACTAAATTTGGAAGTTCATTGTATTTTTGAAAGCCAATTATTTTAACATTTTTATTTTCCCTTAATCGCTCTGCGTATATTTTATCCATTGACGATCTAATTATAATAGAACAATTTGTATACGTTTTTGCAACTTTTAATAATAACTCTCTATCGGCCCAACGTGGATCAAGAAAACCCAAATAGCCTATAGTTAATTTTTCGGTTTTTTCATTTATTTTAACATTTTGCAGGAAAGCGTCAGTAATTGCATTGGGCAAACAATATTGTTTTACTAACGGATATTGTATTTTTATATTTTCAGACATTTCAAAAGCACTAAATGTTATCGCTTTGACATCTTTGACTAGCATTTGTTCAGCTTTTATCATTCGTTTCAACGCTATAGCATTTCGGCTTGGCATTTCTAACGCATCACAAATATCATAGATAAATATTTTGGCAGGGCATATATTTTTATCAACAAATCCATACCACCAATACGGAAACATTACCAATACCACGGTTTCGCTCCACTTTTGCGTCTTAAATATATTTATAAACCACCGGCGAAATATCAATGCGTCATATTTCGGAGTCCAACTGCTTCTAAAAAACGTTGGTACAATCGGAGGAATTAATATTTCTAATTTTTTGTCTATATGCTCATCTCTTACAGGATGTTCTTCAATACTTTCTTTAGAGAAATATCGTCTAATTTTTGCGCGGATAATTGATGCTACTGAAGGCATCCCCTCTATGTATACTACTTTATATCCTTTTCGAGCCAATGATATTGCTAAAGATTGTTCTCGTTGCAAAACAGTTGAAAAGCTGGTATTCCCTAACAATATGAATTGTTTCATTATATCATTTATAATTTGACTGGAGATAAATATATTAATTTACTTTATAACATTATCATTCTTATCACGAATATTATTCATTCCTTGCAAGGATGCTATTAATTTGATTAATTGTTAGGTCTTTAGTCGTAAAATAATCAACATTAATAAGGTATCTTAGGATATAGTTCATCAAACGTTTTTTATTAAACTGTGTGAAGATTGTTTTGCCAAGAAAAATGACTTCTTTCTCCATTATTAATGACTCAAGTCCAACCGTAGAATTAATAGTAATAATTTGTTTTGAATATTTAATTAAATTAACAGTTGGTATATTTACAATTTTACAACCGTATCTTTTTCTATATTCATCCAACATTAAATATACTTTTTGATCAGTTTCAACTGGGTGTGGTTTAATTAACAACGTGAGTTTCAATTCAATTGATCGTGCCAGAGCATAATTAATTGCTCCTATTAACGATACTTCAGTATTAAATAGTACTTGGCTATCAGTTGCTACCTGCATTGGAAAAAATATATATTCACCATCCTTAATATTATAGTCGTCATAGTTGATTTTATTATTTTTCTTTTTGTATAATTCCGCTATTTTTTTAGCAATATTCATCTCTCCTATTTTTGGGAAGCCAAACAACCAACTACCTATAGAATCAATAATGAAAAAGATGTTTTGTATTTCTTTGGACTTTTTCCCTAGAGGAGTATTAAATTCATGTTTTTTATATACTAAATATTCTTCTCTCCAGTTCAAGTATTCATTTTCAATTATTTCATATTTATCAAGTATTTCAGGATTATTATAAATCATCGCTTTATAATTTGTTCCTATGGGATCAACAAATATTTTCCCGGGAATGTTTGATTGCTCAAAATGTAATTTTTTTATGTTATGCAATTTAGCGTATTCAGACAATGCAATTGCTGGAATCGAGTAATCACTCCAAATAAATATGTTTGATATTTTGCCACGTTTAGATTGCAAATCGCAAAACTCAAATAAAGAATTAAATAATCTTGTCCCCGAATCTATTGACCATTGCCCTAGATTAATCTCCTTCGACGAATAGATGTTATTATTTATTGCGGTATTGCTTGAATATTTAATTATATAAATATCATAACCTCTCATTAAACCTTGTAAGTATAGTGATGGTTTTGTAGTTACCAATACTAAATTTACGTCTAAGGATTTTAATGGTTTTACAAATCTTGCATAAAATGAATATTCTAATTTAGAACCAATATATGTTAACGCATTTAGCATTTTATTTTTTTAATAATGATAAAAACATATTTGACGATTTATTTCCATAATTACCGTTCCAAAAAAAGAAACCGCCAAATATTGCTCCATGCATGAAATAGCGTTGAGTTTCAAGTTTAAGAGTATTTTTGGAATCAAATGAAGAAAGTGACAACTTAAATCCATGATAAATACCCAAAATAATCTTTAAGAAAAGATGATTTTGTATACCAAAATATATTCTACCAATAATAATTCTAATCAAACGGAATATTATTGTTCTAAAGGAAAAATATGATAACAATAGATAAATTGTATTTCGTATGTCATAATATACTTTTCTTTTATCAATGGAATTATTGTCTAAATAATTTCTGTTATTTTGTGAGATACGATGGTAAATAATTGACGATTCTGATATTGCAATTTTATATCCACAATTTATTAGACGAAAAGAAAAATCAATTTCATGAAAATATAAAAACAATTTTTCCGAAAACAATCCAGTTTGAGAGAATATATTTTTGCTAATCAAAGCTCCGCAACCAATAAAAGAATAAAATAAATTATCATTATTTTCTAAAGGATCAATAATTCCTGTCGACATATTTTTTACTTTTGAGGCAATAACACCAATATTATCATCTCTAATTGCTGTTTTCACTAATTCTTCAATAGAATTTTTGCCTGGATAACTATCATCATCCAATACTAAAATATATTTACCTTTCGCCATCTTAAAACCTTCGTTCCATCCTGCAATACCGATGTTTTTTCCCAATACAATGACATTGACACCAGGGTATTCAGTCTTTACCATCTCAACGGATCCGTCAATCGATGCATTGTCAACGACAATAACCTCAATGTTTTTATAATCCTGTTCAAAGACTTTGCTTAACGTTACACGAAGATCTTCTTTGCGGTTGAACGAAAGGATATTTATGGTAACTAATGGTTGGTTCATAATCTATTAACGATATCCTGGAATGTTTTTAATGCCTGTGCGACAACCTGATCCATATTATAATACCGATATGTAGCTAGTCTCCCCACAAAATGTACCGAAGATAATTTTTGAGCCTCATTTTTATATCTGTTGTATATTATCGTATTATTATCATTGGGTATAGGATAAAAAGGATCGCCGGTCGTGAGTGAATATTCTTTTGCAACAGTAGTTTTACTATTATTCTGTCCGGTAATGTGTTTGAATTCTGTAATCCGTGTGTAGTCATAATCATTCGGATAATTTATCTGTGCCACTTGTTGGTATATTTCTTTTGAATGTGTTTCGAATTCAAAACGTAGTGAACGATATGGAAGTATCCCATGGAGAAAACCGAAATATTCATCGATAGGACCGGTAAAGATTAAGCGGTTAAAAGCACCCTGTGGTATTTGGTGATAATCAGTATCCAAAGAAACAGTGATATTTTTATGTGATGTCATTGAGTCAAACATTGCACTGTAACCGAACAACGGCATCAATTGATAACGATCATCAAAATATCGTTCGTCTGTATTTGTCCGTACTGGAAGCCTGGCACACACTGAGGGGGCTAATTGAGAAGGGTCGATCCCCCAATGTTTTGTCGTATATCCTTTATACAATAAGTTGTATAGTTCCCTGCCTACTTTCGAAACGACAACATCCTCGGAATTATTGATTATTTTTACTTCTTCTTTTGCACGATCATAAAATCCCTGAACTTCTTCATCGGTTTGGTATTGATATTTTAAAAGTTGATTAACAGTGTTCCTATTGATAGGCATTGGAACTAACTTACCGTTAACAAATGCCAACACTCTGTGTTCATATGGATGCCAATCTGTGAATTGGGATAAATATCGAATTATCTGTTCATCGTTAGTGTGGAATAAATGAGGACCATAATGATGGATTCTAATACCGCTTTCATTAATAGAATCATAAGCGTTTCCACCAATGTGATCCCGTTTATCTATTAGTAAAATCTTTTTATCAAGCTGAGACGATAAACGTTCAGCTAAAATACACCCTGCAAAGCCAGCACCAACAATGAGATAATCATATTGCATTCTATTCTCTAAAAGATAATATTGGGATATACATAGTTCATCAAATATTGTTCCGTCCGCGCAAACGAGAAATGAAACAATAACCCCTCTGTTGTTATATAAATCCCGGTTCCCGATTTCTGTGAATATCTAAATATTTCTTCTTCTTCAATACCGAGAGTGGTTTTGTGTAAAGATAATGCGATCTCGAGTATTTGTAAAAACCGCGATTTAGATTTCGCATTGTATCTATTTATAAATAATGAGCGTAACAATGATACTATTTGATTAAATACATATTTCCTTATTGCAAATCCTTCCTCTACTTTCCAACCGCCCATTTTTTCCCACGTTGAGTGCGAATAGATAATGGCTCCAATAGAATACCGATGAGGACAAATTAAATCCTGATATGTATTATTTTGTTTTTGCTTAAATATCTTTGTAATATTATCCATTTTTAAACATTTTTGCCAAATAAACCGGCATGCTTCGTCGTTATCATGAACTGCAACACCCATACAATCTTGTCTCAGCTGTGTTGAAGGAAATGTTTTCTGATATTCTTCTCGGAGATCCATTATATCCAAGAATGGAATCCAACCAAAACCATTAATAGGAATAACGACAGATCCAAAACACATTTTTTCTTTATTCCTCTGATATACACCTAATAATGCATTCGCCCAACCTTCTGTTACAAGAATATCGTCATCAATTTTAATATAAATATCAGCTTTCGATTTTTTAATAAGTTCATTTTGTATGTAAGCTATCTGGTTAAAAGAACTTTCAAACACTCTAATATGAGTGTTATTCGCTACAAACATCGAAATAACTTTTTTATTTTGAATTGTTGAATTATTGTCTAATATCCACAATTCGAACTTATCCCAATCCGTATACTTTAATAGACGTATTAACACTTTCTCAAGTAATAATGGTCTATCATGAGTAATTAAATGGATAGGTATTTTCATTATCTCGTAATTGGGTAGCTTATGTATTTATATTTTATCATGAGAGCTATATTCATACTTACAATAATTATTATATAATAGGTTACATTAAACAATAAATACCAGTAAATAATCCCTAATAATATATTAAATATAATAAATATTAG
>CAIXTV010000148.1 GCA_903922465.1 uncultured bacterium
AGCATTTCGTTTAGAACCGTCCCGTTGTTCACGGCAAAGCTTAGGTCAGGTTTAAGCACAGTAGTTGTTGCTCTTAGCCTAAATCTAAATAATTTTCCACTGATAGCTTTTAATACCAAAATTAAGCTATTGCCCAAGTTTTGCTTGTGAGCCATTACTATTCCCAGAACCCTCATTACTATAAAAAAGTACTCCTTTTTTAGGTGCGGACATTCCTTTTTTAAAAGAGGACATTCCTTTTTTAGGTGAGGGAAGCATTTCTCTAGGATTTGATGAAATTACATCATAAAATTAGCAGTGCTCCCCAAAAAATATCTTGGAGCCAACATAATTAAAAGAAAGGGAAAAGTTAATCAGGTGTATTGCAATTGCAGCTATGCGAAAAAAACAATTCGGTATTGGGTAATAAGCCAATAATGGCATCTTTGCGCTTATCATTCATGTAAATTAAACGCATATCTAGTTTCTTAAGCTTTTTAAGTTTCGAAATTTCGGAAGGAAGCACCACAATTTCATTCTGCCAAAGAATGAATTCTTCGAGTTTAGTGAGTTTTCCGATTTCAGAAGGAAGTTTGGTGATATAGTTTTGACTTAAATCGAGCAACACTAGGTTGGTAAGACTTCCAAATTCAGGGGGAAGGCTTGACAGGTAATTTTTAGCAAGGTTCAGCACCATTAATTCACTCAGATTTTCAATGCCTGCCGGGATTTCCTGAATTTTATTCTTGCTCAGATTAAGTTCTTTCAGATTGCGAAATCTGAAAATATCAGGGGGGAATTTTTTGAGTTTATTCTTAGCCAAATTTAAACGAAAAACAGAGTCGGGCGTTTGCAATGCTTCGCTTAAAGAGGTAAACACTTTGTAATTTTCGAGTTCTTTTTTCGTCGGGTTTTGAGCTTGTATGCTCCAAGCCCAGGGAAAAAATATAAAACATGAAAATATTATCAGACGTGACATGGCAAAAAGCTGCTGAAGTTTTCATATTTCATGAGAACACCCAGTGAAATTAAGGTATCGTAAGCCAATCGGTCTTTTAAATCCTGTATCTCATCGAATTTCTCTTCATCCCTTATTCTTTCAAGAAAATATATCCTTATGGTTTTCCCATAAATATCGCGGTCGAAACTAAAGAGATTTGCTTCGATGGTTCGCTGTTTTAAATTAAAGGTCGGACGAATTCCAATGTTTAACATCCCATCCCAAAAACCATCTTCAAGCTCTGCTTTAATTACATACACTCCATTTTTAGGCAAAAGTTTATCATCCGAATCGGGCTGAATATTAGCAGTTGGATACCCAATATGACGTCCTAAACGATTTCCTTCAACAACAACACCTGTTATGAAATAAGGAAATCCAAGCAATTCGTTTGAGGTTTTAATATCTCCTTCTAAGAGGGCATTTCTGATTTTTGTTGAACTTACAGAGACACTATTTATCAATTGTTCGGGAATTTCCTCGCATTCAAACTGATACTTTTTGCTCAGTTCCATTAAATCGTTATGATTTCCTTCGCGTTTATTGCCAAATTGGTGCTCGCGCCCTACAATAAGTTTCTTTATTTGCAACTTTTCAATGAGAAAAGTTTGAGTAAATAGTTCGGCAGATAGGGAAGAAAACTCCTTTGTGAATGGCAATATAATTAAATGATCGATACCTGTTCGCTCCAAAAGGCATATCTTTTCCTCATCGCTTGTTAAAATAAAAAAATCTTTACGTTTGGGAAAAAGTACCTTGCGAGGGTGAGGTTGAAATGTAATAACCACCGAAGTTCCACCAATTAGCTTTGCTTCCTCAATCAATCTTTTTAATACTTCGTGATGTCCATGATGAACTCCATCATAGGTGCCTATGGTAACCACAGGAAAATGAATTTTACTTAAATTATCGATGCCGTAGCTAACAATCATCTTTTTAAAATGCTAAATTTATTGTGTGTCAAAATTAGGAATAATACTGATATAAACGATAAATGGAGAGTTTGGTTGTTGGGTTATTACATTATTGAGTTATTGGGTTAATATAGCCTTCCCTTTAAATTGCTGTGATGGAAGGAAAGCGAAAACACGAATTGTTTTTGTTAAACTTTATGTTTGTCAAACATTTAGAGGATAGTTTTGTTTAGTCAAAAGGAAGTCAAACACATTAAGATGAAGGCTTCATTTAAATTAATAATAAAATATAACACATGAATAACGCACTTTTTAATTTCACTACACCTATAAATGAAACTGTTCACGGCTATGTTCCGGGAAGTAAAGATCGAAAACTATTGAATGCTGAACTGGAGAAATTAAGTTCAGAAATTATGGATATTCCTCTAATCATTGGAGGAAAAGAAATCAGAACAGGCAACACGGCTAAGGTTGTGATGCCACATAATCACCAACATATTCTGGCTAATTATCATCTGGCTTCAGAAAAGGAAGTCAATTTGGCAATTGAAGCTGCCCAAAAGGCTCATAAGAAATGGGAATCTACTTCTTGGGTAGAACGGCTTTCTATTACCTTAAAAATAGCTGAATTAATTTCAAAAAAATATCGGCATTTACTGAATGCAGCAACCATGTTAGGTCAAGGGAAGAATGTTTATCAGGCTGAGATTGACGCAGCATGCGAAACGATCGACTTTTTACGCTTCAATGCACAATATATATCTGATATTTATAACGAACAACCTAATTCGGAACCAGGCATCATCAACCGGATTGAATACAGATCTTTAGAAGGTTTTGTTTTTTCAGTAACGCCTTTTAATTTCACGGCTATCGCATCGAATTTGACTCTTGCTCCTGTTTTAATGGGGAATGTGGTTGTTTGGAAACCTTCGGGTAATTCTGTTTTATCGAACTATATTCTAATGAAAATATTTAAAGAAGCAGGTTTGCCGGATGGGGTTGTGAATTTTATACCTGGGAAAGGTTCGGAAGTAGGCAATGTGGTGTTTTCACATCACGATTTTGCAGGATTACATTTCACCGGCTCAACAGCGACCTTCAATCATATGTGGAAAACCATTGCTAACAATTTGCCGAATTATAAATCCTATCCAAAGATAGTTGGCGAAACGGGTGGAAAAGACTTTGTGTTTGTGCATCCATCTGCAAATACCGATGAGGTAGCCACAGCCTTAGTTAGGGGTTCATTTGAGTTTCAGGGACAGAAATGTTCTGCTGCATCGCGTGCTTATATCCCTCAGTCATTATGGGAATCAATCAAAGCACGGATGAGTGAGATGATTGCGCAAATAAGTGTTGGAGATGTGAAAGAATTTTTCAATTTTATGAATGCCGTAATCGATGAGTCATCTTTTGATAATTGCATGCGCTACATTGCAAAGGCAAAAGAATCGGAAGAGGCTGAAGTGTTATTTGGTGGTAATGGAGATAAATCGAAAGGATATTTTCTGGAACCTACGGTAATTCTTGCCAAGACTCCACATTTCACGACGATGGAAGAGGAAATTTTCGGTCCGATATTGAGCATCTATGTTTATGAAGATGAAGATTTTGAGGATACTTTGAAGATTTGTGATAAAACTTCACCTTATGCATTGACAGGCTCGATTTTTGCAACTGACAGGGCTGCGATTACAAAAGCAGCAAAGACATTGCGGTTTTCGGCAGGCAATTTTTATATTAATGATAAGCCAACCGGTGCCGTGGTTGGGCAACAACCTTTTGGGGGATCACGTATGTCGGGAACAAATGATAAGGCCGGAAGTTATCTGAATCTGCTCCGTTGGACTAATCCTCGTACCATAAAAGAAACCTTGCTTCCACCTACCGATTTTAAATATCCTTTTATGAAGGAAGATAAATGCAGTGCAGGTTTACCTAAATGAAATAAGAATATTTAAATTGATTTAAAAATACGGATTATCGATTTTTGATTTATGAAGTATGGCGAATTTAAGGTTGTTTTCTATAATTAAAAATCGAAAATCTTTATTCGATATTCTCCTAAGTTTTAAAACTCCGATGTATGTTTCATTATCTTGCGATAGGCAGAAAAGACATTGGCTCTTGAAATAAATCCAACATACTTTCCTTGGTGTTGTACGGGGAGGTTATAACTATCAGATGTTCTGAATTTATTGACGGCATCTTCCATAGGTTCGTTGTCTTCAACAAATTCGCCCGGAGGGCGCATGATATCTTTTACAAAGACAGTTTCGTAGAGTTCGGGGCGAAACATTTGCTGCCTGATGTCTTCGAGTACCACTATGCCTTGCAATACATTGTGCTCATCTAAAACAGGAAAGAAGTTGCGGCTGGAAAGTGAAATCACTTTTACTAATTCACCAAGATTAGCTTCTAAATGAATACTGTTGAAATTTGTTTCGATAAGCTTACTTACTCGCATAAGTGTGAGGACAGACTTATCTTTATGGTGGGTTAACAATTCTCCCCTTTTTGCCAGATTCTTGGTGTAGAGAGAATGGGGTTCGAAATAGATAATCGTGAAATACGATAGGGTCGACGTAATTATTAGTGGGATAAAAAACTGATATCCACCAGTGATTTCGGCAATGAGGAAGATGGCAGTAAGGGGTGCATGCATCACACCTGCCATTATCCCTGCCATTCCTGCGAGGGTGAAATTAATTTCGGGAACATTGGCAATGCCCAATGTATTCAATACTATCGCTACGAAATATCCGCTGATCCCCCCCATAAATAAGCTGGGAGCAAACACACCCCCAATCCCCCCACTTCCCAAAGTGACCGACATGGCGGTGACTTTAAAAAATAATATCAATAATAAATAACACATAAACACCCATGCCGAAGAATCTATTGAATGGAAGAAACTATGATGGAGAATGTCGGTTCCCTTGCTATTGAGAATAGAGCGCAAGGTGTCGTAACCTTCGCCATAAAGGGAAGGAAATAAGAAAATGAGTAAGCCCAATATCAAACCACCAGTCATTGCTTTTAGCAGGGGCTTTTGCCATTTGTCAAATTTACCCTCAATCCAGCCCGAAGCACGAATGAAATAGAGGGAAACAAAACCTGTAAAGATTCCCAGCACTATATACCAGGGGATATTATACATTGAAAAGGATGATGTGAGATCGAAATTAAATAAAACACTTCTGCCCTGTAGGAAATAGGCAACGGTGGCTCCTGTAACTGCCGAAATCAACAAGGGAACCAAAGATGCCATAGTGAGATCGAGCATGAGGACTTCAAGAGCAAAAATCACCGCTGCAATTGGGGCTTTGAAAATTCCGGCAATAGCACCTGCCGAACCACAGGCAATAAGGAGTTTGGTCTTTTGTGGCGACAGCCTTAGCCATTTACCCAAGTTAGAGCCTATAGAAGAACCAGTGAGAACAATGGGGGCTTCGAGGCCAACCGAACCACCAAACCCTACGGTTAATGTACTTGCAATTAGCGAAGAATAGGTGTGGTGAGTAGCCAACTTGCTTTTGTTGCGCGACATTGCATATAATATTCGGCTGATGCCATGACTTATATCGTCTTTTACCACAAATCGAACAAAAACGATGGTTAAGACTATGCCAATAAAAGGATAGGCCAGGTATAAATAGTTTTCGCTACTGGAATTAAACCAATAGGTAAGCATATAATGAGTTAACCAAACAGTATTTTTTAATAGCACGGCTGCCAAGCCTCCTAATAAACCTGCAATCAGTCCGACCACTATCATAAAGCGTGGACGTCTGAGGGTTATAAGGATATTCAGATAAAAACTTTTACGGTTAGGCATTGAACTCATAGTGCAAATATAAATTATTTTACTGATGTTACAATAAAAAGACTTTAATGACACAGCTTTACAGGATCTTGGTTCTAGCAAATTGATTTATGTTTTAAAGCTTATGATGAATTGAGTTTAAAAAATGCTTTCAAATGGCAATATATCCTTTCTGAGTTAAAGATTTTAATTGTGGTATGAAAACCTGATACTTGAGTATGTATTGTCTTTATGTTTTCGTTACAGGAATTACAAAACCAGAACGCTGGAATAATCCTGATAATGCATTCATTTATTTTGTGTAAACCAAGCAATATCGGGGGTTACAAACGAAGCAAATTCTTTTAACATAACTTTAACTTTAATATTGCGCACAAATAATACATGACATTAATACAATGTTTATTTTTACATGATAATTATAGTCACTGTTATTGCATGTATTACAAAACATAATTCTGCTTCAATATGGGACTACACTGCAGATTTGAGAAAGTATCAATAATGAGAGAAAGCAGTAGCCTTTCTACTTTTGTATATTTTCGCTTAATCGAAAGTTGTAATTTCATTTTAAGAAGAAATTTTTGGAATACGGGGTCATCTTCCATTGATAGAATAATACTTTGTCTGAATATGGGAGTTCCTTGCTATACAATTGCACATCTATAATTTGAGGATAGATTATCTCATAAAAAAAACATATGAAAATATTCAAATTCAAAAATAAAATCAATAATTATGAAAAAACAATTTCTTTTTTCGCCAAACAGGCTTTTAATTAAAGGCTTGTTTTTAGGATTAATTTCCTTTTTTTTAATGGGTTTAGGTAGTATAACCGCCCAAGTAAACTTCCCCCAAGCCTCTAACGCTGTATTCAATTATGGTGTATTAAACAACACTTCAGTTTCGGGCAATAGCGTGTATCTTCAAAATGCAGCGAACAGTGTAGGTAATTGGCTCACTACTACTGTGCTTCCTCAAACTCTTTCTGGTCATAAGACCATTTCATGGAACGACAGATATGTATATTCTGTTGGGGGTTTCAATGGCACAAATTATGTAAATTCGGTTTATGTTGCACCTATTTATGGAGGAGGCATAGGGAACTGGACTACACTTAATCCTTTACCTGTTGCCTTAAGAGATGCAGCTGTTGTTATTGGAGTAAACACGATTTATGTGTTAGGAGGTCGTGATGCTACACAGGCATACAATACAATTTATTATGCCTCACTAAATGGAGATGGTTCAATAGGTGCCTGGCAGACTTCGGCTGTTAGTTTGCCTGGAAGTCTTTGGGGGCATACTGCCTCTTATATGATGGGATATATTTATGTGATGGGTGGTTCGAGCTCAATGACTGAAACTTCGGCATTGAGTAATGTTTATTATACTAAAGTTAATGCCTTTAATGCCCTTACGCCCTTTAATGTTGGCACAAATTTGCCAGAAGCCCGCAACCGTCATAGCATTGTAACCTACAACAACAAACTTTATATAATAGGAGGTTATAATAATTCAGGGATTAAGGCCAATACTGTATATATTGCTACACCCGCACTAAACGGTTCAAATGGAAGTTGGACTACTGGAGCAAATCTACCTGTAGCAATCAGTAACCATTCGTCAGTGGTTTCTAATGGCTTAATTACAATTATGGCTGGCTGTGTTGACACTACTTTGAGCAATACGGTATATTATGCAAATGCTGATGCCGGGACTCTTTCATGGTCAACCGCTGTGAATGAAATGTATGATATAACAAAAGACGGTTCTGCGTTTGCAGGGAACGGACAGGTTTGCTATACAGGGGGAACAAATCTTTCAAATTCTTCTATTTTCAATTGTCGTTATGCCTATTTGAATATGACATCCAACTTTGTAAACCACGGTAGTTTCGTTTCATATCCCTTTTATGAATTGGGGGCTGAGAGATTAATAAATTCCTTGTCTTTTAATGCTGGCTACACTTCCCCTGCAAACTTGGCGATTTCATATCGCATGGCAGGAAGTGATGGAATATGGGGAGACTGGACTGTAGCGACTTCAGCAACTCCCATTAACATAAATCAAACCAAGCAATATGTGCAATATTCAGCTATACTCACAGGGTCATCTAGCCAAAATTCTATTTTATATAGCATGACTTTGACTACCCCCGGAACTCCTCTAAGTGGTAATCTCAATAGTATTCCTGTTTTTACAAAAGCTTTAAGCCCATATTGGGCAACATCGGATATTTCTTTTACTGGCGGAACTCATGTTTTTGAAGCAGGGGCAACTATTCTTTTTATGCCTGCTACCAGCTTTTATATTGGACAAGCTAATGTGATTTGTAATGGTACGGCTGCTGATTCTGTGAAGTTCACTTATTATACTAATGAAACCGGCAAGTGGTATGGTTTATATTTTGGAGATGAAAGTGATGCAGGCGTTTCTTCACAGTTCAATTATACCATAATTTCTAATGCCGGTTATGGTAGTTGGAATGCCAATTTAAACTGCAACAATACTAACGAGCCTATGCTTTCGCACTGTAGTTTACTAAATGCCGATGGCTATGGAATTATCCTGAACAACTCACATATAAATATCCAGAATTCCTTAATAAAGGGGAATGCAGTAAATGGTATTTATCTTAATAGTTCTAGTCCGACTATTAATTCAAGTATAATATCGTATAATGCTGGTGCAGGTATTTATTACTCCTCCAACTCCTCTGTCCCCACTTTTGGAACAGTTGGCAGCACCAAGATTGAACATAATACTTATGCCATGTACTATCCTTCTCCCAATTTTAATATAACTCAGCCCGGTGGTTCACCTGTGTTTACAGCAAATACTTATAACGGTATCGCCTTTGAAAGTGGGGAGTTGACTTCTAATATCCGATGGAGTAAAATTCAGTATGATTACATATTGCTTGGTAATATAAGAATTTGGAATAACAACCGTTTAACCATTGAGCCTGGGGCGACCATTAAAACTGTGAGTGGTGCTCAGATACAAATTGGTCACGACAATGGCTGGGGGGGCGAATTATATGCTATTGGGACTGTCGACAGTCTTATCACTTTTACGTCCTTCAATGGTCTTGCCGGCGGTTGGGAAGGGATCTATTTCAAGGATCAAAGCGATGCACAGGGTGAGCAATCGCAAATGGATTATTGTGTTATCGAAAAAGGAAATTCTTGGAACGTCTATTCAGTTAATACTTCTCAGCCTAATTTGATGAATCACACGATTATTAGAAATGCTCTTGTTAGTGGTGCTGGCTTTTATAATTCTTCAGCTTCTTTTATTAATTGTCAGTTTTTGAATAACGGGAAATATCCCATTGTATTAGACCCAAATGCTAACCCTATCCAGCATAGTAATCTTTATGTCGGAAATGTAATAAACCGAATTGCCCTCACTGGTGGATGGTATAGTGCTAGTAAGACCTTAAAAAAAGACAGTATTCCTTATATTGTTTTAGACAATCTTATTGTTGGTCAATGGGGGTCGAATCCGCAGCTTACTATCGAAGCTGGGGTTACGCTTGAGTTTGAAGCTGGGAAAAAACTCCAGGTTGGTTATCCTGCTTCTTATGGTGGGGGCTTAAGGGCTCAGGGAAGCGCGAGTCAGCCCATTGTTTTTAAAGCTTTCAACAATACCGTAGGGGGCTGGGAAGGGATTTATTTTTATCCGGTTAACGATGACTGGGGTGGAACTTCTGTTCTGGAATATTGCACCATCACACAAGGTAATTCCTATAATATTTACAATGAATCCTCCAATCAACCCTATTTGATTCGCAATTGC
Organism: uncultured bacterium; assembly: GCA_903922465.1. Taxonomy (GTDB): domain Bacteria; phylum Bacteroidota; class Bacteroidia; order Bacteroidales; family CAIXTV01; genus CAIXTV01. The sequence continues at coordinate 9,530 of CAIXTV010000148.1, forward strand.
ACTATAAGCAATTCGGCAGGGAGTGGACTTGTGTTTTATCAAGCTACAGGAACGGTTCAGAATAATGTATTCCTAAATAATAATGCTTATCCTCTTGTTTATAATGATTGGACTTGCAACATTTCCCTTTCTGGAAATACCTATACTGGAAATACCCACAATTACATCTCCCTTTCTGGTGGTTGGTATACTGAGAGCAGGCGTTTGTATAATGATGGAATTCCTTATCATGTGCAGAGTGATATTGTGCTTGGGGTGTGGGGTGGAAACCCAACGCTTTATGTGGATAAGGGTGTTACTTTAGCATTTAATCCTGCAACAAAAATCTCGTTGGGAACAGCGGCTTGTTGTTATGGTGGTTCGATTTGGGCTGAAGGTAGTGCCGACAGCATTATTACGTTCAAGCCTTATAATAATGCAATAGGGGGTTGGGGTGGAATTAATTTTAACACCTTCAATGATGATTATGGCGGAAATTCGACTTTAAAATACTGTGTTGTTGAAAAAGCGGCTGGCAATAATTTATATTGCTCTACTACTTCTCAGCCTACAATTGACCATTGTGTTTTTGATAATGCAACCTCAAATGGAATAACATTATCCCAGTCTACAATTTCGATGCAAAATAGCACCATAAGCAATTCTGCTTCTGATGGAATTATTGTTAGCCAAGCGGGAGGTTCTATTCAAGCTTGTCAATTCCTAAACAATAATGGTTATCCGCTGATATTTAATGATTTTGGAAGTAATGTTTATCTCAGGGCAAACCGTTATATTGCTAATACAACAAATTTCATAGGGCTAACTGGGGGCGATAGTTACAGCGATAAGACCTTGTATTATGATAGCATTCCTTATCATGTTTTCAGTGATATTAGGATGCTTAACTGGGGCGGAAACCCAACTTTAGTTATTAAGCCAGGTGTGACGCTGGAGTTTGATCCTGCTACAAAAATCTCCTTGGGCACTTCGGCTTGCTGCTATGGTGGCGCTTTGTGGGCTGAGGGAAAAGCCGACAGCATTATCACCTTCAGGCCATTCAACAATTTAGCCGGAGGATGGGGTGGCCTAAATTTCTACAACTATAATGATGATTATGGTGCCACCTCTATACTGAAGTATTGCGTGGTTGAAAAAGCTGTGAACTCTAATGTTTATTGTGAAAATTCTTATCAACCTACTATTGATCATACAATTTTAAGGCAATCGACTGGTAATGGTTTAACGATTTATAATGGAAGTTTGAGCATCAGGAACTCTGATTTTACAAACAACACTACTAATGGGATTTATGTAGATGGAGGGGGAAGTGCCAGCATTGGAAATTCAGCCTTATATACCTGCAACCTTTACAGTAATGGGGCTTATGCGGTTTACAACAATTCGACGGCTGATGTTTATGCTGCCAATAATTTTTGGGGAGCTTCTGATTCGGTTATGATTGCTTATGAAATTTTCGATAAAACCGACAATCAGGCCAAGGGCACGGTATGGTATTCTCCATTTGTGCAACTTCCTGCCTTAAGCACCAGCACTACCCTCATGAGCGGAAATTTGCAATATGCCAATTTGGCTGCTTCGCCCATGAAAAACGCCCTCATGCTGATTAAAACCCTAAGCGACTCTGTTGTTGCCACCACCACATCAAACGCTTCGGGATATTATGCATTTACTTCCTTCCCTTCAGGAATCTACAAAATGGATATAACACCCTCTGAGCCTTGGGGTGGAGTAAATTCGACGGATGCTCTGATGGTTCTCAATCATTTTGTTCAGCATACCCTAATGAGCGGATTAAACCTTTCGGCTGCCGATGCAAACCGCAGTCATACGGTGAATGGCACCGATGCCCTCTTCCTTATGAAGCGTTATTCTTCATTAATGACTTCTTTCCCTTCGGGCGATTATCTTTACAACACCGACACCTTTAGTGTTACAGGAAATCAAGTTATTAATAATATTAAGATGTTGTGTTATGGCGATGTTAATGCTTCTTACACTTTTTCGAGCAAGAGTGCGGCCTCTGTGGGTTTGCTTCACGAAGGCTCAATGATTGCTGAATCCTTCACCGAATATGATTTTCCGATTCGTTTGAAGACTGCTATGCAAATAGGTGCCGCTTCATTGGGCTTCTATTATCCTAAAGAATACCTCGATATTGTTGGGGTTAAACTCGGAAATGGCATAAGCGGTTTCTCGTGGTCTGCCATCGACGGCTTATTTAAAATGGGATGGTGCGATGTGAATGCGCTGAATATTAGCGACGATGAGGTGATGCTTATCTTAAGAATTAAAACCAAAAACATAGCAGGTTTAAGTTCGGGCATCGACCTTAATATTTATGAAGAAAGTGAACTTGCCGATGCTTTTGCCGTGGCAAACGATTTGGCTGTTGTTTCAATTCCTACCATAAACACCCTTCAAACGAGCATGCAAACCCTCAATGGTCAGAGTGGTTTAAGGGTTTACCCCAATCCGGTGAAGGGGAATTCGGCCATAATGTTTACGCTCGACAATGCTGCAAATATCCAGCTTTCGCTTGTTGATGTTTTGGGTAAGCAAATCAGAGAAATTACTGAGGGTGATTTTGTGGCCGGAAGCCATAAGATAAACCTCACTTCGGCCGACCTAAATGCAGGCATCTATTTCCTGAAATTCAGCAAAACTAGCAAGGGTGCTTCGAGCAGTGAAACGATAAAATTTGTGATTTCTAATTAACACCTTATATATATAAGCAAAACTACAAACACCCTGAATTCTGACTACATAATAAAGTCAGCAAGCATTGAACAGGCAACAAGGCTTAAGGCTGATGTGTAGCATGAAAACAGGGTGTTATTTAACTTGTTTAGGAGTTTAAAGGTCGTTCTTTGGGCTATTATGGTTTAAGCAAGGTGAGTATTGAGGCTAAATAAGGCAAATGTAAGGTCTCAATATATCACATAAAGATATAACAGGCAAATATATAGAGCACCATATTTAGTATCTGAAAGGCTTATAAGTACAACTAAAAAAAACGAAGGAAAATCTTTTAACAATACATTAACTATTATGTTATATTCAAATTAGGTGTTACATTAAAATATGTTATACTTTTACATTCCATTAGTAAATATAAATATTTTGAATTGAGCAAAACATAGCATTAGAATAGTATGATATCGCAAATAAAATACACGGGAAAGCCCTTAAAAGGAGGAAGGCAGAGCCACTCTTTTGAAGTTTTTTATTGCTATTTGCTCAATGGCTACTCCTATTATATATATATGCGTTTACGAAGGAAGATTATTCGCTCCTTCGCTTCATTATTCCAGCGGAAACACCAAACCTCGCGCCGGAATTTCAATCCTCAGCATCAGTATTTTGATCCTCAGCATCAGTATATTGATTATCCCCATCAAAAATCAAAAACACTGAGCCGATGTTACGATTCATCGCATCGGTATTTTGATTCATCCTGGCAGAATTCTGCCTCATTCGTCCGGTGCCGCGAAATTCTACACCGATGTTTTGATTTCCCACAGTGGTGTTATGAGTTATATTACCACTGTTACACTTTAAATACCGGTGTTACGATTTCTAACAGTACTGTGGGAAGTTCTAACAATGGTGTTATGTTTTCAAACACTAGTATTAAAGCCCTAACAGTGATGTTAGGACTTATAATACCACTGTTAGGATTCAAAACACCGAAGCAGAACATCCAAACACCAGTGCAGAATTCCTTAGTACCTCCATGGAATTCCTTCACACCAGCATATAATTTCAATTAAATCAATTAATTCAAATAAAAACAAAATCATTAAAAAAACAAACTTATGTTCAACAGAAGAAGAATACCGCAAACTCAGTCGGAATTTGACTTATACCTTAAAATAGTCGAAGGCTGGTTGAAAATAATCCCCGAGGGGGGCACCGAAACTAACGGCGAACGACTGGGAATGACAGCCGCCGAAATTATTTTAGTAACAGGATATCTGGCACTTTGGTGGACTGGCCTCCCAGCCAACCCAGGCGCCTACGAAATCCATTGCGATCCTAACGGAAAGAAAAACTCTAAGCAAGTAGTTAAAATTATGGATGACTTTACTGCGTTTTTCCAACCCATTTTAAACCGCATAAGCGGAAGTCCAAAAATTACTATTGAAGATAGGAATATGCTGAATATAGCACCTCCTGTCGAACATCACACACCAAAAACCAAGGTTATAGAAACAGGAACCGCGGTTAGTTCTAAACCAGTTGGCGCAGGCGAGATAAAAATTATCTGCCTCCCTATTGAAAGCGAAACTCAAGGTATTTCGGAAGAGGCCGATTCAATTCAGGTGGCACTTTGTATAGTCGATTCAAGCATTTCGGGAGAATATGCTGATGGTGGAAAAGTTAAAAAAACTGCTCCTACCAGTATTAACGATGTAATCTATCATATTATTCGAACTAAAGCAAAATTCATTTTGGCGTTTGATCACAAATATCGTGGGAAACAAGTGTTTATTTATGCACGTCAATTCGTAGTTGCCCACCCTGAATTGGCAGGGCCTTGGAGTGAAGTGTACATTACTATTATTCCATAATTTGCGATAAAACCCGCAACAATTAAGTCCCGGGATTTTATCCCGGGACTTGTTACAATTACCATATTTCAAACCCGAAGATATACTTGGCATAAGCCCTAAGTCAAATAAAAAATAAAACCAAAAGCATATTCAAAAAAAAGACTCAATCAAATTTTAAATCAAGTATTATGAAAGAACAATTACATCTTATTAAGAACAAACTTTTCATTAAAGTTATGTTTGTGGGGATAATTTCCCTTATCATGATGGGCACAGAAACACTAAACGCTCAAGTAAACTTTTTGCAAACCTATAATGCCGATTTCTACAAAGGAGTGGCAAATAATGCCGTGCTTGCGGGCGACAACGTTTACCTTCAGAATGCAGCAAGCGACGTTGGCACCTGGCTCACCACCTCCGTTCTTCCTCAAACCCTTGCCGGCCATAAAACCGTTTCGTGGAACGACCGCTATGTTTATCTGGTGGGTGGTTACAACAATGTAAGTTATGTGAACACCGTTTATGTAGCAACAATTTCTTCGGGTGGTATTTCGGGCTGGACCACCCTCAACCCTTTGCCTGTTGCCCTGCGCGACCCTGCTGTGGTTATCGGAACCAACACCATTTATGTGATGGGCGGACGCGATGCCTCGCAAGTGTATAACACAATATATTATGCCACCATCAATGCCGATGGCTCAATTGGCGCCTGGCAAACTTCGGCCACCACCCTACCGGCAAACCTATGGGGTCACACCGCAACTTATTTGATGGGCTATATTTATGTGGTTGGAGGAAGCAGCTCAATGACCGAAAACACTGCCTTAAACAGCGTATATTATACCAAAGTAAATGCCCTGAACACCCTTTCGACCTTCACCGCAGGCACAGTTCTGCCCGCTGCCCGCAACCGTCACAGCACAATTACTTATAACAACAAACTTTATGTGATGGGCGGCTACGATAATTCGGGAACCAAATCAAACACCGTATACCTCGCCACCCCAGCCCTCAATGGCTCTACCGGAGCATGGACAACGGGCACCAATCTGCCTGTGGCTATCAGCAATCATTCCTCAATAGTCAATAACGGTCTTATTACCATTATGGCAGGAGCAGTGGGGTCTACCCTTAGCAATGTGGTGTATTATGCCAAAGCCGATACCGCTACCCTCAACTGGATAACATCGGGCTACGTTATGTACGACTTCACCAAAGATGGAAGCGCCTTTGCCGGAAATGGCATCGTTCAGTACACCGGAGGAACCAACCTTTCGGGCACCCCAATCCTCAACTGCCGCTACGCAAACATGACCCTCACTGCCAACTTTGTTAACCACGGAACTTTCGTGTCAAGCCCCTTTTACGACCTCGGCGCCGAACGAATAATCGATTCCCTCACCTTCGTTAAAGCCTACACCGCTCCTGCAAACCTGCAAATAACCTATCGCACAGCTGGTGGCGACGGAGTTTGGGGCGACTGGGCCACTCTCAGCACAACCTCCCCTGTTGCAGTGGCACAAACTAAACAATATCTGCAATATGCCACCATCCTTACCGGATCAACCACTTTTAACTCAACATTAAATGAATTAAGATTATACACCCCCGGCACTCAGCTAAGTGGAAACCTCAATGCTATAACCACCTTCACAAAAGCGCTTAGCCCCTATTGGGCAACATCCGACATATCCTTCACCGGAGGAACCCACACCTTTCAAGCTGGTGCCACCATCCTCTTTCTGCCTAACACAGGCTTAAGTGTTGGCCAAGCCAACATCATTTGTAATGGGACCATCACCGATACAGTGAAATTCACCTATTTTACCAGCGAAATCGGCAAATGGAACGGATTATATTTTGATGAAAATAGCGATGTAGGCGTCTCATCACAATTCTATTATACCCAAATTTCCAATGCAGGAAACGGATCGCGCAATGCCAATTTATCTTGTTATGCAACCAGCGAACCCCTGCTGTCAAATTGCTTCATCACCAATGCCGATGGCTATGGCATTAGCCTGAATTCAGGGCATATCAGCATTCAGAATACATTTGTAAAAGGAAATACCGAAAGCGGGGTATATATGAACAATTCAAACCCAGTCTTCCTTAATAGTACGATATCAAATAATGGCTGGGCCGGACTTTATATTACCACAGGCGCATCCTTACCCAACTATACTAACACTACCCTGAGCAACAACATCTATGGTATATATTATCCTACATCCAATGTTACTTTGGTTAAACACCTTGGCTCCCTTAGTTTGACAGGCAATACCTATAACGGAATTTGTTTGCCCGGAGGCTATATTACCGACAACAACAGATGGAACTCGCTTAGCCTTCCTATTTTTATTATGGATAATCTATATATAGGAAAATATAATGATAAATGCCGCCTCACTATTGAACCAGGAAATACTGTAAAAGTTGCTGCAGGTAAAATGATACAAATTGGCTTTTATACCAATTACCATTATGCTGGCGAACTTTATGCCCTTGGCACTGCCGATAGTCTGATAACTTTCACCCCAATCAACGGAATAGTCGGAGGATGGGAAGGTCTCTATTTTGAAGACAGAAGCGATTATTGGGGTGCTGTATCAGTCTTAGACTATTGTGTGGTAGAAAAAGGTAATGGATATAATATCTATGTGGAAAATTCATATCAACCCACCATAAACCATTGCACCTTCAGAAATGCTGTTCAGGATGGAATGAGATTTTATGGAGCATACAACACTGTGTCAAATTCAATAATACAAGCCAATGGGCGATATCCCATTTATTTCTCAGAAGTCCATACTTTCCCAACTCTCAACGGAAACACTTACACAGGAAACACCATTAACCTCATTGGCTATTGTGGTGGAACCCTCACCGAAAGCCGTACTTTCCAGAATGATGGCATTGGATATCATATTATGGATAATATCCTAGTAGGAAAGTATAACAGCATTGGTAGGTTAACAATTGAAGCAGGCCTTACCTTGAAATTTGCCAGTGGTAAGGGCATTCAAGTAGGGTATTTTTCAGGATATCACTGTGGTGGCGAACTATATGCAGTAGGCACCGTCGATAGCATTATAACATTTACCCCTTTCAGCGGAGTTGCTGGCGATTGGACGGGAATATATTTCGAAGACCGCAGCGACTGGAACGGTTGTACCAATCAGCTTAAGTATTGTAATATTCAAAAAGCAAATGCCTATAATGTCTATTGCGAAAACACAGGCAGCGTTACTATCGATCAGTGTACTATTTCAAATGCAGTTACTGATGGGTTAAGATATTATGGGGGCTATGGTTCTTTTACCAATTGTTCTTTCAATAATAATGGAAGATATCCTGTTTATTACACCGAATGGTCCTCTTCTCCGGTTCACAGCAATAATACCTTCCTTGGAAATGGAATAAACATGATCGCCTTATCAGGAGGCACTTATACCGAAAGCAGAACCATCACAAAAGACAATGCCGAATATCTTATTTTGGATAATATTCTCATCGGCCTTTACAATGGAATTAGAAGACTTACAATCGATCCGGGCAATACATTAAATTTTGCTGTAGGAAAAAATATACAGGTTGGATATTGGTCAAGTTATTATTGTGGGGGCGAACTTTATGCAGTTGGCACCGCCGATAGTATCATCACCTTCGCCCCTTATAATGGAGTTTCTGGAGGTTGGAATGGCATCTATTTCGAAGATCGAAGCGACTGGAGCGGGGCTACAAGTTCACTCAAATATTGCAACATAAAAAAAGGAAATAGCTACAATGTTTATGTCGAAAACACCTCACAGCCAACCATCGATCACTGTAACTTTACACAATCATTAGGAAATGGATTAAATATATATAATTCAACCTCTACTATTAAAAACTCGAATTTTATTTATAATTCAGGTTATGGAATATTCATGGATGGAAGTAATAATGTCAACATAGGAAACTCTTCTGCTTATACCTGCAATATTTACAACAATTATGGTGCTTACGATTTATATAACAATACAGCAAATGATGTAAATGCTACTTACAATTATTGGGGAACCGGCGACTCAACCATGATTTCGTTAAGGGTTTATGATAAAACAGACAACTTAGCCAAAGGACGGGTTTATTTTGGTCCATTTGCACAAGTTCCTTCTTTAATAACAAGCAATACAACTATGAGTGGAACTTTGAAATATGCCAATGCAACTGCCAATGCAATGAAAAATGCTGCAATGGTGATAAAGAATTTCGGAGATACTATCATTACTACCACCACCTCCAACACTTCAGGAATATATACCTTCAGCTCTTTCCCCTCTGGGAATTATAAAATGTCCATCACTCCTGTTGACCCTTGGGGAGGCGTTAACTCAACTGACGCCCTACTCATTCTAAATCATTTTGCACAAATTAATCTTTTAACCGGCATGAATCTGGCAGCAGCTGACGTTAATTACAGTCATACCATTAACGGAACAGATGCACTATTTGTAATGAAACGTTATACTGGGCAAATAAGCGCTTTCCCCGCCGGCGATTACTTATATCATTCCGATACAGTTATTGTAAATGGAAGCATAGTAACGAATAATATTAAAATGCTCTGCTTTGGTGATGTAAATGCCTCCTACACATTTTCAAGTAAGAGTAGTTCACCTGTTGGTTTAGTCCACGAAGGTTCAATGAATGCTGATTCTTTTACTGAATATGATTTCCCTGTGAAACTAAAGAATGGGGCACAAGTTGGGGCCACTTCCCTTGGCTTCTATTATCCTAAACAATATGTTGAAATAATTGGAGCTAAAATGGTTAATGGTGCTAACGGTTTTTCGTGGACAGCCATTGAAGGATTATTCCGTATGGGTTGGTGCGATATGAATGCATTAAATATCAATGATGATGAAGCAGTGGTAATATTAAGGATAAAAACCAAAGACTTATCTGGTCTAACTTCAGGGATCGACTTTAATATCTATGAAGAAAGTGAATTTGCCGATGCTATGGCAATTCCAATTGAATCAGAAGTTGTTTCAATTCCAACGATTAATTCAAGTATGACAAGCATTAACTCTATAGAATATCCCAATGCTTTATCAGTATACCCAAATCCAGCAAATAGTAACTCATTCGTTTCATTTACCCTTAACCAATCCGGAAATATTCAGCTTTCAATTGTTGATATTCTTGGAAAGCACGTAATGGATGTGACTAATACTGATTTTTCTGTCGGAAGCCACAAAGTTGCTTTGCCGACTACTAATTTGAAATCTGGGATATATTTCTTGAAATACACCAATACAAGTAATGATCAAACCAATTCCGAGGTCATTAAATTAGTGGTGTCTCATTAAAATAGTTGAACTATGAAAACACTGATTTTTAAAATACTCCCCCTATTATTTGTAGTGGTCTGGGCAGGAGGTATTAAATCACAAACAATCACTACAACAGCTGGATCAGTAACGAGTTGTCCCGGCGAAATACAAGTTCCCGTTAATGTAACCAATTGTAATGGAGTTGGAGCAATTTCTCTTGTTCTTAATTTTGACACCACAAAACTTTCCTATATTGGTTATCAAAATCTAAACACTGCATTAACTTCAGGCTTTCTTATCATTCATTCTAGCGGAAATAAGATTGTAATAAGTTGGGCAAACACTACTGCGGCAAACCTTGGGAATAGCACTTTGGTTCAACTAAGGTTCAACGCAACAACAAGTACAACGAGTTTAACATGGGATACTCAAACCTCTGGGAATTGCGAATATGCCAATGTTAGTGGCACTGTACTTGCAGCCTCTTTCGCAAACGGAACGGCTACTATCAACCAACTCGCTTCGATTAGTGCACAACCTATTGATAGGTCTATCCTTTTAGGGCAAAGCACTTCTTTTAGCCTAGGGGTAAGTGGAACTGGAATTACTTATTTATGGCAGATTAGCACTAATGGTGGAAACACTTGGTCTGATTTGTCAAATAACTCAATATATTCTGGCGTAACCTCTTCAAATCTTGGGGTTACAAATCCTCCTATTACATATAGTGGATATAAATATCGTTGTGGGATAACTGGTACTTGTTCTCAGGTTTTATACTCCAATTCAGCCGTACTTATCGTCATCAATCCGGTGACAACTACGTTGCCTACAGCCAGTTTTTGCCCTGGAATTATAATGGTCCCAGTCACAGTAACAAATTTTACTGGAGTCGCATCATTTTCCCTAACCTTTGCTTATAACGCTTCTTGTCTAACATATACAGGCTATCAAAATCTGAATGGAGCATTATCGGCAGGCACTTTTGTAATAAATGCAATTGGAGGGAAAGTATATATGACATGGTCTTCAACAACCGCTGCCACTTTTGGAAATGATACCCTGATAAAGCTTTTGTTTTCATCAGTTACTGGTGTTAGTAGCTTGCAGTGGGATGTTGGAATACCTGGTAATTGCGAATATTCTGCCCTAAATGGGACTCAGATTACAAGCGTTTTTGTTAATGGGAATGAAAGCATTTATGCTTTACCCTCTATTACTGGTCATCCAACAAATAGAATCATTGCAAAGGGGCAAAGCACATCTTTTAGTATTAGTGCTTCGGGTAGTGGCGTATCATATATATGGCAAGTAAGTACAAATGGAGGTGGTGTCTGGGCTGATCTTACTAATACAGCAGTTTACTCAAATGTAACTTCACCTACTTTAAATATAAGCAATGCTCCCCTCTCAATAAATTCATATTTATATCGCTGCAAAGTATCGGGGACTTGCAACCCTGCAGTATATTCAAATTCTGCGATGATAACGGTTTTGCCTAATATCATTACTACTTGTGGCTCAGCAACAGGCTGTCCTGGTCAGTTTGTGATTCCAATTAATGTAAGCGATTTTATTGATGTGGCATCATTTTCACTTACATTAAATATCAATTCATCTTACTTAACCTATACGGGCTATCAGAATCTAAATTCTGCAGTTTCAGGTGGGCTGTTTAGCATTAATGCCATTGGGAACAAAGTTTATTTGACCTGGTCTAATACATCATCAGCTACAATAGCGAATGCTGGATTGCTTGTTGAATTAAAGTTTAATGGTATAACAGGCAGCAGTGGCTTGACATGGGATACCTCAATTCCGGGTAATTGCGAGTACAGCGACTTAAGTGGTCAAATTATCTTTTCAACTTGGAATAATGGAAGCATAAGCATTCATCAAACTCCCTCTATTCTTACCCATCCTCTTAATTCTTCAATTTATGCAGGTGGCAGTTGTAATTTCTCCGTTTCTGCTAGTGGCTTAGGCTTGGCGTATCAGTGGCAACTTAGTTCTAATGGGGGAGCCAATTGGATTAACCTCATTAACGGCACACCTTATTCAGGAGTTTTCACCTCAACACTTGCAATTAGTCCAACTGCGATTGGAATGAGTGGCAATCAGTATAGATGTATTGTTTCGGGCACTTGCACTCCTTCTGTTACCTCTAACCTTGCACAATTAACCGTTTCTCAAGCAGCAATAACAACTACTCCGGGAGGAGTTAGCAATTCCTGTAGCGGAAATCTTAATATTCCAATAAATGTGACAAATTGTAACAATATTGGAGGTATTTCTTTAACCATGATTTTTGATACAACAAAACTTACTTTTAATGGCTATCAATCTGTTAATCCTGCACTTGGTGGAGGCGTACTTGTGGTGAATTGTGTAGCTAACAAAATTTATATGTCATGGGCATCGACTACTGCAGCTAGCATTGGGACAGGAGTTCTGATTCAGTATCGCTTCACCGCAAATACTGGAATTTCAACTAGTCTGAATTGGGATACCCCTACAAGTGGTGCTTGTGAATATGCCGACCTTAATGGCAACATTATTACTGCATTTTATAATAACTCTAATATCTCTGTTATTACTAATACTCTGATTGTAAATGCGGGAAGCAATGTTACAATAGGCTTAGGGGGTTCAGTTCAATTAAATGGATCGATATCGGGTGGATCAACTCCTTACACATATTTATGGACACCTTCAACAGGATTGAGCAATCCGGCTATTGCTAATCCTATTGCAACTCCATTAACAACTACTACTTATACCCTTACTGGAACGGGAAGCAATGCTTGTACAGGTTCTAGTCAAATGACTATTACTATTAGTTCTTTACCCGGACCTGCAGGCACAATAAGCGGCCCTTCCATAGTCTATCAAGGTCAGCAAATGGCTACCTATACTGTGCCTTTGATTACAGGAGCCACTGGCTATGTTTGGTCAATACCTCCGGGTGCTACTATTACATCAGGTAATAATACAAATTCTATAATTGTCGATTATTCAAATTCGGCTACCTCTGGGATTATGACTGTTTACGGAACCAACAGCTCTGGAGATGGAGCTGTCTCGCCAGACTTTCCTGTTACGGTGCTTAGTATAAAGACCGTGGTGCTACATTTTTATTTAGAAGGATTATTCGACATGAACACCAACGCCATGTTTGCCGCAATGGATGGAAATATAGGTGAACCTAAATGGGGGTATGATATCGCAGATAGAGTTCAAATAGACTTGTTTGAGGAAAATGCACCCTATAATTCCATAGGTGTTAGTATAAGTGGGATTGATTTGTCAACTTCCGGAATTGCTTCATTTCAAATTTCCCCTACCTGGACTGGTAATTACTACATTAGAATTCGTAATCGTAATCACTTAGAAACATGGTCGTCTATTCCGGTTCCTTTCAATACTAATCCGGTTGAATATGATTTTAGCATGAGTGCTTTTCAGGCTTATGGAGGAAATCCACAGGTACAGGTTTCATTTAATCCTGATTTATTTGCATTCTTCCTTGGCGATTTGGATCAGGGGGGATGGATAGATGCTCTCGATTTCAACCTCTTTGAACCTGAACTCACCAATGGTTCTACCGGTTTCTATGATGCAGACTTTGATGGAGGGGGTTGGGTAGATGCTCTCGATTTCAATATGCTTGAGCCTCGAATCACTATGGGCAATGCTACTGAATATCCTTCTAAGAAGTAAGTTTATTTGGAATATAATTGTAAACCCGTTAGGTCTCAAAAACTAACGGGTTTATTTTTTATCCCGGATTTAGCAATAGAAAGCTTTCTCTCACAATAACAGTCTCAAAGGCCAGGGTTGCTGACTACAAGATTAGACAAATTTTTAATTTGTCTAATCTTAATCTACCCCATTCGCCAAAGGCTACGTTAGGTTGAGGTTCCAATCTCAGTCGATTATATCTTATTTGGCTATACCTATAATTCCAAATAACTCCCCACTTAGATGTGGTTGGCAAATTCTATTCATCGTAATCACTTGATCTTTAGCTTTTGAGACTTTGAACTCTGGAGAAGAGGCGTTGAGCTCTGGAGAAGAGCTTTAGAACGTTGGAGAAGTGTGTTCGACGGTTTGGGAAGAGCCTTCGACGCTTTGGGAAGAGCTGTCGACGGTTTGGGAAGAGCTGTCGACGGTTTGGGAAGAGCTGTCGACGGTTTGGGAAGAGCTGTCGATGCTTTGGGAAGAGCTGTCGACGCTTTGGGAAGAGCTGTCGATGCTTTGGGAAGAGGTTTCGACGCTTTGGGAAGAGCAGTCGAACTCTTTCGAAGTGCGTTCGAGCATTTTCAACGATATTTAAAGCTCAATATTAGATGCTTATGAGTCTTTCGACGAGATTTGAAGTCTTGTGGAAATGGGTGATAATATTTGGTTTTATTATGATAGTAATAGCAAATTATCAAGTGTTTGGAGCGGGATGGCAGATTCCGTTCTCCGTAAACATTTGCCGCTAAACCTTATGAC
>CAIXTV010000149.1 GCA_903922465.1 uncultured bacterium
ATCGACCAAACTTTGAAGTTCTTTCGAGTTAGGTAACCGCCAATCGTTGTGCCCCAGGTAATTTGCGTTATTCTGGGTTTGAGCATACGCCAGCGCGTGTTCCCAATCTATACCTGAACCGTTATCGGTTTGCTGCCACATCAAGCCGGTTGCCTCATCGGAAATCGTTCCGTTCCCATTGTTTTGGAATAGATTGACACCATAGGCAAGATTCCCTCTTACACAACGAACAAAGTGCTTTGGTCCGACACTGATAGTATACGCCTTGATATGTCCCGTGCCGAAATTCACGCCAAAGGCAAGCTCCGCACCGGGGATATCCCCGCTTATATTGCCCAGTACTCCGGTATATTTGTTGCTGCTCCAAAATATGGCGTGACTGAGGTCTTGTTCGTCTGTATATTTAATGATAAAATAATTAGTATCAATATATGGCCAGCCAGCACTTGCATTCCACAAAGAGTATAGCTCCTTTATGGTTGGCACGCGCCAGTCGTTGTAGCCGCCGTAGTTTTGTTTGTTCAGATTGTCAACCACAGTTTGAGTTTCAGCCCAGTAATACATACCACCGAAAGAACCCTTTTCATAGGTTTTCTGCCAGGTTAAGCCGGTGACTTCATCTTTTACAGTAAGTCCATCGCTGCTTTTGGTGTAAACAGGGGTCGTGTGTATAAACTGTGCATCTTGTCCATAAAAAGCTTCGTCTAATTTAGGTATGATAATTTTACCTGCACTATCCCAGCATTTAGTTTGACTTGTACCCAGAACAGGGTAGCAGCCTTTGTATGCAGCTTCACGAGGAACAACTTTTAAATCATCATTGTTGTTAGTTGAAGTTGATGTTGAATTCTCTTTGCAGGCACAAACTAAAAAAAGCAAAGCTGTTAATGCAAATAATTTTTGTAGTTTTTTGATATTGTTTCGATTCATGCTATTCATTCCTTATGTTATAAATATAATAAGCGAAACTAACTATAATAATTAATTAAGGAAATGAAAAACTTGCTGAGTTGTTGAAAAATAGGGTTGAATTGTCGAAACTACAGGCAAATTTGATCTTATTTTGTTATTGTAATGAGAATTAAAACAATTCCTATAAATGTCTAAAAGGAGGAAAGTTCGTGAAATGAGAAATGGTCAATAGAATATTTCGAATTCTTAAGTGATTGAACCTTTCTTGATTTGATTTTTATTCCTTCTGCTGAAACTTTATTTATTGGATTTCGTATTTTTACTACAGTTGTTTTTATGCCTTAATTAAATCAATTTTTTTAACAAAGAAATAAGATCAAAAAATGACAAAACTTATCAAATTCGGTGAAGATGTGGAAGGATATAGTATTCCTGTTTTAAACGAGAGGGAAATAAGAGCAGCTGCGGGAATTTTGTTTCTAGCAACCTTCCTTTCACTAATGTTCATTCTCTTTAAGCAGAACTTTGTTCCGATCAAGTATGTAGTAACTTTCTTCCTCATTGATTTTATGATACGGGTATTTATCAATCCGAAATTTTCACCTACATTAATTTTCGCACGTTTGATTGTTCGAAATCAAACACCTGAATATGTTGGAGCCGCTCAGAAAAAGTTTGCCTGGGTGATTGGTGTAGCATTAGCAGCTACTATGTTCTTCTTCTTTATTATAGTAAATGCCTATAGCGCAATTACAGGTATTATCTGTCTGATTTGTCTAATTTTTCTCTTCTTTGAATCAGCTTTTGGAATTTGCTTAGGTTGTAAGTTTTATCCTATTTTTTTTAAAGGCAAAGTACAATACTGCCCTGGTGAAGTTTGTGATGTTAAATCAAAACAAGATATTCAGAAGACGTCTAAAAGTCAATTACTAATTTTGCTTGCATTTATAGGATTCATATTCCTTATAGTCTATTTAATGAATGATAAATATAGTGAAAAACCTTATGATTTGATGGGTACAGACAATACGGGTCAAACCAAAAAATAAACAGAAAGATTAAAAATGAAAGCAATTATTTGTACAAAGTACGGACCGCCGGAAGTCCTTCAACTGAAAGAAATCGAAAAGCCTACTCCCAAGGATAATGAAGTGCTGATTAATGTAAAAGCTACTACAGTACACATTGGGGATACTAAGATTAGGCGTTTAGAACCTGGTTTAGGACCCGTCAAAGATTTCTTTTTCAAACCTATGATGAGAATTATGATGGGGTTCAACGGACCGAGAAACCAATTGCTTGGAATGGAACTTGCAGGCGATATTGAAGCCGTCGGGAAAAATGTTACTCTGTTTAAGATAGGCGATCCTGTTTTTGCATCCACCGAATTTAAAATGGGCGCGTATGCTGAATATTGTTGTTTACCGGAAAATGCAGCTCTTGCATTAAAACCGGTAAATATGTCCTACGAGGAGGCCGCCCCTGTTTCAAATGCAGGATTAACCGCCTTGATTAATCTTAGGAAAGCAGATATTCAGCCTGGTCAAAAGGTGTTAATCTATGGAGCCTCCGGAAGTGTCGGCACTTATGCCGTTCAGATTGGAAAGTTCTTTGGAGCAGAAGTTACGGCCGTATGCACCTCAGCCAATTTTGAAATGGTGAAATCCGTGGGAGCTGATCATCTTATTGATTACACACAAGAAGATTTCTCCCAAAAAAGTAATGCTTATGACGTTGTTTTTGATGCAGTAGGCAAGATCGAACCTTCAAGACGTAAAAAATCCCTCACGAAGTCAGGAATGTATCTGACAGCCTTTGCACTGTCGGGTAATGTTAAATTAAAGGCTAAAGATATGGACTATCTCAAGGATCTCTGCGAGGCCGGTAAGCTAAAAACCGTAATCGACAGAACTTATCCAATGGAACAAATAATTGAAGCACACAGATATGTGGATAAAGGGCACAAGAAGGGAAATGTGGTAGTAACTATAAGATAATTAGTATCAACTTGTATTAAAAGAAGATACGTGAATTATGGGAAATGAAACTCTTCAAACAGTTAGCTCCTACGGAGCTGGAGATTAATTGTTAATTAGTTCCGTGGGAACGACCTGTTTGTAGAATCGCAATTTTTTTTCTAATTTGGTTAGATGATTTGTATGGGATAAGTAGTAACAACTTACAGAGCCAAGAAAATTCTTCAATAGTCATACCAGATTGTTTTATTATTTCATGAAGTGTTCCTTTTGGCAAATCCTTTTTGTGCATAGGTACTACAACTCTAACATTGGTGTTTAAATTTATTAGGATATGATGGCTTCCTCGAATTCTATCAATAATAAAACCATTTTTCAGAAGTATTTAAATTATATCGGAAGGTGTTAAAGTAGGTAACTTAGGCATAAGATTCTACCATTATGTTATACTCAAATGTTTCATTGTCATTTGGAATATATTCATTATGAGCAGTAAGGCTTTCTAAATATAATTCTATTGCTTCTTTTGCCATTTCTTTTGCTTCGGTCAAAGTAGAACCATAAGTAATACAACCGGGTAACGAAGGAACGACGACGGTGAAACCACCCTCAGGTTCTGGTTTTAGCATTATTTTATAATTATTGTAGGTCATAAAATTAATAATAAATTTTAGAAAATTTAACTATTAAATAAAACGAAATTTAAGAATAAAAATTTTAATAAATAAGGCAGCAGCGATTTCAGACCAAATATGCTATATCGAAAGTTGGAATTAGTAGTTGCATAAGTTCCGTAGGAACGTACTGTTTGTAGAAAAAATCATTTTCTTCCGTTTATTCCCTAATAATTGCCTATTTTTGTAGTTTTTTATAACTCAAATCTGAAAAAACTAATTATGCTGAATGTACAAAATATATCCATTCACTTTGGCGGGCGGTATTTATTTGACAATGTTTCTATCTCTGTCGGGGAAGATGACAGAATTGGTCTGATCGGACGCAACGGTACCGGCAAGTCAACAATGTTGAAGCTTATATGCGGCTTGGAATCTCCCGAAAGCGGAAAAGTTTCTATGCCAAACGGATATAAAATAGGATATTTACCTCAGGAAATCAAGACTGATTCTATTAAACCCATCTATGAAGAAGCTGAAAGCGCGCTTGAAGATCTGAAAAAGCTGGAAGCTGATATCAACCGTTACTCCAAGGAGCTCGAAGAGCGTACCGATTATGAATCCGATGAATATATGAAGATCATCGAGAATCTCACCGATGCGAGTGAGGTTTACCATCACATGGGTGGACAGTCCATCGAAGCCGAAATCGAAAAGGTGCTGATTGGTCTGGGTTTCGATCGCAGTGATTTCACCAGAGGAATGAACGAATTCAGCGGCGGCTGGCAGATGCGTGTCTATCTTGCTAAGATACTCCTGACTCGCAATGACTGTATATTACTCGATGAGCCGACAAATCATCTCGATATCGAATCTATCCGCTGGCTGGAGGTATTCCTAAAGACTTATCCGGGTGCTATCATGATTGTATCTCACGATAGACGGTTCCTTGATAACATCACCAATCGTACAATAGAGTTCTCACTTGGTAAAATCTATGATATGCCCTATCCATACTCACGATTTGTTGTCGAAAGATCTTCTCATAAAGAACTTCAAATGGCAGCTTATAATAACCAGCAGAAACAGATTGCTCAGCAGGAGCGTTTTATTGATAGATTCAAAGCAAAAGCTTCTTTTGCTTCACGTGCTCAATCAAAGGTTAAGCAATTAGAGAAAATGGACATAATCGAGGTCGAGGAAGAAGATTTATCAAAAATGCGTTTTACCTTTGCTGAACCACCCCGCTCATCGAGATTGATATTTGAAACAAAAGATCTATGTAAAAGATATGATGAAAAGCTGATTCTTAACAACATCGAATTTTCACTTGAACGCGGCGAAAAGGTATGCTTCGTTGGTAAAAATGGCGAAGGTAAATCTACACTATCCAAGGTTTTAGCCGGAGTATTGGATTACACAGGTACTGTGGAATTCGGTACAAATCTGCATCTTGGATATTTCTCGCAGCATCAGGCTGAATCTCTCGATCCTGCAGCTACTGTCTTCGAAACGATTGACAATGCAGCCCAGGGAGATATGAGAAAGAAAGTCCGTTCAATGCTCGGAGCGTTTTTGTTCAGCGGGGCTTCCGTCGATAAGAAAGTAGGCGTGCTGTCCGGTGGTGAAAAATCCCGTCTGAGTATCTGCAAAATGCTCTTCCAGCCAATAAATGTATTGATTCTTGACGAACCAACAAATCACTTCGACATGCTTTCGAAGGATGTGCTAAAGAATGCCCTGATGGATTTCACAGGAGCTATGATTATTGTATCGCACGATAGAGACTTCCTTCAGGGATTAACTACAAAAACCATTGAGTTTAAAAAGGGCGCAATAAAAGAATATATGGGCGATATCAATGAATTCCTGGAGCAGCAGCAGATTGATTCATTAGACTTGCTTGAAACATCAAGAAGGAATAAATAATAAGTATTGTTTATTCGTATCACTTTTAATTAGAAACTTTAGAAATATCAAGAAATATAACGAAAAATATTTCTATTTCATTTCTTCAACATTCTTATACTTTTTTATGAAAGACAACATAATAAAAATCATATCTTTTTGTGTTTTATTGTATTATTTTATTGTCAGGATTTTTCTTAACATTTTTTACAAACCAACTTACATTCAAAATTCAGCACTAATTTTGTCGATTATTTTTTTAATATCAAATTTTCAAAAAAATGATTTATTGGATTTCAGTAAAAATCAATTATCAATTAAGAAGGTTGTTTTATATTGCTCATTAATAGTGCAGGTTTTAATCAATATTTATGGATTTAACTTAAATAACACAATTTTGGATTGGGTGTCAGTTTCTTCTTTTGTCATTTTTTTTATTGTCTATATGGATATTTTCTAAAAGCAATTACTGAAATATTTTTTTATTCTCGTAATGAAATATACCTTTTTTTCTTTATGCATTTACTAACATATTAGCAAAAAAACTAATCCGTTTTAAATACTATAAAAAATTCTCTAATAATATTATGAAGCTGGCTATTATTGACAAGTTTAATATTATTATTAGTAGAAGTATGAGTGATTTTATGTATGAATGTAACAAAACCGGTCATATCTCATTTGTTAAGAATTTTGATGATGCAATACATGAATTAATAAAGTTAATTTCAATTCCATACAGCGAGACTCAAGAAATTCTCTTGATGGTAAAACCATTTAAATAATATTTTTTAATATGCGTCACCTATTCTAGGTATAATTTTGAAAAAGGATTGATTTTATGCAAAATCAAATAACAATTGGATATAAACAGATTCTTAATCTGGTGTATCTTCTTCCGAACGAGGAAAAGAAAAAACTAATAATTGATTTACAAAAATCAATCGAACCCAAAAAGGAGAGAGTATTTGGCAAATATAATGGTCAAGGTTGGATGTCTGATGATTTTAACGAGCCTTTGGAAGAATTTAAACAATATATGCCATGAGATATTTGATTGATACTCAAATTCTAATCTGGTTGTTTATTGATTCTTCAAAAATACCAAAAGAATATTGATCGATTCTTAAAAGACATAACAAATGAAATTATCGTTAGCTCAATTTCAATTTGGGAAATCGCAATCAAAATAAGTATCAAAAAGCTTATCCTTCCTTTTGAATTAAAAAATATACTTAATGAAATTGATAAATTAAATATTAACATTTTAGAAATTAGTTCAGAGCATTTAATAAAAGTTGCGGATTTGCCGTTTTTTCACGAAGACCCATTTGACAGGTTAATTATTTCTCAAGCAATAATCGAAAACTTACCTGTTATTTCGAGCGATAATAATTTTGATTATTATCAAATTAAAACCATTTGGTAAAATGATCAATACAACCGAAATCTTACTTCAGGAATTTTTTTTTTAGATTTGGAATTAAACAATATTAATATTTAAAACTTACAAGGTTATATAATGAAAACATTAACTACACTTATTGCATTGTTCCTAATTGTATTTACTTCTAACAGCTTAGAAGCCTTTGACAAGAATGACGAACAGATTCAAGGAGAAATTTCTCTTGTTGAAAGTATAAAAGTACACAAAGAGGGTGGAATTGAAGAGAGACACAACTATACTTATGATGAAAAAGGTTATAAGCTTACTGATTTAACAGAAGCGTTTAATAATAGTCAGTGGGTAAATACTAATCGGACTACAGCCACATATGATGGAAAAGGCAACAGGCTTACATTTTTAACGGAAAATTGGGTTTCGGGACAATGGGCAAATATCAGTCGCACTACATCAACCTTCAATTCAGATGGGAACAGACTGACGTATTTAATGGAGAAATGGACAAATGGACAATGGGTGAATTCTAACCGCAACACATCCACTTATAATTCCAGCGAAAAAATGCTTAGTGATTTGGCAGAGAAGTGGGAAAACGGACAGTGGGTAAATACAGCTCGCTCCAGTTCTACTTATGATGCAAACGGTATAAGGTTGACGAACTTATCAGAAAAATGGAGCACTGGTCAGTGGTTGAACAATACTCGTTCGACATTCACATACAAAACAGGCAACAAAGTTGATACAGAACTTGCTGAAAAATGGGATACAACAGGTAAATGGGTTAATTACAGCCGTTATAGCTTCACTTATGACGCTAATTGGAATGCCTTGACATGGCTCATGGAAAATTGGTCAAAGGATCAATGGGAAGGGCTATCAAGAAGAACCAGCACTTATGCCACAGATAATAAAAAGCTGTCTGAAATTGTCGAAAACTGGCTGGGTGGAAAATGGATCAATTCAAATCGCTACAGTAATACTTACCATTCAAACGGGAAATGGCAAACAAATCTAACAGAAAATTGGGACACAACCGGGAAGTGGGTGGATTATACCAGATATAGCTGGACCTACGATGCTAATGCTAATGTAGAAACAATTCTGTATGAAATAAAAGATGCCGGTCAATGGGCCAATAAGAATTGGTATTTATCTTTCATATCTGATATGGGTAACTCATACTCTATGTTTGCCTATAAAATTGAAGTTGTTTGGAAGAAGATTGCTTCAGTTTCAGAAGAAAATAATAACGAATTATCACTTAAATGTTATCCGAATCCTTCTACAAATATATTAAATATTTCGTGTTCTATAACGAATACACCAATCAAATCAATATCGATCACAAATTCTTTAGGTATTGAAGTTGCTGATCTTATGAATACAAATTATCAGATATCTCAGGATAACATTCAATTGGATGTAAGCAATATGCCATCAGGAATTTATAACATTACTATAAACACAGAAACTGACAGAATTACAAAGGGTTTTGTCATTATTAAATAAAAACCAAAAATATCATATTATTCCATCGAAGTAATTACATACTATCTAGTATTTAGTTATTTATGTTAATATTGAAGAATCTTCAATACAAATAGTCTATTTTTTTCTCCAAAATTAATACTACTGGAACTTTTTCGCTTGTATTATTAATTAATTGAGTAAATTTGGATATATTTATTTATTGAGGTTGATCATGAAAAAGCTCATATTGCTTGTCATTATTATTCTTTCTGGTCATGTTACTGTAAATGCACAATGGGTTGAATGCACCAATGGATTAACTGAACAAGGTGGGAACAAAGCAAGCGTAAATTTTTCAATTTTAAAAGACAGCATTCTTTATGCCGCTGTATATTATTATGGAAATTGTTCTGCAAATGGTATTTATATATCTTCAGATAATGGTGATAGTTGGGTAGCCAGAAATTCTGGATTAGATAAGGGTTTTCCTCTTCTTTCAATTGTTAATGATGGGAACAACATGTTTACAGGTGGATTATTCACCGGAATGTTTTTATCATCGGATAGCGGAAAAAGTTGGAAACCCAAAAATAGTGGATTGAAAAATAACATTGTTCGGTCATTTACTTTACATAATAATGAAATATATGTTGGACTTGATTCTGGAATCTACTCGTCCTCCGATAATGGAGATAACTGGGTATTAAAGGGACTTGGTAATACCAGAATTTATTCTTTACTTTCTTTAGAAAACAATATTTTTGCTGGGATTAAAGGTGGTCAAATATTTAGATCGTCAAATGATGGAAAAAGTTGGAACTATTCCGGACTATCCGGCATTGAAGTTCGCTGTTTATTTACACGGAATAAAGAAATTTTTGCAGGTACTTGGGATAGAGGGATATATCACTCTTCTGACTTCGGAAAAAATTGGAATTATATATTGCCCGGTAAAACTGTATTATCACTAGCAGTTATAGGGAAGAATATTTTTGCAGGGGCATTCGATGATGGTATGTTCCTATCAATTGACAATGGTGCAACATGGAAAGCCATAAATAATGGCTTGAATAATAATTATATTGTCTCTTTATTAATTAATGGAGACTATATTTTTGCTGGTACGCAAGATGGTTTATACCGCGCTAAATTGAGTGATTTTGTACTATCAGAGATTGAAAATGATAGTTATATGTCTAATGTTAATTTTAGTTACCCTAATCCCGCTTTATCTTATATAACTCTATCACTACCAATCGAATATCAGACATCACAAGTAAAAATATATTCTATTGAGGGTATTACAGTTTTTGAAACGGAATACTTAGATAAGATTGATGTAAGCCGTTTAGCTTCAGGTGTGTATTATGTCCGTGTTAAAGATAAAGTTATGAAATTTGTTAAGATTTAGAATTTGGACAGGTCGCTCCAACGGAGCTCGATTAGTGTGTTAGAATCATGTGCTACAAACAGCGCGCTCCTATGGAGCTAAGAAAAACATAGAAACATATGGATTTTAGTCGATTGGAATTATCTTCCGAAGCTTTATATTTATTTGAGTTCCGTAGGAACGATATGTTAGTAGAAAAGAATTTTTCCGATAAGAAAATATTTAATTGTATTTAGTAGAAAAACATTAATTTTGTATAAATTAGTTTTTTTTAAAGAGATAAAAAATATATTATAATAGAAGATATTAATATGAAAGCAGTTCTAGAAATAGGAATTAAAGACTTAAATATACATTTGGTTGAAATCTTAAGTGCTCTCTTTCAACAGGATGTAACTGAAGTTGTAATTCGCAAAAATACAATTAAACTCGAAGAGTTTGATAAAACTTTGAACATTGAAGATATTATGTCCTCTCTAAAAGAACATGGACATAATGAATTATTATTGAATGATATTGAGAATGGTTTTAAAGACTCAACAATTTATTCCGAGTTATGAGAATTAAAGACTTGAACGATAAATTGAATGAGTTTATAAAAACTCATCATTTAGAAAAGAAATATGAAAAAGCAAAAACATTTTTTGAGAATGACTTTAATCATCCTTCTTTAAATGTAGAAATTCTTGAACCTAAGCATTTAAAAATCTATTCATTTCGTATTGATATAAAATATCGAGCAATCTTCATCATTGTTAACGATGAAGTTGAAGTAATCACAATAACAAATCATTATCAATAAATGATCGAAAAAAAAGCAGAACAATCTCTTACACAGCTCCACTGACTGAACCCGTTGGATATATATTTTTAAAACTCCTTCGGAGCGACCTTTAAATATAACTAAAATTAAATCTGGGAAAAATCGTAAACAAATTAATAACCTAATCATTTATGCGAGATAACATTTTATTGCGGTTCATGTTGAGGGCTGCTAAGCAAGGAGCATCAACGTTTATTGATGAAATGGGAGAATGATTTTTAAATTTTAACTTATCTGTAATAGTGGTTCAAAATAAACTATGAATAAAAATAGATTAGAAGCTTTCAGCGATGGAGTATTAGCCATTATTATAACAATCATGGTGTTGGAAATTAAAATTCCTCATGGTAGTGATTGGCTTGCATTAAAACCATTGATTCCGATATTTATAAGTTATGGTCTGAGCTTTGCCTATATTGGCATATATTGGGGTAATCATCATCACATGCTCCAATCAGTCAGGCAGGTAACTTCAAAAATGATTTTAGCAAATCTTAACTTACTTTTCTGGCTTTCAATGGTGCCGTTTGCAACAGGTTGGATGGGTGAAAATGAGTTTAAGTCAAATCCTATGGCATTATATGGTATAATTTTATTCCTCAGTGGAGCATCATATTCAATTCTACAGAAATCTGTTGAGAGAAATGCTCACGAAATCGAATCATTGAAATTAGCTTATAAGTTTATGAATCAAAAGGGAAAGATATCTACTATTGCCTATCTTGCTTCAATACCTCTGGCATATCTCGAACCTTATATCTCATTCAGTATATATATTATTGTTGCAATAATGTGGTTAGTACCGGATAAAAATATTGAGAAAGCATTAAAAGCTAAGGATTAACCAAAATGATGATATGGTATAAATGGATTACTTTTGATTTATTCGATACTTGTTGAACTCACAAAAAAAGATCATAATGCGAGATAAGCGTTTCATTGCGGTTCACCGGGGAGGGCTTCTGAGCAGGGAACATCATCGTTTATTGATGAAATGGACTCATGACTGCGCCAAGCATGTACTGTATCTTTTGGGAGATGAGATTGATGAACGGTTGATAGATGCCTTACGTATTTCACTGGCATGGGAACGTGGCAATGCATCTGTCGGTGACGCAAGAGCCGCTTCGGTGAATGCTCACGCTGCGGCAAGGGCTTCTGATAATCCGGTACCGATAGCTGTTGCACGTGCTTGTGGTCATGCGGTTGCCACAGCGCACATGGCAGACCATTCATTAGGTGCTGCGATTTATGCTCTGATAGCCGTTAAACATTCAGGACAATCCATAGAAGCTGAAAGAAACTGGCAGAATGAGCAATTGCCTGATGAAATTCTTGAACTTGTCCTAACTACTAGGGGATTTAAAGAAAAGGGATTTAGGGAACTAAGAATTAATAATTAATAATTAAGAATTAAGAATTTTTAGGCATTGATATATATAATACTTATGGAGTTTATAATGAAAAAGAACCTTGTTGTATTATTAATCATCAGCTTCTTATTAGCTGGTCAATATCAAAGCTTCGCAAAGTCATATCAGCCTCAGGTAAAAGGCGGATTTAAAAGCTGTACCACTACTGAATACAGGTACAAAGCCGGCAAAAACGTGAATAAAGCAGGAGAAATCACCGATACCCGTAATTTCGATGATAAGGGAAATATGGTTGAGGTAATTTCTTATGAACAAAACAAAATGTCAAATAAGTATAAAATGACATTAAAATACGATTCAAGGAATTTACCGATTGAAGAGATATCTTTCGATGAGACCGGAAAGCCAAAATTCAAGGTAACTTATGCTTATGATGAGAAAACAAATAAGATTGGCGATACTTCATGTATTTTCGCAACCGGAGAAGTTTGGCAAAGGGGTTCTTACAAATATGATAGGAACAATTTCCTGATTGCAGAAACACATGAAGTGAGAATAGACACGAATCAATATAGTAAAGGCACAACATATTATAAAAATGATGATAAAGGTAATAAAATAGTAGAAGGTGCGATACGCAGTGCCGAAATATCCGCCGAAGTAAGCGGTGAAAAGAACTTAGCAGAAAAAGACGGTCAAAGTAAAGTTGAGGCGTCGGTTCAGTGTAAGGGAGAAATGAGTGATGTTACCTATAAATATAATTACGACGCTAAAGGCTATATAATCAAGGAAATACGAATTTCAACCGATGGATATAGATTTGTTAAGGAGTATAAATACGATCAATTTGGGAATATTACCGAAGAATTCTATCCGCCGGCCGATGACGATAAGGAAAAATATTCGTTAAGAAGAGTATTTGTATATAAGAAATAGTTGTTGTTAGTTCCTTAAGTACGAACTGATTGTAGAAATTTAATTTTTCCTTTTATTTATATAGGAGTATAATTATGAAAAACAAAAAATGGACTTTGGGATTATTGGGATTGCTTGGTTTGATGGGAATTTCCTACTTCAAGACAGGAAATATCATGGATGCACTTTGGTTTCTGTGGTTTTTATGGTTCATTTACTTTATACCAACTGACAAAGGCAAGACTAAATCGTAAGCCCCAATATACAATTGGAAAAAAAACTGTACAACGCTAACTGAGAGTTTGAAAAGGTCTATTGAATTATTTGACTTTACAGATATTATTTACCTTTCTTCATCTCTACAACCCAGATGCCACGTAACTCATTTGCATTATAACCTATGGCTTTATCATCGGGATATAGCTTCTGAATTCTTGATAAAGTATTTGTTAAAACCTCTGAATTGGGTTTACCATGGCATTGCAAACACATTTTATCGATCATAATAGGATAATA
>CAIXTV010000150.1 GCA_903922465.1 uncultured bacterium
ACTTTGGGCAAATCAATTCCTTTGGTGGTGAGGTTTTCGGCAAACTCGCCAAATTGCATCTTGCGTTTGGCTTGCTTCTCGAACTTTTTGATGCTTTCGATGCCCAACAAACTCACCTGACGGTTCCAGTCGCCGGCATGGGCATCGTTTTTGATTCCCTTTTTATCAATCTGGATTTCTTCAACCGCCTCTTTTACGGTTCCTTTTTTGGTGGAAATATTTACGGATTGTATTTCAAATTCTGGCATGTTTTTTAGGTTTTTAGGCTGAAGGATATTAGGCTGAAGGAAGAGGGGCATCTCAACCTTTTTACCATTTAACCTTCAGGCTTAATTTTTATGTTATTTAAATTATTCTTTTTTCTTTTAGTATATTAGCTTCGACTTCATCCTACAGCCTAAAGTCTAAAGCCTAAACCGCTTTTTTAGTTTTTTCTATCAATGTAACATTCTCAATCACCATCTCCTTATCCACCGCTTTACACATATCATAAATCGTTAGTAAAGCCACCGAAACCGCGGTGAGGGCTTCCATTTCCACGCCGGTTTGGCCGATGCATCTAACTTCCGAACTAATTTCCACCCCGTTTTCCATCAAAAGTGTTTTTACTTTTACTTGAGTGAGCAAAAGAGGATGGCAAAGCGGAATCAGAGTGCCGGTTTGTTTGGCTGCCTGTATGCCGGCTATTTCGGCAAGGGTCAGTACATCTCCTTTTTTAATGCTGTTTTCCTGTATCTTTTGCACTGTGGCTGCCTGCAAACGGATGAAGCCCTTTGCCCGCGCAATGCGCAATTGCTGAGGTTTGCCGCCGACATCAACCATAGAGGCTTTGCCCTCAGCATCGGTATGTGTGAATGTGTCCATGTTGGGTGAATTTTGCAACAAAGGTAGGAATTATTTTTAGGCTGAAGGATTTTAGGCTGAAGGCTGAAGGGGAAAAGCCCCAAGACCCAAATACAAAATTCAAAATTCAAAGGGGGTTTGGAATATATATTTGAAAAGATTTGCCAACTTTTGAAAAGTTGGCAAATCTAATTCCAAATCGTGGTGAAGGAAGTAAATTATAGTCAAAAAAAAATCCATTCTTCGAACATGAAATAAATTAATATTCAGGCAACATACTTTTCTGACAATATTGGTTAAATAATTTTTCAAGATAAATTCTTTAAACAAAATAGACATTAAATGGTTACATATACTCGTTCCTGCAAGCAAAATAGTTGCGAAATAATTTCAACCTTCTGATTCATTACGAAGGATTAAAAGAATGCAATTGCAAACAGAAATAAATTTCGCAAAGTGCAAATAAAAAATTTTCACACCTAATGCAAAAAAAAGAAAGGATTTAATTTAAAATATTATTCATTGAATTTAGGTTTGATGGCACCTTTAGGATCATTTCATAGCTGGTTTTGCCAATATCTATCCTCTTTTCATAATTATAAAAACAAATGATTTTTTTTGGCTTTGGAAAGCTTTTCCCTTGCAAAAAAAGGAAATATATACCCTTATTCTATTTACTTTTAAATACTTGTTTTAAAGAAAACCCTCCTTAATTCTTTTTTCTTTACTTTTGTACCCTAAATTACCCGAAAACCCAACTCAAGTATATGAGCTTTTTAAATAAACTATTCGGAAGCAAATCCGACCGCGATATTAAAACCATCAATCCACAAGTCGACCAAATTCGCGAGGCTTATGAAATTATATCGAAACTCAGCAACGACGAATTGCGTGGCAAAACCACTGAATTCAGAGAGCGTATTTACGAGAATGTAGAGGCTGAAGAATTAGAATTAGTCTCACTAAAAGACCGTATCGAACAAGAATTCGATATGGATGTAGAGGAAAAAGAACGTATCTACAAGAAAATAGATGAACTCGAAGGCGAAATCTATAAGAAAACGCAAGAAATCCTCAATGAGATTCTACCCGAAGCTTTCGCTGTTGTTAAAGATACTGCTCGTCGATTCACTGAAAACAATATGGTTGAAGTTACTGCCAATCAGTTCGACCGCGACATGGCTGCTCGTAAAGACAATGTTGACATTCAAGGAGACAAAGCACTTTGGCATAATCAATGGATGGCAGGGGGCAATATGATTACTTGGGACATGGTGCATTATGATGTGCAGCTGATTGGAGGTATTGTTTTACATGATGGTAAAATCTCAGAAATGGGTACAGGGGAAGGGAAAACCCTTGTTGCGACCCTGCCAGTCTATCTGAATGCTCTCCCGGGAAAAGGAGTTCATATTGTAACCGTAAACGATTACTTAGCAAAACGTGACTCCGAATGGATGGGCGTTTTATATGAATTTCACGGCTTAACCGTAGATTGCATCGATCGTCATGAGCCCAATTCTGCCGCACGTAAAAATGCCTACTTAGCCGATATTACCTTTGGTACTAACAATGAATTTGGATTCGATTATTTACGTGACAATATGGCACGTAATCCAGAAGAGTTAGTTCAACGCCCTCATAACTATTCGATAGTGGATGAGGTTGACTCGGTTTTAATTGATGATGCCCGTACCCCTCTAATCATTTCAGGGCCTACACCTAAAGGCGATAAACAAGAATTTGACCGTCTGAAACCTAATATCGAGAAACTTTATCATGCCCAACGTAATTTAGTTACGCAAATGTTGGCTGAAGCTAAGAAATTATTAAACGACAATTCCGATAAAGAGAGTGATAAAAAAGGAGGTGAACTTTTACTAAGAGCCCATCATGGTTTGCCTAAAAACAAGGCCCTGATTAAGTTCTTAAGTGAACCAGGAATGAAAGCCTTACTTCAGAAGACCGAAAACTATTATATGGCAGAGCAAAACAAGCATATGCATATAATTGACGAGCAATTATTTTTCGTGATTGATGAAAAAAATAATTCTATCGATATTACTGACAAAGGTATTGATTTGGTAAGTACTTCTGAAGAAGATGCCAAAACATACTTATTAACCGACATTGGTGCTGAGCTTGCTGATCTTGAAAAACTAAATCTTTCGCCCAAGGCTCTTGCCCAAAGGAAGGCAGAAGCCTTACAAGACTATTCTATTCAATCGGAACGTGTTCATACAATTAATCAATTATTAAAAGCCTATGCTTTGTTTGAAATTGATGTGGAATATGTAATTCTCGATAATAAAATTAAAATTGTTGATGAACAAACCGGACGTATTCTCGAAGGAAGAAGATATTCGGATGGTTTGCATCAGGCTATTGAAGCCAAGGAAAACGTGAAGGTAGAAGCGGCAACACAGACCTACGCCACTATTACACTACAGAATTACTTCCGTATGTATAAGAAACTTGCCGGTATGACGGGTACTGCCGAAACAGAAGCAGGTGAGTTGTGGGATATTTATAAATTGGATGTGGTGGTGATTCCAACCAACAAAAAAGTTATTCGCGACGACCGTCAAGACCTGGTTTACAAAACAACCAAGGAAAAATATAATGCCGTTATTGATGAAATCGCCAATTTGGTAGCCAACGGCAGACCTGTTTTGGTTGGGACAACTTCAGTGGAAATATCTGAGTTGTTAAGCCGTATGCTTAAGTTCCGTCGAATTAATCATAATGTATTAAACGCAAAACTGCATCAAAGGGAAGCCGACATTGTGCTTCAGGCTGGGATGGCAGGCACGGTTACTATTGCTACCAACATGGCAGGTCGTGGAACGGACATTAAGCTCGGTCCCGGGGTGAAAGATGCTGGTGGCTTAGCAATCATAGGCACAGAGCGTCATGAGTCGCGTCGTGTCGACAGACAGTTACGCGGACGTGCTGGTCGTCAAGGCGACCCCGGTAGCTCACAGTTCTTTGTTTCGCTCGAAGATAATTTGATGCGTATGTTCGGTTCCGAACGTATTGCTAAAATTATGGACCGTTTGGGACTAAAGGAAGGTGAAGTGATTCAGCATTCCATGATTACTAACTCTATCGAAAGAGCACAGAAGAAAGTGGAAGAAAATAACTTTGGTGTTCGTAAGCGTTTGCTCGAATATGATGATGTAATGAATACACAGCGCGAAGTAATCTATTCGAAGCGCCGTCATGCCTTATATGGCGACCGCCTTGCCATTGATATCTCGAATATGATGTATGATGTTACCGAACACATCGTTGAATCTGCTTGGGCCGACCGTAATTATGAAGCTTTCCAAATGGAGCTGATTTCGGTGTTTGCGATTGAACCTCCTTATTCAGAGAATGAATTTTTCTCAGCCAAACCTGCTGAAATAATCAATCATATTAGTGACACCATTCATGCCACCTATAAAGAGAAAACGCTGCGCATGTCTGAACAAATGCTGCCAATGATTGGTCAGGTTTTTGAAAATGAAGGCACCCGTTTCGAGAATATTGCTATTCCACTGAGTGATGGAAGAAGAACCATGCAGATTATTGCTCCTATTAAAAAATCATTAGATACCAATGGTAGAGAATTGATTTTGGCAATCGAAAAAAGCATTGCTCTTTCGCTTATCGATGATGAGTGGAAAGATCATCTACGCGAAATGGACGAACTAAAACAATCGGTTCAGAATGCTTCATATGAACAGAAAGATCCTCTTGTGGTTTACAAATTCGAATCGTTCGACTTGTTTAAGAACCTTGTGCAGAAAGTAAACCGTGACATTGTTTCTCTTTTAATGAAAGGTCGCACCGACCAAGAAGAACATCACATAAGAGAAGTTCAGCAACAAAAAACCGATTTAAGTAAGCTTCGCATTAGCAGAGAAGAAGTTTCGGCACCCAATCGCACACAAGAACCTGTGAAACCTTCACCTATTAAGGTGGAAAAGAAAGTGGGAAGGAACGATCCTTGCCCTTGCGGTAGCGGAAAGAAATTTAAACAGTGCCACGGGAAGGAAGCATAGTTTCCTCTTATTTATTGATTTAAGAACAAGGATCAACGATTTTTGATTTAAGAACAATGCCAATTTTTTGCGTCATTGCGAACGCAGTGAAGCAATCTCTTCATTGAATATATTTCATAGATTGCTTCGTCGTTCCTCCTCGCAAAGACGAGAAAAAACGAATAATACGATTAGTACTCACATCATTTTTTTCAAATAAACCTTCCTGATTCCCGAATTTTATTAATTTTACTCCCTTAAGAATTAATTGAAATTGTAAATTGATAAAATTAACGCATTATGAGTATTAAGAATCGTCTTATTTTGATGAATTTCCTCCAGTTCTTTATCTGGGGGTCGTGGTTGCTAACCATTGGAGCCTATTGGTTCCAGACTAAACAATGGTCGGGTACTGAGTTCGGGGCCATCTTTTCGACCATGGGCATCGCCTCTTTGTTTATGCCTGCCATTGCCGGCATTATTGCCGACCGCTGGCTGAACGCCGAAAAGCTCTACGGCATTTTCCACATCATCGCCGCCGGAATTTTGTTCTGCGTGCCCCTAGTAAACGACCCTTCTACCATGTTTTGGGTGATGCTTATCAATATGATTTTCTATATGCCCACCATTTCGCTTTCGATTACGGTGGCATATTCTTCATTAAAGAAATCGAACCTCGACATCATTAAAGAATACCCCCCGATTCGCGTTTGGGGAACCGTTGGCTTTATTGTGGCCCTTTGGATAGTTAGCTTGCTCCACTTCGAAACCTCTTCCACTCAATTCTATCTGGCATCGGGCGCCTCGCTGTTTTTAGGCATCTATGCCTTCACATTGCCAAAATGTTTGCCCATGGGCAAGGGTCATAAGAAATCTTTCATCGAAGCCCTGGGATTGAACGCTTTTAAACTGTTCAAATCATCAAAAATGGCCATCTTCTTCATTTTCGCCATGCTATTGGGTGCTTCTCTGCAATTGACAAATGCTTATGGCGATACTTTCCTACACGACTTTGCCAAAGTGGATGCTTACAAAGATTTAATTGCCGTGAAATTTCCGGCCATCATCATGTCAATCTCACAGATATCAGAAACCCTTTTCATACTCGCCATCCCGTTTTTCTTGCGTAAATTTGGAATTAAAAAGGTTATGATTTTCAGTATGATTGCATGGGTGCTTCGTTTCGGATTGTTTGCTTATGGCAACCCTGCCGAAGGTTTATGGATGATTATTGCTTCATGCATCATCTATGGTATGGCTTTCGATTTCTTCAATATTTCGGGCTCCCTCTTCGTGGAAACTCAAAGCGACCCTTCGATACGCGCCAGCTCTCAAGGTTTATTTATGATGATGACCAACGGTTTTGGAGCCTTTCTGGGCAGCCGCATTAGCGGTATTGTCATCGATAAGTTCTATAAGTTAGCCGACGGAAGCTTCGATTGGAAAGGCATCTGGCTTGCCTTTGCCGGATACTCCTTAATTGTGGCTATATTGTTCACCATCCTCTTCAAACATAAGCACGACCCAAAGGATATGGTGACAGTGGGTCACTAAGGGGGTGACCTTGCTTATTTGGGTTTGCTCTTGGGGAGAAGTGCCTAGAGTGACTAAAGTTTGGAGTGTATAGAGTTTGGGTTAATAAGTTATTGGGTGTAATAAGTTATTAGGGGGGAACTGAGATATTTTAGTGCTTAATATTGGGAATAAGTCAATTGTGCCGATCTAAAACCTCTATTTTAGCATCGAATTCCAATCGTAACGAGTTTGGAGGTTTTCGATGGTGGCTCCTGATTTTTTATAGCTTTCACGTAAATCGTTTAGGAATTTGTTTCCATAATTAATATATTTTTGTTGCTTTTCTTCATTAAAGCCTCTTTCATTCATCACGGGAATTAGTTTTTCGAAGTGATTATCTAAAATTAGTTGAAGTGCGCAGTCGATACATATTTGGAAGAAAATATTATGAACAAATTTTAGTTTTATTGTCCCCTTTTCAAGTGCCATACAATTTAATTTTGTAGTATAATAAACAGATTCGGGAATTATATCGTGAAAAACTTCCTGATTATGTGCGAGATCGAATGCTTTGTTAGAATGCAAAACTTCATCGAGTATCATAAAAGTTCCATTTACCAGAAGTAATGTAAGTTTTCCCGGAGTGAGTGTTAATAATCCAACTTTCCCTTTTGGATTCAATTCATCATCCCTAAATCTTGATTGAGAGCGTTCTATCATTCCATCTCTTATACTTTTTGCACATTCCGTCCAATCTTGAATTTCTTCAAGCGGTTGTTCAATTTGGTGGGTTTCACAATATTCAATAAATCCTTTCTGGGCTAATTCTAAAGCCATTTTGTTGGTGAGATCAATTGATACAGGATGAAAAAGGAGAGATTTTATGCAATTTATCTCATAAGTAAGACGTGTTTTTATAACAGCAAAGGGTTTTACATCCAACTTAATATCAATATGAACACGCCAACGATTTCTCCCGATTTCTTCATAATCGAAAGAATGGCTAAATTGCAAACTTACAGTACCCTCAGCCTGATCAATATTCATAATCAAAACTTCCTCAGGTGTATAAGGCAAAAACCAAAGGCATACCTTATTTTTAACTATAGCTTCTAATGTGGTTTTCTTTTCCATTTTAAAATGATTGGTTCAATTTCAAAATACAATATTACAAATTATTCGAATATCTTCAGCAATTGAATATATTTTTTCTTTTACTTAAAACATATTCAATAAATTGCTTTCTAATAAATGTGAAATCCCTCATAACAAGCAAAAATATTTTCAGTCGTAAATAAAATTTTCAAAATTTGTTTTTTGATTGTTTAAATTTCGCTTCCCAAAACCGGCTTTTCTCAAAATCGTCGAAAGTGCATTAAGACGAAATCACTTGCATTTTATTTTAGATAAAACGCTATCGAACGAATCCACTTGCACTTTTTTCAAAATAAAACGCATGTAAAGTGGTTCACTTGCGCTTTTTCCGAAATAAAACGCAAGTGAACGAAATGATTCGGACTTTATGTCGAATAAATAGCTATCGAATGTGATGATGCAGACATTATGTCAAATTTAAGGCTATCGGACTTATCCGTAGGTATTTTATTCAAAATAATATGGTTTTTATTGTGTTCACTTGCATTTTATTTTAAATTAATAATTGCTGATGCATTCAAAGCTGAGTTTTTTCAGAATAAAAAGCAATCGAATTGTAATTATTTCGCCTATTTGTAGTATTTTTTATGTCATATTAATTACTGCTTGCAAATTTTTTTGTAATACTATTTTCATTTTCTTCTATTCATTTTAAGATTTTTTTTCCTCCATTTGAATATATTTTTTCAGTCTATTCAACTCATTCTAACTATAGTTACGATATGGCTAACATATGTTTTATGAATATCAAGTACTATCCGAATTTCTTTCTACCACAAATATATTTCATTTAATTTGATTAATCATATCACATTTATATATATCTTTGTAGCGAAATTAATCGCATTTAAAAACCAACATTTATTTATTATGGAACAATAC
This sequence comes from uncultured bacterium, assembly GCA_903922465.1. GTDB lineage: Bacteria > Bacteroidota > Bacteroidia > Bacteroidales > CAIXTV01 > CAIXTV01. The sequence continues at coordinate 8,424 of CAIXTV010000150.1, forward strand.
TTAGCAATCAATCATCACGACAACGTTACCAAGCACAATATGAGGCTCGGAAACCATCTTTTCAATTATCACAACAACAAAAGTCTGGCCAAAGAAGGCGACACGTTTTTCGATGGGAGGATAACGTTTTTCAACCCATTTCTCAACGATTGGAACACTGGCTACACTTTGTGGCACGCTTCATTCTACGATGAGATGGAGGCCACAGCAGAAATTAATGTATTGTTGGATCAATTGATTGGCGTAAAAGCTCCCGAATGGGTGTTTGGAGTATTAGCTAAATATTCCGAAAAAAGCACAAGAGTTAGGGGGTTAATTCCTCATAAACGTAAAGCTTTGATCACTGGCACTACACTCGAAAAAATCACAGCAATCGACACCTTTATAACTGGCATTGGCGACGATGCTTTGTTGGTCGACATCAAAGCAAGTGCTGTTGCATTCGTTCCCCTGCTTCGCGCAGCACTAATTAAACAAGACAAAGCCAAAGAAGACCTGGCTACTTTTTCGAGTGATCAGGAAATCCTGAGAGTGATCACCTGTCAGGCTATGCTTGCCGAAGAAGGCGCGCTGATAGATCACTACTTCACAGATGCTAAAAAAGTAGATTTATTTTTCGACATCTCAGCCATGCGCAAATCGCAAACCAAAAAAGAAGAAGATTTGGGCTATAATATCGAATTGCTACCTGAAGAAATTAAACTTCTAGACCTCCGTTTCACCGGAAAAGAAATTTGGTCGGTCGAAAATAAAAGCACTAAAGATGCCTGTTTGTTTTTTGGTATTACCAGCAATATCACAACAATTCCACAAATCAAATTTACTATTTCGGCAGGCACTACCATACAAATCGACCTGAGCACACTTGCCAACACCATGCGCTTTGCCTATGCCGCAAACCTCAGCTCCGAAAGCAATGGAGCATTGGTGGTGAAAGAAGTGAAGTAGGAAGATATTCTTATCGTTATTTAGAAAAGGCTTGCTCTCAGGGGTAAGTCTTTTTTTTTAGCATAAAATGCTTTTATAAAAATGCTTAATTTTGAGAAATAAATACTGCCACCATTAATGTTCTGCACAATATTAATTGAGAGAAATATTCCATTTTTAAGCTTCTGAAAACACCTTTATAACCTGCAACATCCTAAAGAATTGCTTCGAGAAACTCTTTATTTGGGAGATGAGCAAATAATTATTCTCCAAAACGCTGATAACTTATAAAATATACTTATTTTTGTTTCAATAAAAAATGAATAAAAAAACCATCATATTACAGGACTTAAAAGTCAAATTGGGCGACTTGCTGGGCAAGGAGTTGGTCAATATTTATTTGTTTGGATCGCAAGCCAATAACACAGAAAACCCTGACTCTGATTATGATATTTTAATCCTACTGAAAACAAAAAACGATTGGAAAACCAAAGATAAAGTGATTGATATTTGTTATGATGTGGATTTAAAACACGATATACTTATCGATGCACATATATTGGCCGAAGAAGAACTTACAAGCCTTAGAGGCAAACAACCCATCTATTTAAATGCAATTCAAAACGGAATAATAGCATGACGCTGGATTTAGACGATAGAAATCAACTTATTGCTTATCGAATGCAACAAGCAATGGAATGCATTGATGAAACACTTTTTTTGCTCGAAAATAATAAGTTTAAAATTGCTGTCAATCGAATTTATTACGGAATGTTTTATTCTTTACTGGCCTTAGCCCTCAAAAAAGAGTTTGAATCGTCGAAACACTCGCAATTGATAGGTTGGTTCAACAAAAACTTCATTCATAGCGGCATTATGGATGTAAAATATGGTAAAATGATAAATTAAGCTTTCATTTTACGCAACGAATCAGACTACGAACCTTTTATTCAATATGAAGAACCTGAAGTGAAGGAATTATTCAATAAAATGAAGGAATTTATTTCTAAAGTTCAGGAAATAGTTTCTCAGGATTAATGTATTATCACCTAGCTTCAAATATTTAAATTTTCTATTTTATATAGCTATCAAAACGAGTAATTCTCCAATTTTCATTTGCAATTCCATCTCATATTATTTTCCTGAAAATAAAAACATTCATTTACAGCCTTTACAAGAATTTGGGTCATAAATAACACCCTAAATATAGAGCAGTAAAGAAAAAATTAAAAAGAATAAGCCTTGCTTAAAAGGGTAAGTCTTTTTTTTAGCATAAAATGCTTTTATAAAAATGCTTAATTTTGAGATATAAATACTGCCACCATTAATGTTCTGCACAATATTTGTAGGGGGCATGTTTCAATTATAAACCATTATGATAAGCTTTAGCTATAACATCCACGAATCCGATCTCCTTAAAATCTGTTCACTTTACACAAAAGCCGGATGGTGGGATGGAGAATGCTCTGCAGAACAAGTGACTAACTTATTGAAAGACAGCTTCTGCTTCCTCACAGCATGGGATGGTGAAATATTGGCGGGCATGGGCCGTGTGATTTCTGATGGCTATAGCGATGCTTATATTCAGGATATATTTGTGGACGAAACCTATCGAAAACAAGGCATCGCATCCGAAATAGTTAAAAGCTTAACGCAATATTGTCAGTCGAGGAAGGTCAATTGGATTGCTTTGATTGCCGCCCCCGGAAGCGTAAATTTATACGAAAACCTCGGCTTCAAAGTCATGAAAGACCACACACCTATGAAACTTGTAATTAAGTCAGAAAAGCAATAATCCATTTCTGATATTGTAGAATAACAGAATGCAAAAGACCCAAATCCCAAATTCAAAGCTTCAAATTCAAAGTATTGGACACTTTTTTCTTCCCTTGGGACTCGAAATTTGGAATTTGAAGCTTGGGTCTTCTCAACACCACCTAAAAATTCAGCAAACAATTTATTAGCAGATGAAAGAAATACAATTTAAAAGCATAAGCCCCGAAGATAAAGAAATTATCGAATCATTTTTATTGAAATACCCCTCACTTTGCACCGTATCCACTTCCTTCACGGGTATGATTTCGTGGGAAGTAGTGTATCATAGTCAATGGGCAATTATCGATGACACCTTGCTATTTAAGTTAATTAATGTCACCGATAAGCGAGAACATTTCATGCAACCTATTGGGAAATTCCCCAAAGTCCTGCAGAAAAAATTGCTCGATTACGCACAAAACCTATCCTATAAACTTAAAATATTCGGGATATCAAAAGAATTCATTGTCCGTTTTTCTGATTTTATCTCCAATTTCGAGCTTCGACAGCTCCGCGAACTCGACCATTACATATATGCAGCCGAGGACATTGCCCATCTTAAAGGCAGAAACTATCAGGCAAAACGCAATTTAATCAATCAGTTCGAAACGAATTATCAATGGACTTCCGAACCCATCACGTCCGAAAATATTCAGGATTGCATTGATTTAGTAAAAATTATTTACCCACCCGAGGCATTGGACACCCACTCCTTTCTTCCATACGAATTAAAAGCCCTCGATTATGTGTTGCAAAATTTCCAGCTATTAAACGAAGAAGGAATTTTAATTAGGGTGGATGGAAAGGTGGTTGCTTTCTCCATATTCGAACCCATAAACCCTTCAACAAGCATAGTCCACTTCGAAAAAGCAATTAAAGAATATAAAGGTTTATATCAGTTAATCAACCGCGAAACATCGCTGAAAATACTGTCGAAAGGCTGCAGTTTCATCAACCGCGAAGAAGATATGGGCATAGAGGGTTTGCGCAAAGCAAAACTCTCCTACCACCCCATCGAACTCTATCCTGCTAAAGCTTTAGCATATATTAAATTGCCAGCACAGATGAAACATTGCTGGATGCCCGAATATTTGAAGGAATTGCACAAAATCAAAAAAGCGAGTAAAGTTTAGCACCAAATGGCGCTGTTCTATTACGGCAAACTGCCGAAAAAAACCGAAATAACTTAAATCATTTTAAATCCAATAAATTCAATAAAACTATGAAGATTTCAAACAATACCATCCTCATTACAGGCGGCGCAACAGGCATAGGTTTAGGCCTCACCGAAAGATTTCTGAAAGAAAACAACAAAGTAATTATTTGCGGACGACGCACAGAAGTCTTGGAAGAAATTGCCCGGAAACATCCTTCTGTAATCACAAAAGCATGCGATTTATCTATTGCAGAAGAGAGAGAAGCCCTCTACAAATGGATTTCAGAAGAACATAAAGATGTAAATGTTTTGATAAACAATGCGGGCATACAAAACGACCTCCCAATCAGCGATGATGATTTTTATTTACATGTTAAAGAAGAAATCGCCATCAATATCGAAGCTCCACTGCATCTTACCTCCCTATTCCTGAATTTAGCTTCTTTAAACACCATAATGAATGTTACATCCGGCCTGGCATTCTCACCCCTTGCCAAAGCACATGCCTATTCAGCCACTAAGGCTTTCATGCGTTCTTTCACCCTTTCGATGCGTAGTTTACTCAAAGACAAAGCCATTGATGTCATTGAAATCATTCCGCCAGCCTTAAACACCGATCTTGGAGGGAAAGGAGTGCACGATTACGCCCCACCCGTAAGCGATTTCATCGAAACCATTTTCGAACAACTAAAAGAGGGGAAAAAGGAACTTACATTTGGTTTTAGTGCCGCCATGCTCACAGCAGGCCCCGAAGATTTGCAAAAAGCCTTTGCCAGGATGAACGGAAGCAATTAAATTAATTCATCACCCCACTGCAATGTTTCTTAATGAGAGAAAAAGCTTGTTGAAGCCCCAACTCCCCTGCCTTGCTGAAATTTTCGCAGGCAGCTTGTTTTAGATTAAGATAATACAGAAGAAAAGCATTATTAAAGTAAGCATCGGCAAAGCCAGGGTTCTTTTTTATTGCCTGATCATAGTCGAAATTAGCACCATAATAATCGCTTGAAATGCATTTCACATAGGCGCGATTATATAGAGCAAAATAAAAATCGGGGGCAAGGCGAAGCGCAGCACTGAAGTCTGAAATGGCTGACTTGCATTTCGCCTTTCTTTCGTCTATCACTTTTTCCTGATTGGGGTTTGCAATAATAAAATAGTCATCATTATTATTATTTTGGAGTTCTATTTCCCTGCTGGTGTTTACCCCTCGGGCAAAAAGGGCAACAACATTGGTGCTATCCACATCAATCAAACTATCAAGAATGAGTTTAGCCTCGGCAAACATTTGCATGTTCGATTGATAAATAGCAAACATCAATAGAGTCTGATTGCTTGTTTTATTGTTTACATTTAGAAGCGTATGTGTTAAACTTGAGTCAACATCGAAAGCACCCGCATTCTTAAGACAAATATTTTGTTTTTGCTTCCAATTATAATCTTCAATCAATAATGAGAAGTTTTTGGCACTATAATTCAAAGTGTCTTTTTCAGTAAGATAAAATATGGGCAGAAAATTATTATTGACATTATCTGGTTTAATGTCAGAAGTATTATGAAAGTCGGCACTCAGATGGGTTAGCTTATTTAGCAAAAGTGAATCTTTATTAAAGAGAACTTTCTCTTTAGTATGAAAAACATCGCTCATCACCTTAGCTGTTTGCAAATCCTGCTTTGATCCCGCATAATCTTTGATGCTATATTTGGCTTGTGAACGATAATAGTATGCCTCAGTAAAATATGGGAAAAGAGAAGTTATTTTATCATAATCAACTATAGCTCCCTTGAAATCTTTAACCGTTTGTTTCAACTTTGCCCGATTAAAAAGCGCTTCAATGTTATCGGGATTTATCAAAATCACTTTATTGAAATCGGAAATGGCATTGCTGTAATCTTCCTTATTTGCGAACAAAACACCCCTGCCAAAATAGGCATAAGAGTTACGTGGCTCGTATAAAAGAACGGTATTATAATCCTTCATAGCATTTGCAAAGTCCTCGAGTTTAATTTCTGCTTCAGCACGGCAATAATAAGCCATAGTGCTACTCGAATCAATTCGTAGGGCTAAATTATAGTCATCAATTGCATCCTTAATGTTTTCCATCTTAAATTTCGTCATTCCACGATAGGCATAAGCATCCACATTCTTGGGATTAATCCTGATAACCTCGTCATAATCGCAAAGGGCATTTTCATAATCTGCAAGCGACTCTTCTGCCTGTGCCTTACATAAAAAACCATCTTCACCCAAACCTTTCAAAGCAAGGGCCTTTTTGCAATCGTTAATGGCAGCGGCATAGTTCGTATTTGCAAGATAAAAGAATGCCCTCTCAACATAAAGTTTTGAATTATCCGGTTCTTTTTCTATCACAGTATTCACATCTTCAATAGCAGCTTTAAATTTCCCAAGCCGATATCGGGTTAATGAACGATAATTATAAGCATCATAATAGAGTGGACTATAATAAATGATTGCCATAGTAAAATCCTGATCAGCACCAATGTTATCATAGAGGGCATATTTACATAATCCTCTGTAATAATAAACTTCTCCGTTTTCAGGTTTTATAGATGCACATTTATTAAGCTTGCTTAGGGCTTCATAATATTTCTTCTGGTTAACGGCTATTTTAGCATTCGAATATAGCACATCGAAATTGTATTGTGCAGATGCAACACTTATAAAAAGAATTTGGAACAGAAGAAAGAAGATTGGTTTCAGTAATTTCACCACACAAAATTAGTATTTAAATTCACTTTGTTTCCAGCAAACTTTATCTTAAAAAACATATCAATAAACTCATTATTCAGAATTTTATTTTACTTTGCATATATTAAACTCAAAAAAAGACTTATTCATGCAAAAAACGACATACTCTCATCTCTTTTTATTCGTCCTTTACGTTGTATTTGGCGGTATTCTCTGCGCTCAGCCTAATAATGTGAATTTAAAAGAAGGAGATATCTTGTTTCAGCATCTAAATTGCGGACCGATGTGTGAAGCAATCGAAGCAGTCACTCAGGGTGTCGATGGAAAAAAGTTTGCTCATTGCGCATTGGTTATCAAAATTAATGACAGTTTGAAAGTGGTTGAAGCCATTGGGAATAAGGTTCAGCTAAACAGTTTGGCTGCTTTTTTTGCTCGAAGCGGTGACACTAATGCACTTAAAAATATTACGATAGGGCGATTAAAAAAAGAATTCAAACATTTGGTTAAGGATGCAATGGCCTTTGCTGAAAGACAAATCGGGCAGCCTTATGATGATGAGTTTCTGTTGGATAATGGCAAATGGTATTGCAGCGAACTTTTGTATGAATCATTTAAAGTAGCAAACAATCATAAAGATTTTTTCCTCTTATATCCTATGACATACAAACTCCCTGGGAGCAATGATTATTTCCCGGTTTGGATTGATTATTACCTTGGGCTAAATGCACCTATTCCTGAGGGAAAGCCTGGCATTAATCCGGGAAGCATTTCTCGATCCGATAAAATTGAGATTATAAAGTATCCTTAAATAAGTAGAGTAAGCAGAATGGCCTCTGCCAGAAGTTTAACTTTAAAAATCTATCCCCTTTTCACTTTAGCCAATATTTTTTTTTGAATTTTCGAACCGGAACGTTTGTAGCACTTTCAATTATTTCATTCGAAACTTATTAAGCATATAAATTCTTCTTATCTTTGTGATGCTAATAAATATCAAATGCTTTTTAAAAGATAAGTCTTGTATATGGGGAAAATAAATTACATCATCATAAAAGCCAATGGCAATTGTAATTTAAATTGCACATACTGCTATTATACCCAGCATCAGTTGTCTGAATGGAAAACTGCTTATAATTTAGACCTCCTAGAGATAACTTTTAAAAAGATTGCCGATTACACCGACATCATTACAATTTGCTGGCATGGCGGAGAACCTTTGTTGAATGGGGTAGATTATTTCAGAAAAGCAATCGAAATTCAACGTAAATACAAGCTTAAAGTCGAAAATAATCTTCAAACCAACGGGACTTTGATTAATAATGAATGGGCCGAGTTCTTTAAGGAAAATAATTTCTCGGTTGGATTGAGTCTTGATGGCAATAAGGAGACTCATGATTTAAACCGATTAAAAAATAACACATCCTCCTACGATAAAGTACTCGATGGCTTAAATATTTTAATTAAGCACAAAGTTAAGCATGGTGTTTTATGTTATGCAAACCCCGACACAGATAGTGTTGCTATATTCCGTCACTTTGTTCAACTTGGGATTAGAAAGATTGATTTTATGCTTCCCATTATTTCCCACCATTCAAATGCTGAAGTTGATGTGGAAAAAGTCAGTAATTATTTCATCCAATTATTTCACGAATGGTTTGATTTGAATAATCCCAATATCAAAATCAGAATATTCGAAGATATTCTTTCTCTTTTATTAGGAGGAAAGGCAAATAACTGTTTGTTTAAAAACCAATGCGGTGGTTTTATTACCATTGAACCAAATGGCGACATTGGAATTTGCGAAAATCATAGAATTAATGGGTTTGAAAATTATCTTTTAAATAAAAATATTCTGCACGACAATTTTATTTCAATTGAGAATGAAGCGCATATTAGAAATGAAAACATTAATAAATTATCCAATGAATGTCTGAATTGCAATCTGCTTCCATGGTGCAATGGAGGCTGTTCGGTTGAGAGATTTTTTGATGGATTTAAAAATATTAATGTGTATTGCAGGGTATATAAAAATATTTTTAGTAATTTAGCTGAAAGAATTTATGTTCAACCAAAAAAATGATGTATTATGGAAAAAGGATTCACCAATAGTATCTCTTTTGAAAATTTAACGGTAGAAGAGATAATGAAACTTCCTATTAGGGAAGATCTAAAGAATGAAATTGTTTTAGAAATCTTAAAGAATTCTGAAACATCTAGGCAGGCTATTGATGTCTGCAAACCAGTTTATAGTTGGGGTAATCAATGGAGAGATCACATTCCCGATAGTATATAATTTTCTTTCTACAAAGATCAGGCTCATTGCAGGATTTTTTGATTAAGGAGGCTTTTCTTTACTGGCATTTGCAGTGGGTTCATTCAATTAAATGAATACCCAAAAAGTTTCACTTGATCATACTAAAGTTTTGTTGTGTGTTAAAAGGATAATAAGCGGTTTTATTATTCTAATAGCTGTGCTTTGTCTGAACATTACCTTACGGTATACATTTACCCAAAATCAAATACGATGAGAAGACTAATTTTTCTTCTTTTGTTTACATTTCTACTCTTTTCGTGCCATCAACAAAAGGAAAAGAAAAGTTTAGGCTCTTCCACTCCTTTAATAGTTGAAGCTAAGGGATATATTGTCCCTATGGAATCGTTGCGAAAGCCAAACGTCTTATACATCGACACCAACAAACTTAAGAAAATTGCCGCCCCAAAGCCCACTATCATTGCCTTTGATAAAAGTATTTGTCCTGTTAAAAAACCAAATTTCAGCAAAGCAGGAATCCCTAAAATAGCGATTCCCGGACAAACTCCCTATGGTTTACCAAAAATCAGGAAAGCAATCGATAGTTCTTTTATTGCAGGAATCCCCGAAGTTGTTGAAGCGAAAGCACCATATACCAAAGATCAAAATCCTCAAAACTTCTCCTCTTATAGTAAATTGCAGGGGTTAAAACAGCAAAACATCTATTGTATGCTAGAAGATAAGGCTGGAAATCTCTGGTTTGGCACCAATGGTGGTGGAGCCTCTAAGTTTGATGGAAAATCTTTCACTCATTACAGCAGAAAAGAGGGTTTATCAAGCAATGTAGTCCGTTGCATGATGGAAGACAAGAAAGGAAACATTTGGTTCGGCTCCTTCAACGGGGGGCTTAGTCGGTTCGATGGAATCTCGTTTAGCCGCTTCACCACCAACAACGGTCTTTCGAATAACGACATCTTTTGTATGTTGGAAGACAATGCTGGAAACATTTGGCTAGGAACCAACGGTGGTGGAGTTTGCCGTTTCGATGGGAAAAACTTCACGAATTATACCGACAATGAAGGCTTATCGAATAATTTCGTCTTAAGTATTTTACAAGACAAAAAGGGGAATATCTGGTTTGGCACCAACGGAGGGGGAGCATGTCGTTTCGATGGTAAATCCTTCGCAATATACACCACGAATGAAGGTTTGTCAAACAATAATGTCTACTCAATGCTTGAAGATAAGAGCGGAAACATATGGCTTGCTACTTTCGGAGGGGGGGTGAGCCGATTCGACGGAACTTCCTTTTGTAACTTCACAACTAACGAAAATCTTGCTAACAATATGGTCAGGGCGGCGATAGAAGACAAGAACGGAAATCTCTGGTTTGGCACCGACGGTGGAGGTGTTTGCAAGTTCGACGGAGAATCTTTCACTCGATATACGTCTAAAGATGGTCTTTCAAGCAATGTAATTATTAGTATGCTCCAAGACAGCAAAGGAAATCTTTGGTTCGGCACCTACGATGGAGGGGTGAATCGATTTGACGGAAAATCATTCACCCATTTCACCGAAAGCGAAGGCCTTTCGAACAAACACATCAATTGCATTTTCAAAGATAAAAAGGGAAACATTTGGCTGGGCTCCGAAAAAGGGGAAGTGAACAAATATGACGGGAAAACCTTCGTGCAATATTCTCTAAAAGAAAGTTTTTCGAACAAAGACGTTCTATGTATAACAGAAGACCGAAAAGGAAACCTCTGGTTTGGCAGCAATGGTGGTGGGCTTTGCAAGTTCGACGGAAAATGGTTTAGCTATTACACTTCGAAAGATGGTATATCTTATAATTATATTTATTGCCTGCAGGAAGATAAAAACGGAAAGCTTTGGTTGGGAACTTATGGAGAGGGAGTTTACCAATTCAACGGAAGTTCATTTACCCACTACACTTCAGAAGAAGGCCTTTCGAACAATGATGTTTTTAGCATTTATGAAGATAAGTCAGGAAACCTTTGGTTTGGCACTGGCGACGGAAAAGCAAGCAAGTTTGACGGCAAATCCTTCACACATTTCTCGATAAAAGAAGGCTTTAGCAATAATGCCATCAGGGCAGTGTTTGAGGATAAGAATGCGAACCTCTGGTTTGGCACCTATGGAAGCGGAGTATGCCGATTCGACGGGAAATCCTTCATACATTACACTGTTGATGATGGTTTATCAAGCAATAATGTATTAAGCATTATGGAAGACAAGAATAATAACCTCTGGTTTGGGACCAGCTTTGGAATTAGCAAACTTTCAGTAAACAAATTAAATGAAATCGAAACTCCACTAAATCCAAATAAAGAAGTTAATGTTATTTTCAGGAACTACACTTATGAAGATGGCTTTTTAGGGGTGGGCGTCAATACAGGGAAATCTCTTTGTGAAGATAATAATGGCACCATTTGGATTGCTACTAACGACCGATTGACTGCATACCACCCCCAAGGAGAGACATCCGACACCATTCCTCCCAATATTCAACTCACAGGAATCGAACTGTTTAATGAAAAGATTAATTGGATTAATTTACAATATAAAAAAGACACCACATTCCAATTAGACAATGGTGTAAGCGTTGGGGATTTTATTTTTTCAGGAATTTCGAAATGGAATTCTTTGCCCGAAAACCTAAGTTTAGCTTATAACAATAACTACCTTACTTTTAAGTTCATTGGAATCACTCAAAAAAGTCCTCGCAAAACTCAATACTGCTATAAATTAGAAGGAATGGATGAAAACTGGAATACAATCACCAGCCTGACCGAAGCACACTATGGTAACCTTCCTGCCAAAACCTTCACCTTTAAAGTAAAAGCCATGAACTGCGAAGGATATTGGAGCGATGAACTTCAATACAGCTTCACCATTCGTCCACCCTGGTGGAAAACTTGGTGGGCCTACATATTATATGTTGTTTCCTCCATTTCTGCCATAGTTTTCTATATAAAACGAAGGGAGAAGACCTTAAAAGAACGACAAAAAGTCCTCGAACAAACCGTTGAAGAACGAACTGCCGAAGTAGTATCAGAAAAAAGAATTGTAGAAAAACAGAAAGCCGAATTAGAGATAGAAAAAAGACGTAGCGATGACCTCTTGCTCAATATTCTTCCCGAAGAAGTTGCTGAAGAACTCAAACAAAAAGGAAGTGCCGAAGCCCGTCAGTTCGATGACGTAACCGTTATGTTTACCGACTTCAAAAACTTTACACAGATCACTGAAAAACTTTCACCATCCGAGCTTGTTGCAGAAATACACAAGTACTTTATTGGTTTCGACGAGATAATCAGTAAATATAATATCGAAAAAATTAAAACCATTGGCGATAGCTATATGTGTGCCGGTGGCTTGACCAAAAATAATAAAACCACAGCCATCGACGTCCTTAAGGCAGCTCTCGAAATAAGAGAATTCATAAAACAATACCTCTACGACACCAAAAAAGAGATTAGTGAACCTTTCGAAATAAGGATAGGAATTCATACAGGCTCAGTTGTTGCAGGAATAGTGGGCAATAAAAAATTCGCCTACGACATTTGGGGCGATACAGTGAATATTGCTTCTAGAATGGAAAGCAGTGGAGACGCTGGTAAAATAAATATTAGCGGTGCAACCTACGAATTGGTTAAAGATGCATTCAATTGTAGCTATCGAGGCAAAGTTCCTGCTAAGAATAAGGGGGAGATTGATATGTATTTTGTGGAAGTCCGAAATCCTGAAGATATACCCACAATGCAGGAAAATTAGCTAATATCCTTAAGCCACATTTCGCAGCTCTGAAATTGATAATACAATATTAAGAAAAGCAGATATTCTGTTTTTTAAAATCAGTTGGAAGCAGTTTTAAGGGTTAATTTTCGTCTTAAATTTACATTTTAACGTTTTATTGTGTTTTGCCTCATCCACTCGAGTGGATTGGGCAAAAAATTATTTTGGAAGCAATACACTCGAGTGAATTGAGTAAAAAATTATTTTGGAAGCAATACACTCGAGTGGATTGAGTAAAAAATTATTTTGGAAGCAATACACTCGAGTGGATCGAGTAAATAATTATTTTGGAAGCAATACACTCGAGTGGATTGAGTAAAAAATTATTCTGGATGCAATACACTCGAGTGGATGGCATCCATCCTCAGTATTGACGGGGTATTTAATTTTTCTTAACTTTCAAATAAATGCAAAAACTTCTTCGATTTGACTCATTCGAGAAAATTTGATAGGGTTTTAGTGGTTTCATCACCTTTGCAAAAGTTCTAAATCTTAGATTGGTTAGCTTTTTTATTTTCTCTAATTATAGGAACACTTTGATTGTTTACAGTAAAAATAATATTAAAAGAATTATTACTTCCGAAAATGAATGAATCTATTGCAGACTCACATAAGAGTTTAGAAAAAAAATTATTATGGTCATCTTTATGGTCACATTTGTGGTCACAAAAAAAGTTTCAAGAATTTAAAACATCTTGAAACTCCTATCTATCTAAGTGGGATGTACTGGATTCGAACCAGTGACCTCATGCCTGTCAAGCATGCGTTCTAAACCAACTGAACTAACATCCCTTTGGCTTGCAAAAATACGGATTAATTGATAAGGAACAAGAAACTTATTAAAGTTTCGGACATTAAGAACAACTAAAGCGAAAAACCCCTACACTTAGCGCATAATTCAAGCCCCTTCAGACTCTAGAGCACATCAAGGGACATATTGTTTATAAATCCTTAAGCAATTCTTTAATGATTAATGTCATACGGGGTTCTACCCTACTTGCTGCTTCAATCACTTGTTGATGGGTAATTTCTACAATTTTCCCTTCTACCCCCAAATCAGAAATCACCGAGAAGGCAAAACAAGTCATCCCCATATGTCGTGCTACAATAACTTCAGGAACAGTCGACATTCCAACAGCATCAGCTCCGATAGTGTGTATATATTTATACTCGGCGGCAGTTTCAAATGTTGGGCCGCTCACCCCTGCATAAACCCCTGTTTGATAACTAATTTGATTAGCCGTAGCAATCGATTTTACTTTCTCGAGTATGGCTTTGTTATACGCATTGCTCATATCAGGAAAACGTGGGCCAAGAGAGTCATCGTTTTTACCTATTAAAGGATTAGGCATAAGATTGATATGGTCGGTAATCAGCATTAAGTCACCTACTTCAAATGCAGGATTCAAACCTCCACTGGCATTTGAAAGGATTAACAATTCAACACCAAGATATTTCATAACCCTGATAGGATATGTAACTTCCTGCATATTATAACCTTCATAAAAATGGAATCGCCCCTGCATGGCAACGATAGGCTGGTTGCCTAAAGTTCCGAAAATCATATTTCCTTTATGCCCCTCAACCGTCGAAACGGGGAAATGAGGAATATCAGAATAGTTTATTGTTTCTGTTACATCGATTTCCTTTGTAAGTCCACCTAAACCCGTTCCCAATATGACCCCAACGCGGGGTCTGGTTTTTGTTTGACTAAAAATATAATCAACTGTTTCATTAATTTTTGCTAACATATTCAATTATTTGCTTATTAAACTTTATTTTATCTTCTTTATGAAACTCTACCTGTACAGGAACGAAATACAATGGTATATCGTTTAAAATATCGATAAGTTTTGCTGCTTGCAATCGCATGACATCTTTTTCGGTGGTCATCATCACCTTGTTCTTGGTATATATATTTTGGAATGTAGATTTAATTTTTTCAATGTCGGCGAGGGTAAAATCGTGATGGTCGGTAAACTTCATCACTATTACTTCGTTACTTTGATGTTTCAGATGCACTTCTAAAGGATAAACATTAGCAATTCCAGCAAAAAGGAATATGGTGGAAATATTATCCATAGGATTTTGAATCGCAGCATCGGTCAAAGGTACAGCTAAGCCATATTTTAAATAAGAAAAAAATAAATTTTGATTAGTGCGAAGTTTTAATTGCTCCTCAATACTTCGACGTGTTATAGGGGAGAGAATTTTCGGGGTTTTTGTAACCACAATAATATCTGCACGGTTTGCACCCGAGCGAAATTCCCTTAAATTGCCCGTGGGTAGAATATAATCATTGGCGTAAAGACTATAGTAATCGGTGAGGAGAACAGAAAGCCCTGGCTTAATGGAACGATGTTGAAACCCATCGTCCAGAATTATACACTCCAAATCAAATATTAAATTAAGAAGTTGTCGAACTCCTGAAACCCTGCTTTCACAAACTGCCACCGAAACCGTATCAAATTTAGAAAGATATTGTTTGCTTTCATCCCCAATAATATAACTATCATCTGCTTGAGTTGCCAAAACAAATCCCTTGGTTTTTCGTCCATACCCCCTACTTAAGGTTGCTAAACGAAAATTATTTCGCAGTAAACGGATAAGATACTCTACATGAGGAGTTTTCCCTGTGCCTCCCATCGAAAGATTTCCCACACAGATAACCGGAATATCAAAACTAGTATGTTTCAAAATCCCCCAATCGAAGAGTCTGTTTCTAAACAAAATAACAATTCCGTAAAGCACTGCAAATGGGAATAATATATACCTCAGAAATTTCATGGGGGTAAAACTACAATAAAATATTGAAATTTAGCTTTCTTACTAAATAAAAAGCTTGGTAAAAGAAAAAGTATTTCCATCAAACAAACCTTTATCGCTAAGTTTAAGTTCAGGAATAACTAATAAAGCCATGAAAGAAAGTGTCATATAAGGGGCTAGCATGGAGGTTCCTAACGAAATTGTTTTCGTATTGAGCATTTCATACATTTCAGCTACTCTATATCCGTCGTCGGTCGACATTAAGCCTGCAACAGGCAAGGGTAAAACATATTCCTCATTAGCATTCACTAAAGAAATCCCACCTTTGCTTTCAATGATTAGATTGATTGCTCTTGTTATTTCCTCGTCTGTTGTTCCTACTGCAATTATATTGTGGCTATCATGCGCAACGGTTGATGCAATAGCGCCTTTTTTAAAACCAAACCCTTTAATGAATCCAATGGCAGGCGTTTGTTCTTTCTGATAACGATTTAATACTACCAATTTCAACAAGTCTCGTTTTAAATCACTTATTGCGAAACCATCTATAGTAAGTGGTTCTTGAACAATATTACGGGTTATCAGTTGCCCTTCTATTGCTTCAACAATCTGAAGTTTGTCAGAAGTCGCTTTCACTTTAATATCTTCAGTAGAAATTTCTACTGCTTCAAAAATATTTGGTTTTAATTCGTGAACACTTGGCAAAAGGCATTTCCCATTCTCTGCAACTTTTTCTCCATTAATAAAAGTGGAAATTACCCTGAAATTGGAAAGATTATCAACCACAATAAAATCGGCTACGTCTCCCTTTTGCAACAATCCAACGGGTAAATTATAATGTTTAGCTGGGGTATAGGTGCAACTTCTAATAACATCCATTACATCGAAATCCATCGAAATAGCTTTTTTAATAAGAAGATTAATATGTCCTTTCACTAAATCATCGGCATGTTTATCATCAGAACAAAGCATCACACTATCGGGCATTAGTCGAATAATTTCGCATAGGGCATCGAAATTCTTTGCCGCACTTCCTTCACGAATTTGAATTTTAATTCCAAAACGGGCTTTCTCGAGAGCTTCATCCAAATCGAAGCACTCATGATCGGTTGTGATACCTGCATTTGCATATTTTTCTGCTGATTCACCAGTTACACCAGGGGCATGGCCATCAACAGGTTTATTGTATTTCCTAGCCAAATCAAGTTTATTTTTTACTGACACATCATCAAAGAGAACTCCTGGGAAATTCATCATTTCTGAAAGATAAAATATATCATTACTTTTCAGTAATTCTTCTGTTTCTGCTTCATTAAATACAGCACCTGAAGTTTCGAAAGGAGTAGCAGGAACACATGAAGGGGCTCCAAAGAATATTTTAAAAGGAGTTTTCTTGCTGTTTTCTATCATAAACCTAACTCCCGTCGAACCTAGGACATTGGCTATTTCATGTGGATCGGAAACCGTGGCAGTTGTTCCATGAACAACAGCCAGACGCGCAAACTCCGAAGGAATTAGCATGGAACTCTCGATGTGGACATGAGAATCAATCAATCCGGGCAGAATATATTGTTCTGGAGCAGTTTCATCTTCAACTATTTCAATGATAATTCCTTTATCAATAGTAATTTTCCCCTTGAAAATCTTTTTGTTAACTACATCTATTATTTTTCCTGAAATTGAATATGTTGACATAATATGTTTATTTGTTGTTGAAGTAAAATTATAAAAAATATTCGAGAGTTAAGCGATAAAATATATATTTGCCTAAAATAAAAGTTCTTTCTTTTTGGAAGTATAATGCAATTACCTTTATGTAAGTCTTTGATCCCCTTCATTGAAAAGCTATTCAGTAAGGGATGCAAAGAAGCACAATTTTCATGAAAACCCTTATACAACTATAAAAGAAATAAAAATAATTGACTCATTGAAAAAACTAATCTCTTTCATTCTTCTCTGTTTTATACTAAGTGTTTCGCTTGTTAATGCACAGGAACAAATACTTAGTGGTAAAGTGATTGATTCCTTAAGCAGAGAAGTTTTACCATTTGTAAACATCACCATCAACAACACTTTTCAGGGCACAACTGCTGATATTGACGGGAAGTTTACTGTACGTTTTAAAGGGAATATTGAATTTCTTAAATTCAGTTACATAGGTTATGATCCTTTGAGATATGAGATTCACAGCTTGAGCCACAATCTGAAAATTGAAATGATTAAAAAGAAACTTGAGTTGAAGGAAGTGGAGATATTTCCTGGTCTTAATCCAGCTCATAGAATCATAGATAGTGTTTTTAGATACAGCAATATGAATAATCCTGAAAAGATGCATTCTTTTGCCTTTACTTCCTATAATAAAATGTCGTTTACAGCTGATTTGGGTGTCGATTCTCTTATAAAACCAGACGAAAGTGATACTAATATGGTGAACACTCTAAAGTTTATGAAAAATCAATACTTCTTTTTAATGGAAAGTGTGAATAAAAGACAGTTTCTTCATCCCGATAAAAATTACGAGAAAATTATTGCTAGCCACGTTTCGGGATTTAAAGATCCTTTATTGGCTTTAATTATGAATAGTTTTCAATCATTCTCCTTTTATAATGAATGGATTTCACTTGCAGGTGAAAACTATATAAATCCGATTAGTTCTGGTAGCACTTCAAAATATCTTTTCATTTTGCAAGACACCACTTACAGCGGAAAAGATACCGTATTCATCATCACTTTCAGGCCTTTTAAAAATAAAAATTTCGAAGGATTGAAAGGGACAATGTATATTAATTCTAACGGCTGGGCAGTGCAGAATGTAATGGCTGAACCTTCTAAGAAAAAGGGAGGCATTGGAATAAAAATCCAACAACAATATGAATTTGCGCAAGGGAAGCAATGGTTTCCAAGTCAGTTGAACACCGATGTTACTTTTAACAATACATCAATTAATGGTTTTCATATTATTGGTACGGGTAGGACATATATCAGAGAAATTGAGATTGATCCTCCCTTGAAAAATAATCAGTTTAGTAATGTGGACGTAGAAATAGCTCCTGAAGCTATTGGAATGTCAGATGATTTTTGGAAACAATACCGCAAAGATTCGCTCAGTTTTAAGGAAAAAAACACCTATGTTATTATCGACAGTTTAAGCAAAGAATTACATCTCGAGAAGAAATTAAATGGCTTGAGATACTTTTTGTCAGGAAGTCTTCCTTGGGGGCCTGTTGATATTGATTTATACAGCATATTAAATGCAAATGAGTATGAAGGAATTCGTTTGGGATTGGGATTATATACTAACGATAAAATCTCCCGCACTTTCACATTAGGTGGATATGCCGCCTATGGTTTTAGTGATGAAGCCATTAAATATGGTGCTTCTTTTAAATGTATCCTAAACCAAAAGCATGATATTTCATTTAAGTTAGCCTATATTAAAGATATTTCAGAAACCGGTTCGGTTAGTTTTTTCGATGACAGAAGCGGTTTAGGAAGCGATTTTTATCGCACAGTATTTTTAAAATCTTTTGACGACATAGAACAAAAGACCTTTTCGTTTCAATTTAAATCGCTACGATATCTGACTACCTATATTTCTTTATCTCAATATCAAAAGAAACCTCTTTATACCTATCAGTTTGATAATTTCATTTCCGATACGTCAAACCCATCAGAACCAACTTTTAATTTCACTGAACTTCAGCTTTGTTTACGTTATGCTTACAACGAAAAATACATTCAAAACATTGACTATAAGATGAAAATGGAAACCAATTATCCTGTCCTGTGGATACAATATAGCAGAGGGTTTAATGATTTACTTGATGGAGGTTTTGAATTCAACCGGATTGATGTTAAGTTGGAGAAATCTTTTTACATAAAATATCTAGGAAAATCTTCCTTTCAGTTGTTAGCAGGTTACACCGACAGCCGTTTGCCATACAGCAATCTTTATAATGGCCGAGGCAGTAATAACGATTGGTATATTTATGCATCAAGGAGCTTTTCAACTATGGGAATCAATGAATTCACTATGAGCCGTTATGCATCCTTGTTCTTCACTCATAATTTCGGAAAATTGTTGTTCAGGACAAAAGGGTTCGAACCCGAACCTGTTTTATGTGGCAATATGTTGTTTGGCGATTTGGGGAATTCCGAGAAACATCAAAATTTAGCTGTTCCCCTAAAAAATCCTTCATTGGGTTATTACGAAGCAGGACTCATGATACTTAATGTTTATAAATCATCTCTTTCCTCTCTTGGTTGCGGCGCTTTTTATCGCTTAGGACCTTATTCACATATGACTTTCGACAATAATATTGCTTTTAGGTGGACGCTGGGAGTTAATTTGTAATGATAAATTGCATTTGCATGAAAAATCAGAAGAGGTTATAAAGCTTGATTTATCAATTGAAAACTAATGCCTGAAATACACAAATATCTTTCCGAAATTATTGCTGTCTTTTTCAATGCGATGGTATAATTGCTTGATTTCTTTTTGAGCCAAAAAGCGAAGCACTTTCTTTTTCAATTGCCCACTTCCTTTGCCGGGAATAATTTCAATCCAGTCGATCTTTCTATCGTTGGCTTCTTCCATTATTTCCTGCAGAGCAGCGTCAATCTTTTTACCTTTATTGTAAATTTCGTGAAGATCTAAAACCAGTCGCGACATCGTATTAAATTATGATGCAAAAATACTATTATTAATAATTCTAAGCCCTTCTTAAGATTAGTTTTGCAGATTAATACACTATTAACTTCCCAAAACGGCTTACTTTTCCTGCACGAAACTCATAGGTATATACATTGTTATTGGGCAAAGTAAAACTCTGGATTTCTCCTCTTAAAATAGTCTTCGTAAAGACATACCTCCCTTGCAAATCATATATATGAAGTTGTCCTGCTTCATTCCCATCATAAGAAACAGAAACCACTCCCTCAGATGGATTAGGATAAACAACTAATGAATTAGATTTTAGTAAGAGAGGTTGAATTTGGGTTCCTGAAGTGCTTTCAATATTTATTTTACCCAAATGCAAACTAAATGGCCCCGAAGAAGAAATATGTAACAGAATCTCAATTAGGGTATCAGAAACAGCAACATTGAAATCGTTATTCGTTAGGACTTCCCAATTCCCACTTAGGCTTGGATAAAACGAAGAAACAACAGGAGTAATACTATTCTTCTTTCTCAATTCAACAGAAACCGAATCGATGGTATTAGAAGAAGACTTAAGAGCAAGTTCAATATTTAATCTGTCGCTTATGGTGACCATTTCTGTAGAATAAAGAGGAATAGTATAACTTCCTGTGGCCGCAGCAACTATCGACAAAGAAGAACCTCCCGAAAATGCTGTGTTAAAATCATAATTTATACTAAGACTATTAGCATAAAAAGTCCATGAAGGCAAAGGTGATTGATGTGAGATATTGCTCCACGAACCTGATATTAATATGTTTCCATTATCGTAATAATTAAATCCATGTCCTGTATTGAAATCAGTTTGAAATGGTAATGAAATAATATTGCTGCGCACAGGTATATAGTTCCCAATGCCCTTCCAAGTTGAATCCACATTAAAAGGGTCCTGATCTACACCTGAAAATATTTTTCTTTCTGAGCTATAAAAAGCATTATAAGCCGACGAATCGGTATTAAAAGTAGAAAATGTAGCGTAATTAAAAGTGAAATTGGGAGCAAATAGTGCAATGGAAGTTTTGGCAACTCCATTTGTAATAATTTTATCTATCCAACTATAACTGCTAAAAGCTGGTTGCGCAGTACGTCCGGGCCAAATATCTGCTCCAGTATATACATTAAATGGACTAAATCCCAGTCCTGTTGCATAGGTATTCGATCCACTGACGGTTGAAGTTGATGACCATGAATAATTTGTAAACAAACCCGTTGAATGTTGGAAAAAATATGCATTGCTGGAGTTCAAACAGTTTTGATACGAAACCGAACCACTCTGAAGCATGGCATCGTACCAAATTACTTCACCAGCATATGCACTATCGAGTTTTTTTACGAATAATGAAGCCAAAGCTCCGGTTGTTGAGTTAACCGATGTTTCGAAATTAAGCAGCCACCCATCAAAGTTATAGTAGTTGGCTATTTCTATCATTTTCGCGGCAGCAATAAAATTCCCAAAAGCATCTTGTTGCAAAAAACTCTGAACTGCAGTTTGTGATCCTCCATAAACAGCAGGAGCCATAAACACTGTCCCTATCACCTTAACTCCATTTTTATGTGCCGCATCAACCCACGATTTGGCAGGTATGATAATAGGTGTACTTGCACTTCCGCCAAACCACGAAAGAATATCGATATATTGCCAATGCGAGAAATTAAAAAGATTAAACTTTGCGGCAGAATCGATATACGTTCCAAAATTATTCATCCCATCGGGACAATACAGTATTTTGGCATTCGAATCGAGTAAAGTTCCATACTGATAGTTAGGCGAAATCTTTCGTTCACATATAGGAATAGTAGAAATATTCTGAGGAGTAATGCTTGAAGGCTGCCAGTTTAAAAGTTCGCTTATTGTGAACTTAAGCGCTGGCTGCGCTCTTAGTTCTGGCGAAAACAGCACGATTATGAAGACAGTCAGACAATAGGCAAGGCAACGATTATGAAAAGTAGATTTCATCTTTAGAGCAATTATAATTTATGGTAAAGGTAAGCTTTATTTCAATTGCCTTACGAAATAAATACTCATAGCATCTCCAATTTATCCAGAAAAATTACTTTCCACAAAATACATATCTATCATTCCTTTATTCTTAGCTTGTATTTTTCCACGATAAGTGCAATTAAATTTATCTTTAACCAAATCATAAGTAGTTTCACTAATATTCACTTTCCCTTCTTCTCCACCGCTTTCCATACGTGATGCAACATTTACAGTATCGCCCCAGATGTCATAAGCAAACTTCTTCACACCAACTATTCCTGCAACAACAGGACCAGTATGTATGCCTATTCTTACTTCAAAAAAAGGTGCACCCATGGCTATTTTATTTGCTTTTCCTGTTTCAATAAACCGAAGTATTTCGAAGGCTGCACAAATTGCATCTGTTGCATGCGTTGTATTTGGATTAGGCAATCCTCCTGCAGCCATATACGAATCGCCAATGGTTTTTATTTTCTCTAATCCATGCTTCTCCATTATTAAATCGAAAGCCGAAAAACATTCGTGAATATCTTTAACCAGTTCCTTAGGACTTAACTTTTCCGAAACAATAGTGAAACCTTTAAAGTCGGTAAACAATACCGTAACCTCATCAATTAATTTTGCATCGGCACTCCCTTTCAATTTTAATTCTTCCGCAACCTCGAATGGGAGTATATTCAGCAATAAATTCTCAGAGCGTTCTTTTTCTTCTGAAATAATTTTATTCTTTCCCTCTAAGGCAATATTTGCATTTTGTTTTATTTTATACCTGCTGTATAATACAATCAGCAGCAGTAGCAGAAGAGCTGAACCTATAAGGAATGAATTCCTGAGAATTCTCTCTTTTTGAATTTGTTGTAAGGCAATTTCCTTATCTTTTATCTGACTAATTTTCTGATCATTTATCTTCCTCTTAAAATCGAACATACTTTGCATGTCAGCGACCTTTTGTTTAGTGCTTCCTTTAAAGAAAGTGTCTTTAGTGGTGCTCAATAAATCGAGATAATAGTATGCTTTTTTAAAATTTCCTTTGCGAGCATAGGCTTTACTTAATGTGGCTGTTGCCTCAACAAAGCTTATTTCATCAGACGAAGTGCTTGACATATTAAAGCTAAGCTGAGCATAATAAATAGCCTTTTCAATATTATTAGCCTGTAAATATACTGCTGAAACAAAAGCATAGGGCCTGCTTAAGTAACTCAATTCATTTTTAACTTTTAATTGGTCGATGGCTTTATTCAAATAGTAAAAAGCTGAATCGTGCTGATGCATTTTCGAATATAATTTACCCAAATACATATAACATTCATTTAGCCTGATTTGATTATTTCTTTTCTTATAAGCGTTTATCGACTTTGAGAAATACTTTTTTGCTTCAGGAAAAATTTCTAATTCCGAATAAGATAATGCCATA
The DNA here is from genome assembly GCA_903922465.1 of uncultured bacterium. Lineage (GTDB taxonomy): Bacteria > Bacteroidota > Bacteroidia > Bacteroidales > CAIXTV01 > CAIXTV01. The sequence goes on from CAIXTV010000150.1 coordinate 31,950, forward strand.
AGGTAGTTTGATGTTGCATTATCGGAATAAGTCAATGAGAGTTTGAAGTTTTTTATTGCATCTTCATAATATTGTAAAATATAACTTGTCAATCCCAACTGAAGATAGCATTTCGATATGCCTAGGCTATCGTCTAGGCTCACGAAAACAGAAAGACTTTCGAGGAAGCATGGAGTAGAAATGGCATAACTATGTGTGCTTGCAATATGGAACTTCCCTTGATTTAATAAAGCTTCTGCCAGTCCTTTCGAATATTTCAATCGTCTAGCTAATTTCGTTGCCTTATCTGAATAAAACCCGACACTATCTTTTCTGTTTCCTGATTCTTTTTCCCAATATTTTAAGGTTATTTTATTAAGAAGATCTACTTTCAGTGTATTTTCTCCACAATTTTTTAATAGTGCCAATAAAGAATCGAGACCACTATCAATATTATTCTGAGTAAGTCCACTCAATACAAACAGTAGCATTAGTAATGAGAAAATCTTTTTTTTCATTGCTCTCATCTGGGTTTAATAAAAATAATTTTCTAACACATTGTAAGATATTGGGTTTACAGTAGCAAATCTAATTTAATTCGATACATGAAAATGATATACAAAGGTACAATTTATTTTTTTCAACCACAATTTCTTTCTTTTTCTATTTGCATGCAAAAAGGCTCAACCAACAGTCAAGCCTTTTTAATTTACGATTTATAATTTATTAGGTTGTGGGTTTTTTCTTTGTTTGCCCATACTAACTATCAATGCCAAGATTGGAGGGAGGGATTAAAGGTTTTTATTCTTTGTATGTATAGCTCTTCATTTTTTTGTTCAGAACATCTCTGTTTTGAGCTAAAACATCTCTGTTTTGTTCAATATTTATTTGCTTAATATAAAACGACCCCTTCAATGCATTAAATTAGGTTGCTTTTATAAAAAATAAGTTTATTCTTTTTCAAAGCCTCCTTTCATTTATAAATTAAAATTAAGCATGTAAATATAATATCAAGGAATTGAGCAAAGAAAGAAAACTTCCCGAATACTTCCAGCAATCTTCTGCGAGTTAGGTTTGATAAGGGTTTTAAGAAGTGATTTTAGCTGTGTTTTTTATTTAGCTCTTAATTATTTTATATCCTTAGCGCATAATTTCTCAATAAATTCGTCGACTACACGAATAATCAATGTGTATTTTTCGGGATTGTTGTTGATTCTTGTAATCCATTTACTTATGGCATTTGAATCAAGCAACTTGCCTTCACAAGCAATATGTCGGCAAGCTGCTTCAATATAACCCTTGCCACGGCTGGCTTTAATACATTTAATTTCATGCAGGCGAAATATCAAGTAAGATAAAAATGAAATGCGATAAAAAAGACAATGAAAAACGATCTGAGGACGCTTATTATCGAAAAAATCATTTATCGAAAACACTTTGTTAAACCAAAAGGTTCTTTGCAATAAAACTCCAAGTAATTCTATTTTCTCATTAACATCATCCCAAACTAAAAATATCACATTGTTCAATTTTGAATGTATTCCTCCATTAGGAGAAATAAAAACCTGCCTGATGTCAACTTCACACACACACATTTCTTTCCAAATCAATCCTATTCTTTCCTGGAGTAAGAGATCCAATTCATTTCCATTATCGTCAAAATCTTCAATAAGTTGCAGACCAATTTCTTTTAAAACATTAAAGGCAATATGCGTAATAGCACTATTTTTAATTTTAATAAGATGCAAGGTTATTTCGGTTAGAACCCCCTCAACAATAAAATTCAATCTTTCATGGTCTATCTCCTGAATTTGCTCGTTGGGTTTTAAAGCCAACACAAAAACATAATACTGTTCAAATATAAAACATATATCAGGAAAGGCTTTTATTTGCTAATCTGGCGCTTCGCCTCAGAAGAGATTTCCTTCTGCAAAATGCTATCGAGAATCTTCATACGAATGTGTATTAAATGAATACTAAGTCAACTTGAAATTTTAGGTAAAATTAGCTAAATTGTTATACATAACTCAAAATAAATTGATTTTTTTCAAGATTTTTCTTTTGAAGAAAACTCTGCTTAATTCAATGAAAGTTTAAAGCTATTTGATCGATATAGGCTTAATCTTTAAGGATTGATACCAAAAAACAGCAATTTCCCACTATAAATAAAATCTACTTTTCGTTTTTGGAACTAAATTAAAATAAATTTTAGGTGAGTTTACGATTACTGAAATCACTACTACTGCTCATTACTATTAAGGAAATAGGGTTTCTTTCGAAAAATACATTTTGAAGAAAACAAAATAAATCCAAAACATTTAATCTATTTCATTAATTAGTCGTATCTTTGTGTAATCATTTTTTTGATTAACATATATTTAATTATAATCGTCAAAAACAAAAAGCAATGAAAAACCGCACATTCCCTTTCTTTTACAAAGCAGTAAGCGTGTTACTGTTTACAATATTCCTTACACAAGTAGGCTTAGCGCAAAAGGATTTCAACAATAAAACACAGCAAGATTCAATTTCAAAAAAGGGAACAAAGCCAACAAATCGACTTGTTCAACGTATTTCGCTTAGCGGAAAAAACGATAAAACAACCCTAAAGGGTAGCACAACAAATCTCTTAATTTATAATATTGCAAAAGCAGGCATTAGCCCGAATGATGTGTATCCAGGATATTATCAAAATGTTGGAACAACAGAACAACCCAATTGGCAAAGAGTGGATGTTACGGTTAAAAATGCCAACAAAACAAAAGAACAATAATTATTTCCAATTTAGAAAAACACAGAATATCAAATTGGTAAAAGGATGAAAAAGAAGATAAGCATCAATCTAACACTTCTCGTCATGCTGTTTCTTTTTAAACAGTTAAACGGACAAGGATTCACTACAAAAGGTAATGATTTCTGGTTGGGATTTATGGAAAACTATCTTGGCGACGACACCGCACACACCGACAGAATGAAAATTTATGTCACTACAGATTTTCTTCCGGCATCGGGTACGGTTTCAGTTCCTTTGGGTGCATGGTCTCAAAATTTCAATATTCCACCCAATTCAACTGTAGAAATAATCATCCCCACTCCTATTGCCATGTGTACTTCAACCGATGCTATTGAAAACAAAGGCATACACATAACAACAGATAATTCGGTTTCAGTATATCAGTTAAATTATGTACAATACACTTCTGATGCAAATATCAATATCCCTACATCTTCCTTAGGGAAAAAATATAGAATAACAACCTATCAGCCTTCTTCAGCAAGTTCTGCTTGGACTGAAGTTTCGATATCGGAACTTCTTGTGGTTGCAGCATATAATAATACAGTAATTCGAATTACACCAAAATGTAACACTCAAGGAGGTCATGGGGCCAATATTCCTTTCACCATAACGCTGAATCAAGGCGAAGTTTATCAGGTTAAATCAACCCCTTCATCAGCCTATAGTCTTACGGGTTCACTAATTGAAATTGACACAACAGCAACTGACAATTGCAAAACCTTTGCTGTCTTTTCGGGCAACCAATGCGCCTTTGTACCGGGCGATTCGTGTTGTTGCAATCATATTTGTGAGCAGATGATGCCCATCAATTCATGGGGAAAACAATATGTAACGGTTCCCCTCAAAACAAGAGTTAGTGATGTTTTCAGAATAGTGGGGCAACAAAATGGCACTATTTTCACTATCAATGGCGGACTACCACACGGATTGAATGCTGGCAATTATTACGAAGAAGATATTTCAACTGCAAGCTTCATCGATTCGAATTATCCTATATCAGTTGCTCAGTTTAGTAAGAGTGCAGGAACTGATGGCAATGTTAATTCCGATCCGTTTATGATTATGATTAACCCATTGGAACAAACAATTAAAAGAATTGTGTTTAATTCATTTGTCACTCCAATCATTTCATCGTATTATGTAAATATTATTTCCAGAACTGGATTTACTAACCTTGTAAGTCTTGATGGCTCAAATATTTCATCTTCATTTCTGACGGTTCCTGGCAATCCATTTTATTCTTATGCACAGATAACCATTTCACAGGGAAATCATATATTACAATCCGATAGCGGCATTATTGCTAATGTCTATGGATATGGATGGTACGAAACTTATGGATATATAGCAGGAGCTACTGTGAAAAATCTGGAAATAAGTTATAGCATTATTACCCCCACCGATACCTTACAGTATTATGATCTTGTCGATACCATTTGTAGAAATACCCCTCTTACTTTTACTGCCACGTTTAATCAATATATCACAGATTATTTCTGGAGGTTTGGAGATGGATCCCCTATCATTCACGGGCAAACTGTAACTCATACCTATGTTAATCCTGGAAGTTATCCCATCACCTATTATTATCAAAAAATAGGTGCTTGTGGTTTAGATTCAATTGTTTGGACCATTAATGTTAAGTGTTGCAATAATCCACCCATAATTAATGGTACGACACCCCTTTGCCTAAACGTTCAGACTACTATTTCAGATATCAGTGTCTTTAATCCTAATGCAAGCTATTCGTGGAATTTTAACGGAGGTGTTGTTGTTTCAGGAAACGGGCAGGGTCCTTATCAGGTGTATTGGAATAACTCAGGAATTGACACCGTCAAATTATACGTTTCTGAACCAGGTTGCTCAACCGATTCAACGACTTTTGTAATTGAGATAAATCCTATCCCAACTTCCACCTTTACACTGATATCCCCACTATGTTTCGGAGCGGAAACTCCCATTACCTATACAGGAAACAGTCCCACAAGCGCAACTTATATTTGGGGTTTTGATGGTGGACATATTGTTTCAGGAAGTGGTCAGGGGCCGTATGTTGTTTCATGGTTGAATGCGGGCTTACATTATGTAAGCCTCACAGTGAATAATGCAGGATGTTCTTCAACATCTAGCGATTCTATAAGAATATTCCCACCTCCTATTCCACTATTTACAGCAAATCCTCAAACATCATTTATCGAAAATCCATTAATTAATTTTCTTGATCACTCGCTAAACACATCCATTTGGTGGTGGAACTTCGGGGACATTTCTTCTGGAATTGATAATTCCTCAAGTTTGTCATCGCCTTCACATTCCTTTTTCAATCAAGGAACTTACACTGTTTGGCTCACGGCTACAAGTCCTGATGGATGTATTGATTCGACTTCAACTGATGTACATTTAATTGATTTTAATTCTTTATATATTCCAAATGCATTCACTCCAAACGAAAATGGACTTAATGATATTTTCAAACCCTATGGCAATGGATTAGATTATACTTTATTTATCTTCGACCGATGGGGTGAACAACTTTTCAAAGGCAAGAATCAGGGTTGGGATGGAACTTATAATGGAAAAATGGTGCAACAGGACATTTATGTATGGAGTTTAATTTACTCCTTTAATCAAACAGACACAGAAACCACATATGGAAAAGTTACCTTAATAAAATAATGTAATTTCAATAATTAATAAAACAAGCATATTATGAAAAGAGCTTATATACTATTTATTTTTTCGATGCTTTTAAGCATATACATCAAAGCACAAACCAACATCATGGTGTATTCTGAAGATTTTGAAACTGGCGCAACAGGCGTACAAATGAATGCAACTGGCAATGGAACAAACACAGGTTCGAACATGTGGGTTATTAATAATTCATATACCGGCACACCATTATATCCTAACACAACAAATCAGAGTGTTACGGCAGGAGGGAATATTTCTTTTGCGCCCTATAGCAAATACCTTCATATTTATGATCAAGCGGGTGGTGTTACAAGTTGTAATTATAATCCAACAAATGCTTCCGATAGATTTGTTATTCTTACAAATGGGTTTTGCACCCTGGGTATGTCGGATGTGAAACTTACTTTTTTCTATTTATGTCAAGGCTCTCCAACTGCTTACGCTGAAATATATTACAGCATAAACAATGGGGCATGGGTTTCAACGGGAACTCAATATAGCAATCAGACAGTTTGGCAATATACGATACTTCAAAATCCTGCTTTTAACAATGTAACCAATATTAGGTTTGGTATAAAATGGGTAAATGATGCGGGAGCATTACCTGGCAACATGTCATTTGGAATTGATGACATCTTCATTACAGGTTTTTTCGACAATTTCGTCACCAACTTTAATGTTGTAATCGATTCAATTACCCCTAATCCCATTTGCCAGAATTTCAATCCAACTATTTTTTATCATCTTACCAATTCTATTTGTGGAAACGGTTTCTTTGAATTTCAATTATCAAATAGCGCAGGATCATTTGCAAGCCCAGTCAGTTTAGGGATTTATAATATGAGCAATTCGTTTATGAATGTCACTTTCCCGTGGACAACAATTCCGGCGAACACTCCACCCGGGAGTTGTTATAAGATTCGAATACACTATTATTATACTGATTACGCTTTGAATTTCTATAGTAATATGACTCCTTGTTTTACTGTAGAGCAATGTCCGAATACCATTACAACCCGACAACCTGTTGTTACGATGGGTTTAGATTCCTTATGTATAGGAAGTGTGATTGACATACCATTTTATTCGACTGGAGTCTTTCAAGCTGGGAACAATTACATTGCGCAACTCTCCGATTCTAGCGGATTCTTTTCGAGCAATCTTAACATATTAGGCTCCTCCCCCGATAATGCAACATACGATCCTCTTTTAGGGTCATCGCCAGGTTCAGTATCTGGATTGGTAAACGAAAACAATCAGCCGATACCAGATGGATGTAACTATTATGTTCGAATTGTTTCAACAAATCCGGTTGCAATTGGAGTTCAGTGGGGCCCATTTTGCATTAAACATTGCGACATTGAAACCAATCATAAATTAGACCTTCATGCCTGTCTTTCATCAACTCAGGGCTACGACACTACAGTGTATGCCAATATTCATTACTATGATTCATCTGCCACTGCTTCGGTTTATAATCCTGCAAATAATCAATTTATGCTTGAAGTTCACAGCTCAACAAATTTTGCTGTGATTCCTCCTCTTGGAGGATTAGGTAGCATAACTGCAGTTAGCGACACCAGCCTGCATATACATGTTCCTAATGCTACACAATTGAATACCCTTGGTCTTGCTCCCGGTTTATATTATTTACGTATTAAAGCCACCAATTCAAACCACCCATGGGATGTAAATGGCACACTTATCCGATTGCTGATTGGTGCGCCTGCCGATAATCTTTACATTTGGCAAGACCCGCCTGATTCAATCTTATGCGTGGGTGATGCTATTTACTTTTATCCTATTCCTTACAATGCAGGAGCACCCATGAATTCGACCTATCAATGGTTTTTAAATAATGCCCTTTTCTCTACTGATGCTGGCATTGGGATTCTTTTCAATGGGGCAGGAACATACAATTTGGTGGTTCAGGAAACTAATTATGGCTGCGTTGGTCCTTTGATACCAAATGATGTCACCTTGCATGTTCTAGCACCACCCACTGCTACGATTATTGGCCCACTTCAGGTTTGCAAGGGCGATACTATTTATTATCATGTAAACTTCAATCCTAATATATACTACGAATGGAATTGCACAGGGGGGAGCATTATTGATACTGCCAACAATGAATTGTATATTCGATTTGATACTGCCGGCATTTATAATCTTGATCTTCTATGTCTGAATAAATGTGGACAGGCAGTAGGTCATAGAAATATTATTGTTTCGGAACATCCTGATCCTACATTTACTTTTCTGCCTGCAATTTCCTGCACAGGCGATAGTGTTATTATAAATTACACCGGCACATCCACCACTCCTTTAGTGTTTAGTTGGAACTTTGACGGAGGAACGGCAACACCAGGAGGAAACAGCCCGGGGCCGCATAGCGTGATTTGGAATTCTCCGGGGCAGTACTCAATAATTCTTGATATTTCAAAGTATTCGTGTCATTCGAAGGACACAAATAATGTTACGGTTACCCAAACTCCCACTTCTCAGTTTACGGTTGACGTTCCGCTATGCCTAGGGGACACTTCACTTGTCACCTACACTGGCAACGCCCCTACTGATGCAGTATATTTATGGAATTTCGGGGGTGCTACAATAATTTCTGGCTCAGGACAGGGGCCTTATGTGATTTTGTTTCCTGACTCTGGGACTTATGTAGTTAGCTTGAGCGTTACTCAAAATACATGCATTTCAACCAATACTGTTAATTCGATTACCGTTAAAAGCTGTGAAATACCCGAAATATTTATTCCTAACATCTTCACTCCTAACGGAGATGGCCAAAATGATGTTTTTTATATCTTAGGCTTAGATGGCTATGTTCAATCGAAATTACAAATTTATAATCGTTGGGGAAATCTGGTTTTTGAGAATAGCAATTATCTGAATAATTGGGATGGAGGAGGATGCCCTGATGGGGTATATTATTATATATTAACCTTAAAAGACGGAACTTCTTTTAATGGCACTCTTACTTTAATCAGATAAAATTTTGTGATTAAGTGATTTGAAAAAGCTATAACGCAAAGGAATTAGGCTGTTAGGCTGAAGACTGTTAGACTGAAGGAAAAGAAAAAAGGCTTGCCGGTGGCAAGCCTTTTTCGTTTATTATTTGATGTTAGAACAAGGATTTTTGATTTAAGAAATTTAGGTGGTTGGGGGAGTTGGAGATAGTTAGGAAATTTATTTTTTGATGAGTTTACAAGTGAGACGGATGATTTTGGTATCATCGGTGGTGATGTTTGTTTGTGAGAAGCTATTGTTTAAGCACAGCATTTTGCCTTATTAGGTTTTTGATGAAATTTTGCTTTCAAATGGTAAAAAAAACATGTTTTTCGTTATGCCGAGGAGTAATATAGTATAAAATAAGTTTGTTTGTCACAGTGATTGGTTGAATCATAGTGTAAAAGGAGTTTCTTTATCCTTATGAACCGGAAATTCATAGTGTAAAAGGAGTTTCTTTATCGTTATGAACCGGAAAGTCATAGTGTAAAAGGAGTTTCTTTATCGTCATGAACCGAAAAGTCATAGTGTAAAAGGAGTTTCTTTATCCTTATGAACCGAAAAGTCATAGTGTAAAAGGAGTTTCTTTATCGTTATGAATCGGAAATTCATAGTGTAAAAGGAGTTTCTTTATCGTTGTGAACCGGAGAGTCATACTTAATTACGTAGGGATTCAGAGGATAACCACCATTTTTTTTCTCGTCAACAAAACCTGCTTTTCATCCAAAACAGAAACAAAATACATCCCATTGGAAAGTCCGTTTAGTTCAATAGAAATATTCTTTTCTGGAGTAAGGATGATGTGTTCCTTTAATTTGCGTCCGCTCACATCACTAATAATAATTTTAGATTGAGAAGCGAGCAAATTGGGTGGACTAAGGGTCAAATGTGTTTTTGCAGGA
>CAIXTV010000151.1 GCA_903922465.1 uncultured bacterium
AGTTTCAACATATATTAATGATATTATAATTGATTTTTTTAGTTCAGAGTCTATTATAAAATAGGACAGCTTTTAAGAGGAATAATAAGTAGCTAGGTTAATAGCATCCTATTATTCGCATTCTCAGGTCCAGCTTTGGTAAAATGCCAATAGTTGCTAAGGCATCTATTCTTGTAATTAATTAATGTTTGATAATGATTTGAATCGAGAAACAAGTTTCTTGTATAGCTTTTCAAGCCATCTGTTGAGCTCTTCAAGCCATCGGTAAAGCTCTTCAAGCCATCGGATGAACTCTTCAAGTCATCGGATGAGCTCTTCAAGTCATCGGATGAGCTCTTCAAGCCATCTGTTGAGCTCAGAAATATATGTTTTTTGATATGAAATTGATGAGAAAACCTCAACTTAATCCTTGAAAAACATGTTTTATATTGTGAAAGGAGTGAAGTGTTGCGGAAATGGAAAGTAAAGGTGAGTCTGTGGAATAATTGTTTAAATAACAAAACTAAGACATTGTGAACTTTGTGATTTCCCTTGTGCACCATGTGGTTTACAATTTAAACCCCAAACAGCAAAACTTTTTCCAGACCCAATAACTTAATATACTTAATAACTAAATCCCCAAATCGTCAATTCAATAACTCACCAACTCTACTTCTCTTGATTCTTCCCAAAAACAGAAATTTTGATGTAGCGGCTAGGATTCGATTTAATATCAATCAGGAGTTTATCCAGGTTTGCAGCAGCATTGTTAATTTGATTATACAAGGTATCGTTGTTCACTAGCAAGCCCAGCGTTCCTTTGCCATTATTAATCTTATCAAAAACATTGCTGACATTACTGATGACTTTATTGGCATTTTCGATGGTTTGTTTGATGTTCGATTTAGCTAAGGAGTCAGAAATAATAGAAAAGTTTGATAAGATTGTAGTTATCTTCTCATTATTCTTTTCAATATTCGATGCAATAGATTCAACATCTCCAATGATATGGCTTAAACGGTTGCGCTGTGTCGAAACCAAAGTATCTATGTTAAAAGTAGTGTTTTTAAGATTATCGATAGCAATTTTAATGTTCTCGAAGCTCTTCGAAAGATTCATTCGGGTGTTTTCGTTAAAAACATATTGAACCATAATAAGAACCGAGTCAATTGAAGTTAATAATGATTCGGCTTTACGCTTTATAGGAAGCATCTGTATGCTCACTTCTTCTGCAAGGCTGGCTTGGAGTTGATTGCTAAGGGTGTCCTCGTCCTTGGCAAAGTTGGGCGATTTGCCCAGTATAATTTCAACAGCTTTTGACCCCATTAGGTCGGAGCTGTATATCTTAGCAATGGAAGCAATAGGGACAGGGATATCATTGCTCAATTGCATTTTAACAATGATACGGTTCGAACCATCGCTCATAAAGTAAACATCTTTTACCGTACCCACTTTAAATCCTTTAATAAAGATGGGCGCTGAAGACGTTAAACCATTCACTTGGTCGTATATGGCATAAAACGTGCGGTGTTTGGTAAAGACATTGCTGTTTTTAAGATAATTCAATCCCCAAAAAAAGATGGCTAAGGTCATGAAAACCAGAACCCCAATTTTAAACTCTTTCCTAAATATTAGTTTCACTTATAATTTTATTGAATGCAAAAATACAAAAAAATGTAATCAAAAATGCTTATTTTGGTCTAAGGCTATTAATATCCTTCTTCATTCGAATAGTCTTGAGCATAATAGCATTTTAAGGTTTCGATTTATTAATCAACTGCATAGCCTGAGTAGGAGAGATGCGCTCATTATTCATAAAAGCCACAACAAAAGCGTCTTTATATCCCAAAGTTATCATTTTCTTTTGCATTTCGACCGCTTTTTGCAGACTTTGTTCTTCCCCTACCATATATTTATATAAACCATTCTGAAAATACATTGTCACCCCTTTCAGGTTTTTAAATTCAGCTGAATGAACCGATTTTTCCTTAGGCGAAGTCGCAAACTGAACTTTGAAAACAATGTTAAGATTCCCCGTAGTTTTAATTGAATCAGGGTTAACGTTGGCTGTTTCAACCACAGTTGCAGTAGTGTCTTTATGGTTTTCAGAAGTCACCTCATGCTGATTATTAAAACCTTCGGTCGAATATTTATATTCTTTAAAAGCTTTGTAAATTGAATTAGCAATATGCGATTGGCCCTCATCCGACATCAGATAGGCTTCTTCTTTTGAATTGCTGATGAATCCAGTTTCAATCAACACCCCCGGCATAGTGGTTTTATAAAGAACCAGAAAACCTGCTTGTTTCACACCTCGGTCGAAGCGTTTTAATTTTTCGCGCAATTGGGTTTGGACTTTAGTAGCAAAGTCCAAACTTTGGTCAAGAAATGCATTTTGATATAATGAGAAGATGATTTCAGCTTCCGCTGAATTGGGGTTAAAACCATCGTATTTCTGAAGATAATTATCTTCTTTCAAGATGGCTGCATTTTCTTTCTTTGCTACTTCCAGATTAGCAGTCGATTTATTAATCCCCATCACAAAAGTTTCAACTCCATTAGCTTCAGTCGATTTAGTAGAATTGCAATGTATGGAAATGAAAAGATCGGCTTTATTGGTATTGGCAATTTTGGCACGATTATAGAGTTCGATAAACTCATCTGTTTTGCGGGTATAAATTACTTTTACATCACTGAAATTCTCTTCAATATATTTGCCAAGTTTCAATGCAACACTTAACACTATGTCTTTTTCTTTAGTTTTACTACCTAAAGCACCGGGGTCTTTACCACCATGTCCAGCATCTATTACCACTTTATTTACCTTGCCCGTTTTTTTCGGAGATGCAGGAAATGAGGAGAAAGGGAGAAGTATGACAATAAAAATTAGAAGTAATCGTTTCACCTGTCTGATATTTTGATTAGTTTTGACCCTTGATTTATAAACTGAATTTCTTGGGTTTTATTGTGCAAAATTAACTATTACAGCTATAATTGAGAAATTACTTCAATAAGTTTTTAACTTTATTATCAACATGGAATAAAAGATATTTCATTGTGATGGGGCTGTTGCTATTTTCAGTACTGATGGCTTCAGCTCAGGATACAATGAAGGTTAGCCTGTCTGATACCTTGCTAATCAAGCAAAAGAATGCAGCCGACAGCTTGAAACCCTTACCTAAGAAAACTAAACTCGATGCTAAGGTAGAATATGCAGCCAACGATTCCATTCGATTTGATATTGCAGCCAACAAAGCATTTCTTTATGGCAAAGCCAAAATAACTTATAAAGACCTCACCCTAGAAGCCGCATATATTGAAGTAGATTTTAAGAAAAACATGACCTATGCTTCTTATCGCCTCGATACTGCAGGTGAAATGATTGGGAAACCTCAGTTTAAGCAAGGAAGTCAGAGTTTCTCATCAGAACAGATTACGTATAATTTTGATAGTAAAAGAGGGATAATAAAACACGTGATTACTCAGCAGGGAGAGGGTTTTTTGCATGGTACACTTGTGAAGAAACTGGCGAACAATGTTACCTTTATTAAAGATGGAGCCTACACAACCTGCAGTCTCGAAGATCCTCACTTCGAAGTTCGGTTTTCAAAAGCCAAGGTTATTCCCGACAATAAAATTGTTACAGGACCTGCCTATTTACGCATTGAGGGTGTTCCTACTCCCGTTATGATTCCTTTCGGATTTTTCCCAAATAAAAAAGGAAGGAAAAATGGTATTCTCATTCCGCGATATGGTGAATCGGCACAACAAGGTTTCTTTTTCGAGGATTTGGGCTATTATTTTGGTTTCGGCGATTATTTGGATGTGGCCCTTAAGGCAGATATTTATACACGGGGAAGTTGGGGTGGGAAAATCCAGTCGAACTACAATGTTCGTTATCGATACAGTGGGTCGGTCTTCGCAAACTATTCAAACAATTATTACGGAACCAAAGGCACCCCCGATTATATCGAATCAAAAGACTTTTCTTTTCGCTGGACCCATGTCCAAAGCGAAAAAGCCCGACCTAACACCAGCTTTTCGGCCAATGTAAATATTATGAGTAATATGAACAATAGGTTTAATCCTCAAGGAACAAGAGATTATTTATCCAATACCTATCAGTCGGGTGTCACCTATTCGAAAAGCTGGGAAAATACCTATTATCTTACCCTTAATCTTCGCCACAGTCAGAATACCATCACCCACCGAATGGATTTGGGATTACCCGAGCTTTCGTTCTCGGTGAATACCTTTTATCCTTTGCGGAAAAAAGACAAATCACAGAACTTGAAATGGTACGACAACATCAGTGTTGGATATTCAACCAGTGGAATTAATGCCTTGTCATTATACGATACAGTCCCTTTTACTGCCAATACTTTCTCCAATATGCTAACAGGGATGCGGCATAATATCCCCATTCGCAGTAGTCTCAAAGTGCTTAAGTATTTCAACTGGTCTAATTCCATCGATTATAACGAACGTTGGTATTTGCAGACTGTGAGCTCAAAGTGGGGAGTATCTGATACTTCAATTGCAACAGGAAGTGTTGTTACGGATACGCTTCAGCACTTTGCTGCCAACCGCGACTTCTCATACTCTTCTTCCATTTCAACCAAGTTATATGGAATGTATCAGTTTAGGAAAGGTCCCTTAAAAGCCATAAGGCATGTGCTTACGCCTTCTCTTGGATTCTCTTATCGTCCCGATTTTGGAACTCCTTGGTGGGGCTATTACGATTATTATTCCATTCCCGAAAACAGTGGCATCAAACTCATTAAATATTCCCGTTTTGCAACGGGGCTCTTCGATTATCCTTCTGATGGCGAATCAGGGGCTTTGAATATCAGTCTTAGTAATAATCTTGAAATAAAGGTGCGTAATCGAAAAGACACCATTAGTGGGACTAAGAAAATCGCCCTTATCGACAACCTAACTATTAATACAGGCTACGACATTGCCCGCGATTCCTTAAACTGGAATCCCCTTGCTATCAGTGGGCGAACCACCTTATTCAAACGTCTCCAATTGAGCTATTACAGTCAGTGGGATTATTATGCACTTGACAGCTCTGGTCATAAAATAAATCAATTCGAATGGGATGTTAGCAAACGCCTACTCCGAATGAACTCCACTAACTGGATGCTTTCCCTCGACTATAATATCACCTCCGAACAATTTAAAAAAGAAAATAAAGACAAGAAAGTTGCCACCCCAATAATAGACAAGGGCTACCTCAATGCCCCCTGGACCATCTTTATCTCCTACAGCTTTCAGCGGGGGACAAGTGTTATTGGTTATTTGGAAAAGAAAACCTATAATGTGGTTCAGTCTCTTAGTCTTAGAGGCGAGCTTGCCCTCACTAAAAACTGGAAAATCACTGCTTCCACCATCTACGATTTCAAGGAAGGGAAATTCCCTTATGCTTCTGTTGATATTTACCGCGACTTGCATTGTTGGGAAATGCGTCTTAATTGGATACCTGTTGGCTTTAGAAAATCGTGGAATTTTCAGATTAATGTCAAATCGACAGTCTTGCAGGATTTAAAACTCACCAAGAAGAAAGATTATCGCGACACCTACTAAGGCTGAGGAATAGGCTTTTAGACTATTAGGCTTTTAGGAAAAAGTCCCAAGACCCAAATTCCAAGTCCCAAGACCCAAGGGGGGAGTGCCTATTTGAAACGTCATTGCGAGGAACTAAACTGCCTAACAGGCAGGGAAGGACGAAGCAATCTCAAGCTCAAAAAGCTGTTTATACATTTAGTAGTTTAGGCTTTTAGGAAAAAGACCCAAGACCCAAGGGGGGAAGTCCGAAACTTTCTCTACACTAAAAGTTGAAACGACAGGTTGAAATATGGGTTTCCTTTCAAGAACTTAAAATGTTCCTCATTCGGATGATGCGAATGAGGAAATAATTATAGAGTAATAGAGCTAAGTTGTTGAATATATGCGTTGTATTTAAAGGAATATGGCTTAGTTTTTATTGGATGGGGTTTAAATTTTTAAATATGTATATGAGTGAGTTGGAAATGAGGTTGAAATAGTTTAGGATTAGGTTGAGATTGTTTCGGAAGGGGTTGAGATTGTTTCGGAAGGGGTTAAGATTGTTTCAGATGAGAATGATATGATATTAGTTGAGCTTGGGAAGTTTCCGAAAAAATTCAAGTGCTTAGAATACTTAAGGTTAGCGAGATTTGGTGATTTGGTGATTTAGCGATTTGGCGAATTAGTGATTTGAGGAATGGGTGATTTGATGTTTATTTTGGGTGTTTACATGTTTGGAAGAATTAATTTGAAATATTTTTTTTATTGAATGGTTTTTAATTCTAACTTTGGTGACTGAAAGATTACGGATAATAAATATTTTAAATGCAAATCATACATAAAATAGACGACTTTTTGTTTACCATCTTCCCAAATCTAATGGGGGGGGTAACGAGCTAATAACTAAGACGTTAGAAGAGTACTATACGTATGGGCCTTATAAGCCAAAAGTTAGCATTCTAAATAATTATGTAACAATTGAAATTGACTCTTCTACTATCATTTCTGAAGGAGAAGACTATCGGAAAATCATAGCTTTATGCGAAAATAGAAAATACGCTGAAGCAAAACCAATTCTAAAAAAACTTATTGATAAAAACCCAAGTGTTTCGGAATATCACCGAATATTGGGGCAAATTCTTTCTGATGAAGGTGATCAGGAACAAGCTATTAATTGTTTGATTGATGCGCTTCGTTGGGATTCGAAAAACGGATGGGCTTTACTGATGATGGGTAATATTTTTGCTAAATACAAAGATGATATTCCAACTGCTATGAAATATTATGATCAGTCGTTGGTTGCAAACCCTGAAGATAATATTACCTTGAATAATATTGGAGCAAATTTAATGCAACAAGGTAAACTTGAAGAGGCAAAAAAGTATTTTTGGGAAGCTATAAGAATTAATGATAAATACCCAAACACCCACTATGCTTTAGGCATGATTGCTGAGAAAGAGAATGATTTACATTCTGCTTTACATAGCTCAATTCAGGCAATTAAAAACAATAAAAACAAAGACATTCTTTTTCAAAACTCATTGAAGCAAGCATTTGATTTTGCATGGAGAATTTGTGAAACCGATGAAGGCAAAAAGATTTTCAGAGAATATCGTCATAAGCTTGAATTTGAAGGTAAAACGGAAATTGATATTATAAAAGACACAGAGATACCCACTCCCGCTAAATTAGAATTTGCAGAGAATTATAATAGGGAAAAACATATTGTAAAGTACAATTCGAATTACCCGGCATATGAGCATTTGATAATGCACGAATTGGTGCATTTAGAATTTGTCATTGAAGCCAGAAAAAATCAATGTAATTTGCTTTTTGTTTCTAATCCAAAGCAAAAGGCTGATTTTATAAGAGGACTTGAACCAACAGTAAAACGTTTGCATAAAATGGGAATCCCCGAAGATTCCATTGCCCAATATTGCTCAAGTTTGTTTGAAGGATTGAACTCACAGGTTTTCAACACCCCTGTTGATTTATTTATTGAACATTATTTATATGCTGAATTCCTTGAATTAAGACCTTTTCAATTTCTTTCGCTGTATGCGATGATAAAAGAAGGAGTGAAAGCCGTTACGGATAAGAAGAGTGTGGATTTATCGCCCCGCGATATTTTATCGAAGAGTAAAATATATAATTTGGTAAATGCAATTCAGTTTAAGGAATTATATGGGATGGATTTGATTAAGGAATTTAATTCTACTTCTACCGAACTAAAACAAGCAAATGAATTTTATGAAGAATATCTTCAATATAAAGAAGATAAAGAGCCTGCTGAAGAATATGAATTAGTCAAAAATTGGGCAGAAGATTTGAAACTGGACAAGAATTTCGAATTAGTAAACGAAATAGAATATAGATCAAAAGGGGATGATATTGATGAATTATTGGCTTCTATCGAAAAAGATCCTTTTGATGTTGAAACTATAGATCCTTTGAAAGAAAAGGAGATGGAGAAGTTTCAGAAATCGCAGGCAAGCATTGGATTAAACATGGCAGTGCTTATGTTTATGGTGGATGCATTGAAGTTTTTTGAAGAGATGCCGAAAGCTGACATTGAGAAAATAGCTTTTGAAATTGCGATGCAGGGCACACAAGGATATAGTCCAGATAAGAAAGATTATAGGATACATTCAATACCTGGGAAAACTTATTCTGGTTATCATATTTTAGCATATTATTACATAAGCTGGGAATTATCAAACCCGGAAATGGTGTCTAAACTTAATTTGCCATACGAAAAAGAATATCAAATGGCTTTAACTCTTTATAATAAATGAAATTACCAAAGTTAGCAGATTATTTCCCTGTAAATAATGCATTAGCTGAATTGTATGGTGGATGGCTTGAAGGGCCATATTTTAAACACTCCTTTCATAATCAGGATAGATTAACTCTATTACAGCAAGTAAATGATTTTTTAAAAGAAAATGGTTTTGAAAAAGAGGTATCGCTTGAAGAATTTGATGATGAAAATTATTTTGAGGGAGGTGATTTGTCAATGAAGTTTGATTTAATAGGTTATAATATGATCATGTTAATGTATTCTCAGCCTTTAATAATTAAACCTATTGACTCTTTAACCGAATTAATCAGAATGTTTAGAGATGAAAGGGATTGGAAACAATTTCATACTCCTAAAAACCTTTCAATGGCAATATCTTCTGAGGCAGGTGAATTATTGGATTTGTTTTTATGGGATAGAGAAGATAACATTAATATAGAAAAAGCAAGCGATGAAATTGCAGATATATTAATCTACCTTTTATTATTATCTAAGGAATTAAATGTTGATATTTTAGAATCAGTAGTTGAAAAGATTCAAAAAAACAATTTGAATTATCCAATTGAGAAATCAAAGGGAGTGGCAAAAAAATATAATGAGTTATGATTGTTTATCAATCAACTAAAAAAGAATTCTTAAATGATGTTTTATCTAATAATATAAGTGATATTATTCACGCTGCTTATTATGAAAGATTAGGAAGATATACTTCACAAAATGAAGTAAATTCATGGACTAATTCTATGATGTATATGAATACAATTTTATCTGACACTCAAATTCCCGAAAATGTTGGTATTTCTATAGAATTTCAAATTCCATTAACCTCGAAAAGAATTGATTTCATTATTACAGGCTTGAATGATTTAAAAAAGGAACAAGTTATAATAATAGAATTAAAGCAATGGTCAACAGCTCAATTAACAGATAAGGATGCTATCGTAAAAACAAGATTTCAATTTGGTGAAACAGAAACGGCTCACCCATCATATCAAGCTTGGTCGTATGCTTCGATGATCTATAATTATAATAGCACGGTTCAGGATGAAGAAATATCTATTATTCCTTGCGCTTATCTCCATAATTATAATCCAGATACTGTAATTAAAAATGTTTTTTATAAATATTATTTGGACAAAGCGCCTGTATTCCTTAAACCAGATGCTATTAAATTAAGAGATTTTATTAAGAATCATATTAAATATGGTGATGATAAGGATATCCTTTATAAAATTGAAAATGGACGAATTAGACCTTCCAAACAATTAGTTGATTCTTTGTCATCAATGCTTAAAGGGAATAATGAATTTATTATGATTGATGATCAGAAAGTCGTTTATGAAACTGCAATTTCGATTTCACATAAATCAAAGATTGATAAAAAGAGCGTATTAATTGTTGAAGGTGGTCCAGGAACTGGGAAAAGTGTTGTCGCAATTAATTTATTAGTTAATCTGACTAAACTTGGTTTGGTGACTAAATATATTTCAAAAAATTCTGCACCAAGAGAAGTATATTCTGCAAGACTTTCTGGAGTAAAGAAAAAAACAGAAATCAATAATTTGTTTGGAGGTACAGGCTCTTTTATAGATATAGAATCTAATACTTACGATGTGCTTTTGGTTGATGAAGCACATAGGTTAAATTTAAAAAGTGGGCTATATCAAAACTTGGGCGATAATCAGATCATAGAAATAATTGACGCATCCAAATTTTCAGTTTTTTTTGTCGATGATGATCAACGAATACATATAAAGGATATTGGTAGTTGTGATTATATTGAGTCTATTGCCCATCAGAAAGGTGCAGTTGTTAAAAAGTTAAAATTAGAATCTCAATTTAGATGTAACGGTTCAGATGGTTTTTTAGCATGGCTGGACAATACTTTACAGCTAAGAGAAACAGCAAATATAAGGTTAACTAAAGACGATTTTGACTTTAAAGTTTTCAAAGATATAAATGAATTAAAAAAAACAATATTTGAGAAAAACATAATTAATAATAAATCAAGACTAGTTGCCGGTTATTGTTGGGATTGGGTGAGTTCAAACAATGATTTACTAACCGATATTAATATTCCTGAATTTAATTTTGGAATGAAGTGGAATTTGAAGAAAGATGGAAGTACATGGATAATTGGTGAAGATTCAATAAATGAAATTGGATGTATTCATACTTGTCAAGGGTTAGAATTAGATTATGTTGGTGTAATCATTGGAGAGGATTTAAGATTCGAAAATGATACTTTAATTACTGATGTTTTAAAAAGATCAAGTAATGATAGATCAATAATGGGAATAAAAAAACTCCTAATGGAAAACAGATTAAAAGCATTAAGCATTGCAGATAAAATCATTAAAAATACATATAGAACCCTTATGACTAGAGGCATGAAAGGTTGTTATGTTTATTGTTGTGATGAAAATGTTGCTAATTATTTGCAAAGCAGAATTGAAGAAAATGTGGATTTAATACCGGAAAATAAAAATGCAGAAAGTATTGAATTAAGAATAGAACCAAAAGTAAACGATGACGTTAAATATGTTGATTTCTTACCATTGTATTCTTTAAAGGCTGCATGTGGAGCATTTGGTGAATGGCAAACAGTAGATGAAGATGGTTGGATTAAAGCTGAAGGAATTGGTCGTTTAAATAGAAATATGTTTGTTATCAAAGCTATTGGTAAGTCAATGGAACCGCTTATTTTTGATAATGATTTATGCGTATTTAGAGCAAATGTAGTTGGGTCAAGAAATAATAAAATTGTTCTTGCTCAACACAATAATCATATTGATTCTGAAAATCAAGGAAGTTATTCAATAAAAAAATATACTAGCGAGAAATCTTTTGATAAAGAAACAGGTGAATGGCAGCATGAGAAAATTATTTTGAAACCTTTAAATACCGATTATAAACCTATAATAATTGAAGAAGATGATGGTTTTCTTATTGTCGCAGAATTTGTTTCTATCATAAAAGCAAATTAGATAGTTTTGTTTGAATTTGATTTAATAACATTTTCCCTTTTCTGACCGGCAAATGTTTACAGAATGCATAATTTTCAATTCCACTCTGAACACCTGATAATTTACAATTATCATTTCTCGGTTTCCTTAACCTTAACCTTAACCTCAGCCTCAATCTCAATCAAATATACGACTCTGTTATAGCCCCTTTTTAAGGGGTTTGGGTTAATTATATAATTATCAATTCAATATAAAGTAATAAAGTTGAGGGCATAATGTTCAATTGAGGTTACTAAAGTAATAAAGTAAGTTGTTTGTGTCTATTGATATTATATCAGGTTTATGGAGAGAAAGTTGCAATTAGCAATTTTATTTCATCATATTTTCGCAATTAAAAACCCCCAATTAAATCATAAAAAATCAGCGCTTCCCAAATCAGCGTCATCAGCGTTCGGTTTCCTTAACCCTAACCTTAACCTCAACCC
>CAIXTV010000152.1 GCA_903922465.1 uncultured bacterium
ATGGATACTTCGGGCACTATTCAATGGCTGCAACATACTACTAATTATACACCGGATAGTTTAAATTGTGCTGCTAATGCAAGTGGATTTTCTTTAGCTTATAGTGTAGATGAGCATAAATTATTTGTTTCTGGTTATGGTCAATCAAAAACTAAATTTACTCACGATTGTGTTTTATTTACCCCTAACGATACTTTGACAACACCATACAATTATTATTTTAACCCTGGTGCTGGTAATATGGGATTTATTGCAATCTATGATGAAAACGGTAATTTTTTGAATAAAATGGTATCACCAGTTACAAGAGGTAGTTATTTAGGTAACATTGCCTATCATAATCATGCAGTTTATGGTGGTATGTGGTGGGGTGATTCCTTGCGTTTTCAAAACTCCTGGATAGTAAAACCAACAAATTCTGTTGGATATAGTTATTGCAAATGGAATACGCAGGGGGAATTGATGGATGTTAAAAATGTTTTGAGAGGCACGGTAAATAATCCACCAACAAATCCTTACGAAACTCAATTAGATCCATTGGGTAATATGTGGGTTGGAGGGACATTAGGGACAAGTTTGGATTTTGGTGGTCATCAAGTGTCAGATTGGGGAGTGAGTTATTTGGCAAGGTTTAATAATCAGTGTGATGATACTGTGCAGGTGAAGCCCACGAGTGGCATACAGGATACTGCGTTTTGTATTAATACCAATATACAATTGATAGGCAATCCTAATAATGTTTATTATGTGTGGGGGAATGGGAATCATACAAACACACAAACGGTGAATTATGCTGCTGCAGGAACAGATAGTTTGTTTGTTGTGGTGTATGATGGGAAATGTTATTGGACGGACACTATTGTTTTAACTATTAATAGTTGCATTGGCATTGATGAGGTTAAAGAAAATCCGATGAAGATTTATCCTAATCCTGCAGTTGATTTTGTGAATATTAGTTTACCGCAATATTATAAAGATGCGCAGTTGAGTGTGCTGAATAGTCAGGGGCAGATTCAATATTCTGCTATTATTAGTAGCAAAGAGTTTAAAGTAGATGTGAGCCATTATGCTACGGGGATATATATTGTATTATTGAAGACAGGGGATGGGGTTTTTAGTAGGAAGGTGGTGAGAAATTGACAATTGACAAGGGAGAATTGACAATGGGAAAACAAATAATTAACCCCAACCCCTTAAAAAGGGGCAATAACAGAGTAATGGAAATCGACCCTAATCTCGTTGAAACGGGTTGCCGCTATAATGTGATTTGCGAATATATTTATTGTATAGATGCATCCGACTTATTTCAAATGATACCCCCGCCAGGAGGTTCGAAAAAGCTTTCTGATATCCAAGTTGCTCAGGCAAGCCTGAAGGATAAACATACAACTTCGTTGTTTAGTTTGCAGCCGAATCCTGCTCTAAACAGTGTAAATATTATTGGCAAAGCAGAGGATATACAAAGTATTTGTTTGTTGAATATGAACGGGAAAACAATTAATACCTATACTGGCACCACATTGAATATTGAAAACATCAAAGCGGGAAGCTATTTGGTGAGGATTGTTACTAAGGGGAATATATTCCAATACTTAAAGCTGATAAAGGAATAAAATCATTAATATTCTCTGCGGTTTCGAACCGCAGAGAATATTTTATTATCCAACAATTTTAATTACAAATAAGTATCTAACAAAAACAATTATGAAAAAAATATATTTCCTATGCATTAAAACCCTTCGACAAGCTCAGAGACCAAGAAAAATACGAGGTACAATTAAATTTCTACTTCTTTTTCTATTTCTTTTAAATTACTCTGCTTTTGCACAAAAATGGCAATGGGCTATTAAATACGGAGCTGATGGTAAGGATTACAATTACCCTTATCATATGGTTTTGGACTCAGCAGGGAATGCTTATATTTTTGGCACATATGGTAATGGAACACAGCTAAATAATCAAGATTTGCCATGGTTTGCCTCTCACGATGCCAATACTTATATTGCTAAGTTTGCACCTGATGGTAACTGTGTATGGTATAAGGTTGTGAATTCACAGAATGTTAATGATGCTGCAAACTTTCTAACCATTAAAAATAATAAACTTTATCTTTGGGGTAATGTTCATTATGATAGTTATTATAATACTTTTTTTCTTGATACTACAATAAATGGTGGTTTAATTACACAACAATGGAATATAAATCCTAATATGTTCAATGCCTTTCCATGGATACCTGATGCATATTTAAATACAATAATTTGTTTAGATTTAAACGGAAATATACTTCAAAAAAAATACATTTCTTATAATATGTGGAGGAAAGTAAACTTTTCTTATGAACCTTCAGCGTTTCATATTGATAATGCAGGTAATTATTATTTTGTCAGTTATTTGGGACAAAATATTTATAATTCAACTAAAAATATTTTGTATGCTAATACAACTGCTTTATCTGATTCATTATCTTATTTATATGAAGGGCAACCTATATTATACAAGTTGTCACCTCAATTCAATTTGTTATGGTATAAACCATTAATTACAGCATTAACTGGACCAGGTTATATTCCCTTGATTACTTACAGAGATGTTGTTTCTGATAATGCAGGGAATATGTATTATACAGGTTCAGTATATTTGAATACAAATAATCTATTTTTATCTTCGTCTGAGACAGTGATGTTTGATAGTACTCATGGGATTACCTTTAATAATACACCTAATGGAATGATGTTTCTGATGAAAATGGATACTTCGGGTTCAATCCAATGGCTGCAACATACAACTAATTATACTCCTGATAGTTTAAATCGTTCTGCAAATGCAGGAGGATTTTCTTTAGGTTACAGCGGAGATGAGCATAAATTATTTGTTTCGGGTAATGGTCAATCAAAAACTAAATATACCCATGATTGCGTTTTATTTACCCCTAATGATACTTTGACTACACCTTACAATTATTATTTTAACCCTGGGGCAGGTAATATGGGATTTATTGCAGTCTATGATGAAAACGGTAATTTTTTGAATAAAATGGTATCACAGGTTACAAAAGGTAGTTATTTAGGTAACATTGCGTATCATAATCATGCAATTTATGGGGGTATGTTGTGGGTTGATTCATTGCGTTTTCAAAACTCTTGGTTAATAAAACCAACTAATTCTGTAGGATATAGTTATTGCAAATGGAATACGCAGGGGGAATTGATTGATGTTAAAAATGTTTTGAGAGGCACGGTAAATAATCCACCTACAAATCCTTATGAAACTCAATTAGACCCATTGGGTAATATGTGGGTAGGAGGTACCTTAGGGACAAGTTTGGATTTTGGTGGTCATCAAGTGTCAGATTGGGGAGTGAGTTATCTGGCAAGGTTTAATAATCAATGTGATGATACAATGCAAGTGAAGCCTACAAGTGGGATACCGGATACTGCGTTTTGTATTAATACTAATATACAACTGATTGGGAATCCTAATAATGTGTATTATGTGTGGGGGAATGGAAATCATACAAACACACAAACCGTGAATTATGCTGCTGCAGGAACAGATAGTTTATTTGTGGTTGTGTATGATGGAAAATGTTACTGGACGGATACTATTGTTCTTACTATTAATAGTTGCATTGGCATTGATGAGGTTAAAGAAAATCCTATGAAGGTGTTTCCTAATCCAGCGGATGATTTTGTGAATATTAGTTTGCCTCAATATTATAAGGATGCTCAATTGAGTGTGCTGAATAGTCAGGGTGAAGTACAATATTCAGCGATTATAAACAGCAAAGAATTTAAAGTGGATGTAAGCCATTATGCTACGGGGATTTATATTTTGCTGTTGAAGACCGGGGATGGGGTTTTTAGTAGGAAGGTGGTGAGGAATTGACAATTGACAAGGGAGAATTGACAATGGAAATTAATAATTTACAATGAAGAATTAATAGTTGTCCATCCCTAAATAAGGTTAGGGGTTATGGGGTTTGGTTTTCCTTTTAAGGTTTTGGGAAAGGAAGAATGTTTATGTTTTGCTAATACGAGGATTTGCATGGTTTACAGGGGTTATATTTTTAAAATAGAATTGTTCCGTTAACATTATTGCATGTATTAGCCCCCAAAATAATCAGACATGATTATAGATAAAAATCTGTAATTTTATGATGATGAAAAAACGAACATTTACCAAAGAAGAGAAGCTTCGAATCATTAAAGAAGCAAACGAACATGGTGTATCTGCAACTA
>CAIXTV010000153.1 GCA_903922465.1 uncultured bacterium
AAGTGCTTCCGTTTCCACGCTTATGGTTGGGTTATTGGCAGCTTCCACTTTCAGGCGGATTGGAGTTCCCGCAGTTGGCGACCATACCCTTACGCTCATGGTGGTTGATCCGACGGCAAAAGGTATTGGCGTGGCAAAACCAATGGTTCCGCCTACGGTGGTTCCGGCCCAGGTTACAGCAGTTGCCGTTTTTATGGTCTTAACTACATGGTTTGTTGCACAAGTGGGATCAACAACTATTTCAGAAGAATTTCCACCAAAATCGGTCAGTCCATAATAATTTGCTGTTGCATTTTCAAAATTTACAGGCAAATTCAATGCCTGTCCATAGCAAAATACTGAAAACAGCAGGCTAAGAAATGAAATTGTTAATTGTTTTTTCATACATTTTTTATTTGTTTTTGGGTTAATCTTAGCATAGCAAAAATAATATTTCATTACTATCATGCTGCTAAAATGAATTTTTTTGAATTGCATCTGCAAATGTAGTTGACCATTAAAGTAATTAAAAATTTTGCGATGCATCATATATACAACAATCCTATGTGAAATATTACTTCTTTATTACATCAAATGATATGTATCTATCTGTATGGCAAATATTTATAATTTATTAATATTGGGAAAATCAACTTATAGAATATAACTAGTATGTGCCTCACATTTAACTTGAATACCTCACAGTTTTTTTTGTAAAAATATTGCAATTCGCTCAATAAAAGATAGCTAATCAGTTTTATCAAAAAATCAAAGTTATTACCTGCTTTCCCAAAAAACCCAATTCCGCCGCATTTTGCTGATTTCATGAATCATTCGGGGAAGTTTAATCTGTTAAAAGCGATTATATGTTGAGTTCATTCAGTCAATTATCTCATACAAGGTTTTCAAAATCAGATAAACGATATAGTTCGTTTTGATTTATTGAATCAACAGAAGAGGTGATATTGGTAATTATTCTGGAGTAATTACAAAACTTTTAAATACTTATAAAAGGATCGACTTGAATGCGATTCAGGAAAGAAAAATCCTGAAAACAATTATCAAGATGTGTTGCATCAAAGGTTCAACATAAATTCTGTTAGGTTTGCATCGCGGCCCAACCTAAGTTTTTTACGTATCCGGTAACGGCTTATCTCAACTCCTCTTGCACTAATATTCATTAGGGTTGCAATTTCCTTACTCGAAATATTCATCCTTAGGTATGCGCATAAGCTTAATTCGCGGGGTGTAAGATCAGGATAACATTCTTTTAGTTTTTTTAACAATTCTTCATAAACCAGCTCAATATGCATGTTGAACACTTGCCATTGTTTTTCACTATCTATTTCCTTATCTATCCTTTTTATCAGGCTGTTTATATTGTTTTTTGCCAAATCATTTCCAAGGATTGAATTTATATTCCTTAAATCGCTTTGTAATTTAGTAAGGATATTATTTTTCTGGATCACAAGCATTGTTGAATTGGCAAGCTCTTTTTCTTTATGTATCATTTCAAGGTTTAACGTCTCGTTACGAAGTCGTTGCACTTCTTTTTCAGCAATTAGTGCATCTCCCTTTAATTTCTGTTCACGGGCAAGGTATTTTTCCTTTTGCTTCACGCTTTCAGTAAGGCGCGATTTCTCAAATCTATAATATAAGTATCTTTTCCCCTGATATATAAGAATGATGAACAATGCAAAATAGACAATCCATGCGTAAACTGAACGATACCATGGTGCTAAAACTATGAATCTGAAAGAAAGCTCGGAAGGTGCCAATTGGTTGTTGTAGCGGGCACGAAGCATAAATGTAAAATGACCGTCAGGAAGATTTGTGTATTCTTTAAAATGTTGAGTTGTCCATTCGGACCATTTTTCATCAAAACCTATTAGTTTATACTGAAAACCAGTTGTAGCAGTCTCAAAGTTGTTTGCGGAAAAAGAAATGGATACGGTATTGTTTTTATACTTAAAAGCAGGTATGAAAGTTTGATTTGATTTCTGGCTATTATAACTATAGGCACCTTCGGCTGTATCACTTGACCTGAGATCGCTGATATAAATTGTACACAGTTTAGAGTAATCCTTTTTATATTTCGAAATGTAATTTGCAAATCCCCCTTCAATACCGATAAGCACATTATTCTCGTCCATTTCCTGGATATTTTCAAATGAGCGGAGAGCCAGATTGGCAAGTTTTAAGAATGGGATTGTAATCTTTTTATAAGTTCCATCCTCCTGCAAACGCAAAACGCCTAATCGTTTATCGGCAGAGAACCATATATTCTGTTCCTTATCCTGATATAGATAATCAACTTGTATCCCCTTGTCAAAATAAGCTGAATATTTCACATCATTCTCAAACCTTTGTGTTTTATAATTGAATTTCCAGATTCCTTTCTCAGTTGCAACTATTATTTCGGATTGAATTTTGAATAACATATTCGACTGATCGGAAGGCAGGCCATTTTTTGAGTTGAATAACTTTACTTCCGATACATTTTCCCATCCTCTCTTGCATTTTAACCTAAAAATACCTTTATAGGTCTGACTGGCCCAAATATTGCCCATTTGATCAATTTGTACAAACCGTGATGACTCTGAAAATCCCTTGATCCTATTTCGCAAGCGCCATAAACCTCCACGGTTTTCTAATATGGATAGACCCGTATAAGAGCCTACAATGATAAGCCCTGTATTATTTATTTTTAAAAAATTCCATGCTCCTGGTATCGAACATATTTTTATTGCTTTATCTCCCTGAACCTGAAACACACCATTATTATGACCACAAAATAATGTATTATCAATTACCGTGAGGTTCCACACCTGACCTTCTGTCCCTTCGACCAATTTGAAATCAGACGTTGTTTTCGAAGGATCAATAAAATCTTTCCTTTTGATATAGAAAAGCCCTTGGTTGGTTCCCAGGTAAATGTTATCCCCAAATTTAGCTGATGCGTACCCAGTTCCTATGTCAAAATAATTTTGAAAAAACGAAATAGGCGAATCAAAATCTATCATGGAAATGCCATTATCGAGGCATAACCAGATATTGCCGTCATAATCCTGGCCAATGCCTAAAACAGTATTATTTTGCATCCCACGCTCGTTGTTCATTTCGAAAACAAGGTTACCAGCTGTGTCGGTAACTATTAGGCCTTTCTGAATTGTACCAAAAGCAAAATAATTGTTTCTAAGTTTAGTTGCCGAATAAAGCTGGTACTTTTTCAGTTGTTCGTTTATTTTTGAAGCCCAAGGAATTACTTTGTGTCCGTTATAGCGGAATATCCCGTTGGTGTTGGTTCCAATAATAACTTCATTATCGTTTAAAGGCAATATTGACCATATTTGTGTTCCAATAAAATAATCGCCACCTGGCACTGTACTTACTTTCCCATCCCGGTATTGCATAAGCCCCAAATCTTCATCATATACCCATAAAATGTCATTTACATAATAGGAAAAGTGAAAGGTCGAATGCGGATAAATAACATCTATTTTCCCGTTACGGTAAATAAACATCTCCTTAAATGATTGAAATACTATGCCGAAGCTCGTTTTGTGTATCCGCCATATTTCATCAAAATCTCCAATTTTAGCTTTAATCAAATAGGTTAATGAATGGTAAACCAACTGGCCTTTATCGTTCTCTTCGTAAAACCCAAATTCGTTAAATGCGCCAACATATATCCTGTTGCCGTCAGCACAAACAGCTCTGTTAACAGCCTTAATTGATTTGAACAACGACCAATGGGTTCCATTATATTCAAGAAGTCCGAGGTTATTGGCAAAATACAATAGACCATTATCAGTTTCGGTAAACGACCAACTTTGAATACCGCCTTCATACTCCGAACGAAGAAAATTCCTTATTTCTGGTAAGCCATACATAGGCGATTGAGCCTCGCTATTAATGCATAATAGTGCTACAATCCCCAAAAACAGAAATGTCCTTATTTTTTTAAAATTCATAGTATTTAATTTTTTGTGCCAGAGTAAAATGGAGTTTTGAAGGGAGTTCTATGAATTAAATCACGTTGATAAAACTAATAACACTATATTTATAGTGAAATCAGTAAAGCATTGAAACAACAAATATACAAATCAACCAGGAAAAGGGAATGTTTTGCGACAAGAATCTGTTTAAAATTCAATATTCCAGGCTTATTTTTGTTTATAAGTAAAAATGTAATTGATATTGAGACATTTAAGATGTCTTTGGAATCAAAGTTGTTGAACAGGGGAAATACAAATGCTAAACCTAATGGCAGGGCATGGATGTTCAGGATCATGATAGTGTATCGTTATTACGGATTAGGCGACATGCAAGCAGAATGCCCAATATATTGCAAGCTTAATATTAAAAAGTTTGTTGAATTAGAAAGTGGTTTCAAAGTCGCTGATGAGCAAAACCTAAGAGGCAGTTGGTGAGAAACGAGAACCTTCCAACTGCGGCATTGAGTAGCTTTACTTTGCCGAAATACAATTCAATCCTCAATAGGCACATTAGTTCCTAATAGAAATAGTGTTTTCATCATTAATGTTGATTTTCCAATTTCCCGAATACCGGTAGATGTATACTTTCTGCGGATTAAAACTAAAGCAATTCAGTCAGTTTTAGCATTAGAACTATCTTATACTTATATAGCTATCAATCTGTGCTAATCTGTGAAATCTGTGGCAAAATGGCGAATTTAGGACGTGAATAGTTACAAGATATTTGTAATTGGCTGCAATTATTTCTTTATGGTTCAGTCAGTATCAGTCGTAACGAAGTATCCTTTGTAATAAATTTCCATGCCCAATCAAAGAAAATAACAATCTTGTTTCTGATTGTCAGAATAAGCATTAAATGAAGGAACATCCATATAAACCATGCAAGATGACCAGAAAATTTCACGAAGGGCAAGTCAACTACTGCCTTATTGTTTCCGATAGTAGCCATAGAACCTAAATCCCTGTATTTGTATTCGCGCAAGGGTTTGTTTAATACAATGGCTTTCAGGTTTTTCGCCAGGAGGTTTGCCTGAGTGATTGCTACATTGGCAAGTTGAGGGTGACCCTTTTTGTATTTTGGAGTTCCCATGCAAGCAATATCTCCCATTGCGAAAATGTTATCACTGTCAATTACTTTGTTAATACGGTTCACACTGAGCCTTTTGCCAGAGACGAACGAGGACTCGGGGAAACCGTTAATTTGATTGCCAATAACACCAGCTGCCCATATTACTGAGTTTGTTGGTATGACCTGTCCGCTGCTCAAAACAACTTCGGAACCGTCGTAGCTGTTTACAAATGTCTCAGTAATAACGGATACACCCATTTCGGCAAGATATTGCATAGAAGCTGTACTTGCCGTTTTGCTCATTGAATTTAAAGTGCTTTTACTCCCTTCGACAAGCGTAATGTTAAATTTCGAGAAATCAATTCCGGGATAGTCTTTAGGCAGAATATTTTTTTTGATTTCAGCAAAAGCTCCTGCTAATTCAACACCTGTAGGGCCTGCACCTACAATTACTAGGTTAAGAATCCGATCCTTTTCCTGCAGACAGATAACACGTTCAAAGGTTTGCAATATGTGATTCCGGATTTTTATGGCATCGTAAGTTGTTTTCAAAGTCAATGCGTGTTCTTCAATCTCAGTATTACCAAAGAAATTGGTTTTGCAACCGATTGCAATTATCAGATAGTCGTATTCCAATTCGCCAATGCTTGTCGAAATTTTATTCTCTGTTTGATTCACTGTTATCACTTCTGCCATCCGAACCTGAACATTCTTTTCGGACTTTACAATGTGCCGAAGTGGAAAAGAAATGCTGGCAGGTTCAATCTGCGAGGTTGCCACCTGATAAAATAAGGGCTGGAACTGGTGGTGATTCAATTTGTCAATTAGAAGAATGTCGAACAAATTTTTATCTAATCTTTTAATAAGCTGAATACCTGCAAAACCTCCTCCTACAACTATAACTTTCTTTTTATTCATACTTTTAAAACAATTTAAAATACAATAGGTTTCAAAAAAACCGCTTCATCATAAATTGCGCAATAATGTGTAGTGATTAATAAGGCAAACAGGGACTGACTACAAATCAGCGTCGGAAAAGGTATTTGATTTATTCTTCAAATACCAAAACACCTTCAGTCTCTCGAATCATTTCAAGTGGTTGAAATGATGACAATTATGTTTATACTCACGCCGTTCGCCCTAATTTTATTTCCTGGTGGTGTATTTAAGTTTACTATTTGGCTACTTGCGCTTTTTCATATTTCTTGTTGGATGCTTCCTGATATTTTCTACTTTTGAAAATGCAAATTCCTTTAAATAAATGGGTTTGCAGTTTCTAATTCCATTTTTAAACCGGAGTATTATGAAGAATATCCCATCCATTAGCCTGTTGAGTTTATTTTGTTTGATAATTGCTTTTAGCAGTTGCTGCAAGAATACAAATCACGAGAACATTCATCCTGATCAGGTTCTATCCACCGAAAAACTCTTCGATCTTTCGATGAGCACTCCGGAACGCGATTCCATGATCGATATGCTGGAGAGCCAACTGGCAGATTATAAGATAATACACAGTCAGACAATCGACAATTCTGTTCCCCCAGCTTTATGGTTTAACCCGATTCCTGCCGGTGTAACTTATGGTAATGTTCAACTGCCGATCGACTGGAAATTACCGGCCAACGTTGAATTGCCTATTGATAAAAACCAGCTTGCTTATTATACCGTTGCTGATCTCTCGGTACTGATCCGTACCAAGAAAATAAGTTCGGTCGATCTCACCCGTTTTTATCTAGAAAGACTTAAGAAATTCAGCGACACCTTACATTGTGTGGTTACATTCACCGAGGAGAGGGCCATGAGGCAAGCCAGAAAAGCCGATGAGGAACTATCCCGGGGTATCAGTCATGGACCTTTACACGGAATTCCTTATGGGATTAAAGACTTATTTGCCGTTCAGGGATACAAGACCACCTGGGGAGCA
>CAIXTV010000154.1 GCA_903922465.1 uncultured bacterium
AACTACAGACAATTGCAGTGTCGCTTCCGTTACAAACAATGCACCTTTAGCTTTTCCAATTGGAATCACTACTGTAACATGGACTGTAACTGATGGTTCAGGGAACATTTCCACCTGCAATCAATTAATTACTGTTTTGGATACTATTAACCCAACAATAAATTGCCCTGCGACAAAAACCGTTTCAACTAACATCGGCTGCACTGCTGTTGGAGTATTATTAGGCACACCTATTGTTAGTGACAATTGCCATGTTGCAACAGTAACAAATAATGCACCGGGAGTATTTCCTTTAGGGAATACTTTTGTCATCTGGACTGTAACTGATGATGCTGGCAATACAGCTAACTGCTCACAATTGGTGATTGTTATTGATAGTGTAAAGCCAACTATTATTTGTCCTGCAGCAATAAATAGAGGAGCAAACACAGGATGTACTGCAACTGGAGTCGATTTAGGCACACCTATTACCGCTGACAATTGCAGCATCGCATCTATCACAAACAATGCTCCTTCTACTTTCCCTCTAGGAAACACTTCTGTAATATGGACTATTACTGATGGAGCAGGTAATGTTGCCTCATGTAATCAATTAGTAACCATTAAAGATACAATTAGTCCATCAATTATTTGCCCATCCACAAAAATTATTGGAACCAATTCAGGATGCAATGCAACAGGGATAAACTTAGGTTTCCCAATTGTAAGTGATAACTGCCATTTGCTATCAGTAACTAATAATGCTCCAGCTATTTTCCCCATTGGCAATACACTGGTAAACTGGATAGCTACTGATAGTTCTGGAAATACTTCAACATGCTCTCAACTTATTATAGTTATTGACACTGTAAAGCCCAGTATATCATGCCCACCTGATATCATTGCAATCACTAATGCTGGCTGTACTGCTATTGGAGTTTCATTGGGGACACCTACCGCAAGTGATAATTGTGATATTGAAAACATCACCAATGATGCTCCTGGAGCCTTCCCAATTGGCACTACAGTTGTAACATGGACAGTTTTTGATGAATCTGATAATTCATCAAGCTGCTCACAATTAGTCACGGTTCTTGACACAATTAAACCAAATATATATTGCCCTTCAACAATTGTAACTTCAACAAATTTCGGCTGCTCAGCAATTGGTGTTTCTCTTGGAACTCCATTCGTCTTAGATAATTGCACAATATTTTCAATAACCAATAATGCTCCTCCCACATTTCCTTTAGGGAACACTATAGTTACTTGGACAGCAACTGATGGATCTGGAAACGCTTCATCTTGTACTCAATTAGTAACAGTAAATGACAATACCAATCCAACTATCGTATGCCCATTCAATATAGTCGCTTCTACAAATAATGGTTGTGCCGCAACTAACATTCCTTTAGGAGCACCAACCTCAAATGATAACTGTAGCGTTGCATCAGTAACAAATAATGCTCCTTTATCATTTCCTCTTGGCAACACCACGGTTACTTGGATTGTAACTGATGGGGCAGGGAATATCTCAACATGCAACCAAACCATAACTATTGTTGATAGCATTAAACCTTCAATTAACTGCCCACCTGACGTTTTTACAACAACCAATGTTGGGTGCATAGCAACGGGTATTACCTTAGGAACCCCTATCACTGGGGACAATTGCCATGTTGCCTCTGTTACAAATAATGCTCCTGGGGTTTTCCCTTTAGGAAACACTATCGTTGTCTGGACAGTTACAGATGATGCAGGGAACTCATCTTCTTGCTCACAGTTAGTAAATGTAGTGGACAATATTAACCCTATTATCATTTGTCCTGCAGCAATTATTAGCGGGACTAATTCTGGCTGTACCGCTTCAGGAATTTCACTCGGAATACCTTTTACGTCCGATAATTGCAGCATAACCTCAATTACAAATAACGCTCCTTCAGTATTTCCAATTGGGAATACGATAGTTACATGGACAGTAACTGATAATTCAGGGAACATTGCCACTTGCACTCAATCAGTTACTATTAACGATAATATAAACCCTACTATAACATGCCCTCCAACAATAATTACTGCAACTAACAATGCTTGTAACGCAACTGGAATTTCCTTAGGCACACCCATTACTTCAGACAATTGCATAATCTCCTCAGTTACAAATAATGCCCCAATTGCGTTCCCCTTAGGAAATA
This sequence comes from uncultured bacterium, assembly GCA_903922465.1. Taxonomy (GTDB): domain Bacteria; phylum Bacteroidota; class Bacteroidia; order Bacteroidales; family CAIXTV01; genus CAIXTV01. The sequence goes on from CAIXTV010000154.1 coordinate 2,175, forward strand.
CCAATGTTATATGGACTGTTACAGATGGCTCAGGTAATATCACTACTTGCTCTCAATTGGTTACAGTAATTGACACCATCAAACCTACAATTTCTTGTCCTCCAACCTTAACCAAAACAGCTAATAACGGATGCGTTGCTACAGATGTTATTCTAGGCACCCCTATAGTTTGGGACAATTGCAATGTGGCTTCAGTTACAAATAATGCTCCCAATGCTTATCCAATTGGCAATACAATTGTCACTTGGATGGTCGTTGACAATGCCGGCAATGCCACTTCTTGTGAGCAATTGGTTGTTGTTGTCGACAATACTAACCCAATCATAATTTGCCCTAATACCTTGCTAACCGCAACTAACTCAGAATGCACTGCTATAGGCGTTAATCTTGGGACTCCTTTTACTTCCGATAATTGCAGCATTGCTTCAATATCGAACAATGCTCCTTCCATTTTCCCTTTAGGGAACACAATCGTCACATGGACAGTTACTGATAGCTCAGGAAACTTCTCTACATGTAACCAATTGGTCACTGTTTATGATAATATTAGCCCAAGTATTTCCTGTCCTGAAAACATTGAAACATATACTGATAGCAGTTGTTATGCAACTCATATTTCATTAGGATTTCCTTTTGTTAGTGATAATTGCACAATTGCATCAGTATCAAACAATTCACCTCAGGCATTTATTATTGGTAACACTATAGTTGTTTGGACTGTAATCGATAACTCAGGAAACCTCTCAACTTGCAATCAAACTGTTACTGTTGTTGACTCTATTCCACCTATAATAATTTGCCATGCTGACATTATTGATTCTACATCTCCAGGAGGTTGTTCAAAAGCAAGCATATCACTAGGGAGTCCTATTACTAGCGACAATTGTCATGTTGCTTCCCTTACTAATGATGCTCCAATGCATTACTTTGTTGGAACAACTGTTGTTACATGGACTGCAACTGACGAATCTGGCAATTCCTCAAATTGTTCACAATTGGTATACATTAACAGCACACCTCTTGCGATGGATGACTCGGCTACAACTTCTGAAAACACTCCAGTTCAAATTATGGAACTTGCAAATGATCTTGATTGTGGCAACAATTTAGTCCCAGAATCTGTCATATTAGTTGCAGGCAGCGGTCCTCTTCATGGCTCAGCTATTGTTAATCCTATTACTGGAATTATTACTTATATTCCAAATAATTCATTTTTCGGACAAGATCAGTTTGATTATCAGGTATGTGATTCCTCAAATCTTTGCTCAATTGCGACTGTTTATATAACAACAACGATTATTAACAAGCAATCGTTAGGCATAGCAAAAGCTTTAACTAAGGTAGAAGTTCAAGATGACGCAAGTTATAATGTGTCTTTCCTAATTACGGCAGAAAACCTTGGGAATAATATAATTGACAACATCCAAATAACAGATAATCTTAATGAAACTTTCCCATTACCTTTAACTTTTAAAATCATTTCTGCTCCCTATAGCAACAGCTCTCTATCGACAAATGCCTCATATGAAGGCTCGTCTGACATAAAACTTTTAGATAGCGTTGCCAGCCATTTGAATATAGGAGAAACTGCCACAATCGAATTTAGCCTTAACATTGTAACTTCTGGGATTGAAAACACTTATTACAATTCGGCATTTGGAAGTGGTTATTTATCAGCTGAAAACAGGATTACTGACATTTCTCAAAATGGTTTCGTAACTGACCCAAACGGCAATGGCTTTGCCGGAGACGAAAACGAAAACATAGCGACTCCAGTCCCTCTGTTTTTTGCAATTAAAATCCCAAATGGATTTTCGCCAGATGGAGATGGAATAAATGATTTATTTGTAATCCGAGGAATAGAAAATTACCCCGAATGCAAGTTCACAGTGTATAATAGATGGGGTAATGTGGTATATTCAAAGAATGGGTACAAAAATGATTGGGATGGAAAATCTTCAAGTAGCGAACTAAAAATTGGCGAAAGCATTGTTCCTCGAGGAACATATTATTATGTTTTTGACTACAATAAAGAAAACAGAAAACCTAAGTGTGGATATCTTATCATCCAATATTAATCTTTCATTATTTACTTTATGAAAAATACTATGAAATTAAAATCATTAATAATAGTTTTCATGATGCTTATTTTCAATACAAGCATAAAACTATACGCGCAATACGATGCAATGTTCACCCAATATAACGACAATGAAATGTTTATTAATCCAGCTTACACTGGATCAAAAGAGGCATTAAGCATTACTGCTCTTCACCGAGAGCAATGGGTAGGTATTCAAGGAAGGCCTATCACAACTTCATTCACCTTACATTCTCCTGTTTTAGAAAACAAAATGGGTCTTGGGATTAGTTTTTTAACAGAAAAACTTGGGGTCACCACTCGCAGCCTACTTTATTTAAGTTATTCATATAGAATTCAAACTGGCAATAAAAATTATCTTGGATTCGGACTTATGAGCGGAATTCATATTCAATATAACGGCTTCAAAGATGTCATTACTGATGATTCTTACGACCCTCGTTTCTCAGCCAATGTAAATGATAGAACTACTTTGAATTTTGGATTTGGAATAAATTATTATAGCCCTGATAAATATTTCTTTGGCATTTCAATTCCACGTCTCGTAAACGACAATCAAGTTATTGGAGATAACGGAAAAGTTAAAACAGATTATAAGATTGAGGCAAAGTCTTTTCATTATTATTTAACAGGTGGTGGCGTAATTTCACTAAGCGAGAATTTCAAATTGCAACCTACTGTTATGGTGAAAATCGCCATTAATGCCCCTTTAGAATTTGATGTGACACCCTATTTGATATTTAAAGATCGTCTTTGGGGAGGGGTTTCACTTCGAACAAACAATTCTCTTTTATCGGACCTGAATGCAATTTCTGCCTTATTCAAAATCAAGATAAATCAAAATGTGTTGGTCGGATACTCATACGATTACACTTACTCCAGTTTGAATAAGTTTCAGTCAGGTTCACACGAGATTATACTCTCACTTCTTTTTGGGAAAAAAGGAAAAAAAGTTGCTTCTATTCGTTACTTTTAAGCAATAATATATCAACATAAAACCTCACTATGAAAACTCAAATTAAACGGATTGCATTTAGCTTCCTTTTAATAATTGCTCCCCTATTTGTTCATGCTCAAGACGGCTTACTTCTAAAGGCAAATGAATTGTACACTAATTTAGCCTATAGTCAGGCTATACCAAAATATGAGAAAGCGTTAAAGGGAGAAATTCTAAAAGGAGAAAAGTTTAAAATTGAAGCTTTAGTTAAACTTGCAGATTGTTATCGATTAACTAATAATAATTCGAAAGCATTGGAGACTTTTAATAGGATAATAGCTTTGAACTTCGATTTAGACACAACACATCGATTCTATTATGCTCAATCCTTAATGATTGCAGGGAAATATGAATATGCTAAATCATATTTGAATTCATTTAAACCAGAAGATGAAGCTAAGTCTAATGCTAACAGCAAAATCTTCGCCAAATCAATAACCGAAATCAAGCAATTTTATAAGAATGCTAGTAATTATCGCATAAAAAAGGTTTCTTTCAATTCGTCGAAAAACGATTTCGCCCCTTCATTTTGGAATGACAAAATAGTTTTCACTTCTTCACGGGATGCGGCCTATTTAACGAACCATAAAAATGATTGGACAGGCGATAATTATGATGCACTTTACTATAGCAAACAGAAAAAAAATGGAAAATTCGACAAGGTACGAAAGTTTAAAAATATAAAACAGTCAAAATACAACGATGGGTCAACTTCTTTTAGTGAAGATGGGAAGTATGTGTATTTCACTAGAAACAATGTTATAAATAATAACGTCATCAAAGGGATTGATGGGAGAATAAATCTGAAAATCTTTTATGCTCAAGACACCAATAATAAATTTGAAAACCCCAAAGAGTTATTATTTAACAGTAATGATTATAATTGCGCGCATCCTTCAATTAATCCTGAAAGGAATATACTTTATTTTTCTTCTGATATGCCGGGGGGATTCGGGGGAATGGATATTTGGGCATGTTATATAATTAATGGTTTCTATAGTAAGCCTGTGAATTTAGGGGATAAAATAAACACAAAAGGGAATGAGGTTTTCCCATATATTTTTGATAAAAAAACCCTTTACTTCTCTTCAAATGGTCTTGACGGGATGGGAGGATTAGACATTTTTAAGACGTATTTAAATGAAGAAGGCAAACCGGTTGGAATAGCAGAAAACATGGGGTCCCCAATCAACAGTACTTTTGACGATTTTGGCATTGTATTATATCCGGGAGCCGATTCAGGCTATTATTGTTCCAATTATGGAAATCCAAAAAACGACGATGACATTTATGCTTTTAGAATCATAGACCCAATTTTACAAAGTATTGATATAAAAGGAATGGTTACCGAAAAACATTCAAACCAGGCAATTCCTGGATCAAAAGTAAGTCTAAAAAGTGCTAATGGGACATTGATTGAAGAAATCCTAACAGATGAGAACGGAAAGTTTACTTTTAACACCGCCATCGGAAAAGATTATCTGTTGGAATGCAGGAAAGATGGTTATGTGGATGCAATTCCAAAAGCAATTTCCACAAAAGGGCAAGAAGGGAACTCAGAAATTACATCTAATTTAATATTAGAGAAAAAGACAAATATTCGATTAATCATTTCAGTGGTTAATGTGAAAGACCAGAAGCCACTCGACAATGTTAGAATTGATCTTATCAACAATTTCACCAATTTAAATGATTCGTTTTATACTGCTTCAGATGGAATATATTCATTGCCATTGGCAGGTAAAAAATCAGGCGATAGTTTAAATTTCAGATTTACTCTATCGAAAGAAGGATTTATTAGCAAAGTTATTGACTGGGAATATTATATTAAAAAGCCACAAGACATCACTTTAAACACCTCAATTGGCAAAATTGAAGTTGGGAATTCTCTCCAAAACCTGATTACACTTAAACCTATCTACTTCGACTTTAACAAATATAATATACGCCCAGATGCTGCTTTAGAATTGGATAAGATAGTTTCGATTATGAATCAATTTCCAAACTTTTCGATTGATTTAAGTTCGCATACCGATTGCAGAGGAGATGCCAAAACAAACCAGATACTTTCAGAAAAGCGCGCTGAATCGTCGGTGAACTATATTGTTTCTAAAGGTATACTTAAAAATAGGTTGACACCAAAAGGCTTTGGCGAATCGAGATTGGTTAATCAGTGTGAATGTGAAGGCAAGAGGGTGGTTCCCTGTACAGAAGAGGAACATGCGATGAACAGACGTACAGAATTTCTGATTGTCCGCATAACTGAAATCACTCAGAACACAACTTCTGCTATGGTTGAACAAACAAAACAGATAAATTTAAGCAAAACCGAGAATATAAACTCAAAAGACAGCAAATTCATTGAGCATATTGTTGAAAAAGGGGAATCTCTTTTCGGTATTGCAAAGAAATATGGATGCTCTCCGGAAAAAATTCGTGAAATAAATAATTTCCCAATAGATTATTCTCTACAAGCAGGAAAGACAATAAAGATCCCTACGAAATAAGCGAAGGTTAATAATTATGTATTAGCCCCTTTTGAGTTAGGTCAAAAATATTTTCAGAATAAATTTCTAATTTACACGCTTTGTGTAATACCACAGTGCGTTTTTGAAAATATTAGCGCCATAATGGTATATAGTACTGCCGTTGTCGTAAATAGGACCGCCACTATAATATATAGGAGTGCCACAAGAGAAAATGTTATTGATCAAGGTAAATTACTGAAATACAAAACTTAAAACAAATGTAATGGCTTTAGAATGAATGGAAATGAAGCCAAATTAATTTATGAATTAACATTGTATACTTAAATGCCTGTGCCAAAAATCATCAGAGACCTTTTCATAATAGAAGCAGTAATGAATCTGCTAAATCATTTAATTAGCTTATCATAAGGAATCGGAAATTTACCTGGTTCTTTGGCAATAATATAAACAAGGAAATCAAACCTATCTTTAGTTATCTAATAAATAAGGTGTATTGAAAAAAAAGACAACAAAGATTAGACAAGTTTTAATATCAAAAGAGGAAAACGAGTACTATCACCTCTTGAATGCCCTGATCCTTAAGCTTAAATAGAAATTAATTAGGAATACATTTTTGATCTTTCCAGCATTTCCTTAAAGGATAAATTGCCAGTGATACTTCTAACCCATTCTTATAATATCCGTTTAAGTTTAAGTCGTAACTCAAAGTAATATCAGCAGCAAGCGTTTGTTCGCTTTTACCAAAAACCCGAATACCTGCCGCAATGATTAGGTGATTGGTGGTTCGGTAAAACATTCCAAATCTGAGCCCGTCATAAGTGGGGTTTTTTGAACGAGAAATCAAAAACAAGCCTGCATTAATATAATGAGTTGAATTATATACATAATGAAACATGGGTTCAATATTTATTTTCTTATTCAGCTTATAAAATGCTCCTCCATGAAGCTGAATGTTAGCCGAAGGAAATATCAAGGTATCCAAACTGCTGCGAAAAGGCTGAGAAGTGTGATAAAATGAAGCTCCAAACTCATATTTAAAAATCTGATGGCTATACTCGCAATCAATTCGCTGTGTGCCGAACAGCAATCCTGCATTTAAGTCGAAAATATTTTTAGAACGATAATTTAAAATCCCGGCCTGAACGCCTAATGATATCTGTGCTTTTTTAAATATCTTTTTATGAACACTTAGCGATAGATAATCGCTTGAAAAATCAGTAGTATCAAAACCCATTGCATGACGATCGTCGGTTAAACCAACTCCAATTTCCAAATTAGTGTAATCTTCTTCAACAACCCCATAAAAATAACTCCGCTTTGCCACGGGTATTTTAAGTTCAAGCGAAAGATTATTCGCTGAATAAAATTTAGAATTTAGATACTCTCGGTATGAATAAACATCCTGTATTCGCCAACTATTTATAAAATGACCTGTTAAAGCTGGATTAATTGACTGACGTGAATTATAGAATTGCGAATAGGGTTCATTCTGTGAAAACAGCGGGTAAATTCCTCCAAAAAAGAAAATAAACAGTGCTAAAAGATTAGATTTCATAAGGATGTTTTAATGTTAACGAATACTGCGCACTATTTATTTTCATTCGGATTTTAAAGTAAAATAAAATACTTATTTTGTAAGTAAACAAAATAATTTTGTTGTAAAATGATTTTATACTATCTTTGCAAAGATAATTTTTTTGACAAAAATCAACCGAAACAAATAGAAATATCATATTGAATAAAAAATACGATAATAGTTGCACTATAAAATCAAGAGATTGTGTTATTTACAAATTATCAAAATAAATCTTATTGTATGAAGAAGAAAGAACAATATCGCTTGAGGCACTTAAAATTACAACTAAATGGAAGATAATAAGAATCCTAAACATTGTGGTGAATGTCTTCTTCGATTACCAATATTCAACACGCTTACACCAGAGCAGTTTGAGTCGATAAATCATAACCGCTGTAAAGTTAAGTTTCGCCCTGGGGAAACTATATTCAAACAAGGAACTGCTATGACTCATGTTATTATCATCAATGAGGGTCTTGTGAAAATATATCTTGAGGGGATAGGCGACAGAAATCTGATTTTACGGATGGCAAGACCTTTAACCATTATTGGAGGCCCTGGATTTTTCACCGATTTCAAACATCATATTACATCCATGGCAATTGAAGAAACTTCAGCGTGTTTTATTGATGTGCATAAAATAACTGATCTTATTAAGGTAAATAAAGATTTCGCTATTGGCTTGTTAAAATGGGTAAATCTTCACACTCAACTTAATTATCTCAAACTGATTGAACTGACTCAAAAAGGCATGCACGGAAGGATAGCCGGTGCGCTTATTTATTTACACAACGAAGTTTTTTCGGGTAAATATGGGGATATTCGAATTAACCGACAAGATTTGGCAGATTTGACGGCCATGTCGAAAGAAAGCGCCATCAGGATTATAAAAGAATTTAAAGACGAGAATATTATATCTGTGGTAGGAAACACTATTTTAATTCACGATCTGCCTAAATTAAACGCAATTAGCATAAAAGGCTAATATACTAGTCAATTGAAAACCTAAACTATTTAATTCAATTTATTTATGTTTAGAACATATGAGTTAAATCTGTTTTTACTTTTAGGTTTACCCATCAAAAAAATTCATTTAGGCCTTACTTATTAGAGTAAGATCATACACTTGAAAAAACCTAATCATATATTTTATATTCATTTTACAAATTTCCGGTTGAAATAGCATCATTGCCTATTGTTTCGGCTTAAATGACCATTTAAGGGACTTATTTGCCCATTTAAGCAGCTTCTTTGACCAATGAAGCGGCTTCTTTGCCTATTGTTTCAGCTTAATTGCCCAATGAAGCGGCTTCTTTGCCTAATGTTTCTGCTTCTTTGACCAAAGTTCCGGCTTCTTTGACCAAAGTTCCGGCTTCTTTGACCAAAGTTCCGGCTTCTTTGACCAAAGTTTCGGCTTCTTTGACCAAAGTTTCGGCTTCTTTGGCCAAAGTTTCGGAAATTTTGCTTGATGAAATGAAAACAGAATTTAATTAGCACTATTAATCAACTCTTTATAATTATAAGTTCAAACTTAATTTATGGGATCAATTAATACTTTGTTTATATACATATCAAAATATTAAGCAATCGAATAGGATTTTCCCAATATCAGAAAGAATTAGGACTTACATATAGCATTTCCAAAAAACAATATACATAAGCCAAATTCTTGTTGAAACCTCAATTAAGCAATTCAATATACTTAGCGGAACATCGTGACCTAAAACAAAAATAAGGCCATTCGAATCCATAAAAGGTTTAGGAATATGCTCAAATCAGA
>CAIXTV010000155.1 GCA_903922465.1 uncultured bacterium
AATTATGAGTGACCCTGAAATTTCAGGGTTGACCTACCCTGAAATTTAAGGGTTATTTTTTGAAAAAAAAAGTAATGAACAGTAATGTATTGCAATTAATGTATTGAATAGCAATGTCTATGGCTTAGAAACAATATTCTTAACTAAATATTGTTCCCGAATCAAAGAATTCCCAAATTCATACAATTGACGGCATGGAATTAAAGGGTAAATTAAACCACTAAGAATACTAGAAACGGCATTAAGGAAATAAGTTTCTCTAATAATCGGCTCCTAATAGGCATCTCAGCGGTTCTTTGCGATTTCTTTACGTATCTCAGCGGTAAAAAGGTTTAAACGAGGTAAGTCACGGAGGTTATTTACAAATAACCGTAGGGAAAATTCGAGACTTCATTTATAAACTTTGAGGTTATTATTTCCTTTCATAAGGAAAAAAGTGAGGAAAAAGTGATGACAAGCAGACTATTTAGAATAATAGTTTATTGATTAACACAGGCAGTGGCAGCAGCTGAAACCTGACCACATGGATAAATTGAGTATATGTTATCTCCACCAGCCACTATTTCCAGTTCGGCTTCACTTAATTCTATTTCCGATTCCTGAGTTGGCAGTTTCGGAAGAATCAGGTAAACTATGTACGGGTTCTCATCCAAAACGGTGATTTGAATCGAATCCGGGATTTTCATCACAGTTTATGCTTCATTAGCAGCAACTGGGTTTTCAATGCATTGATTTCTGAAAGATTCGCCTTTCATGGCTTTTTCGATAAGCTTGTGCCCAAGTTGTTGTCACTTCTGACTTGCCATTTCGTTTGGACTTATAGTATAAATTAAAATCATTTTTGCAATAAACTTATTACAAAACATCCCATTTTCAGGATTGTAAACTGGATTAGCCTTTTTGAATATTGAACCTCTTCATCTTTGACTTGAATAAACTACATTATATCAGCAACTTAAGTACAAATAACAGCACGCGCATCAGAACCCTGATTAGCAGGCTTATCAGGCTGGGTCCATATATCATTTCCACCCGCTACAGATTCAAGTTCTGCTTCGCTTAATTCCATTTCATTGTTTTGCAAGGGAAGTTGTGGGAGAACCAGATAAACGCTTTGTGGGTCCTCTTCCAAAACTTTGATTAGAATATAATCCGGGATTTTCATTCCCGTTTCTGCTTCAATAGCAGCACCCGGGTTTTCAATGAGTTGATTTCTGAAAGATTCGTCTTTCATTGCCTTTTCGATGAGCTTTTGCTCAAGTTGTTGTCTTTGATTCATGATAAAATCAATTACGAATTACGAATTAAAAATTACGAATTACGAATAACGAATTACTTTAATGACTTCATTTAAGCCACTTTCTTGAAATGGCCTGATAAGTCCCGTCTTTTTTCGCAGCTTCCAAAGCATCCTGCCATAGTTTGACCGTTGTTGCAGGTGTATTTTTTGAGAAAGCGATGTAATAATCCGAAGACATCAGCGGAAATGCAGGGGAAACTTTATTGTACTGGTATCCAAGCCCTTTTAGAATATCGGGGAAAGTGATACTTGTACAAACAAAAGCATCAATTTTGCCTGAAATGAGTTTTTCTGTCATAACGGCAGGGTCACTGTCGGAAACAAGATTGGCAAATCCAAGATTACGCAAATATTGATCAGAAAACCAGGAGCTTACAGTACCGATTGATTTTAATTTTTTCGCAGCCTCAACAGATGCAATCGTAATTCCGGAGCCGACCAACGTATAAAAATAGGTTGTATTGGTTCCTATTGGCCCAACCCAATTAAATAAGTTTTCGCGAAGCGTTGTACGATCCATTGTGAAAAGGCAAAAGTTTGGATTATTCAGGGCAAGTTCGTAACCATTGCTCCACAATGTTAATTTAATATCATAATAAGCACTGTTTCTTTTCATTATCTCTTTTACAATGTCGGTTCCAAACCCTGTAATTTCGCCAAAACTATTTCGATATGTCAATGGTGGGTATTGCTCTGTATAAACCTGTATGATATCGGGTGCTTCAGGCGATTGCATGTATTTCTGATAAAGCGATTTCAAAATACCATTAGTCTTCATATCGTCAATCACCCTCTGAAAATCTGCTACAACCGCATCAGAAATACTCTTGTTAAATGCAAAATAAATCATATCGGTTCGTATAGTAAGTTCACCCGCAACATCATAAATTGTTTTGCCAAGTGAATTAAGTGCGGCTTCGGCTGTTATCTTATCCGAAGGGAAAAGGTCTATTTGCCCTTTTAGCAATTTGTCGAAAGCATCTTTATTGTCGTTGCAATATACAAGGTTTGTAAATCCCTTGCTTACAAGATATTGCTCGATAGAATAATCTTTGACTGCACCTATACGGGCAACCATTTTTGCATCGTCAAGAGAGGATAGTTCAACCTGCTTTTGCGAAGAGGAATAGAACAACCAATCTACCGAAGCATACGGCCCTGCCCATTTGAACAAATCTTTTCTTTCGGTATTGAGTACTGTGGAATAAAGCACCGTATTTGCGTCATTCTGCAGTTGCGCGTAACCGTCTTTCCAGGCAAGAACTTTTGAATCAAACCTGATATCCAAATGTGAACAAATATTCCTTAATAATTCCGGTGCCAATCCTGTAAGGTTGCCATTCTCTACATAATTGAATGGTTTATACTCTTCGGTAATAAAGTTAAATTGATAAGGGTAACTGGATTGATCAGCTTTATGGCAACTGTAGTAAAAAATTGCCGAAAAAGACAATAAAAAAATAATCAGATGTTTGTGGCTCTTTTGCATAATTTCGACTTTAAATAACAATAAACTTTAGCAGTAGTATTACTCAGGTTTTATCCAGATTATCCTCCATTCCGTACCATACAACTCAAAAGTTTTCCAGTATGCTTTTTTTGAGATGACGGTGGAAGTTCCGGTCATGTAGAATTTGTATGAAGTTTCCCCGCTTTGTTGAGCATCCCACAACCTTGCAGCCCCAGTCAGCTCGGGAAAGGAGGTCAAATCCTTGTTAGTAAATAGGTTATCTCCAATATCGAGTGAGTCGGTGTCATAAAGGACTCTTCCGCCCTTTTCCATCACAAAGATGTCGAAAGTCTGCCCTTTGATTACCGGTGCAATGATTGTCTTGAGGATGACATTGGGAAGGAAAAGATTGGCTATAGCACCCTTGGTTTGCCCATTTGCGACTATGGGGTGAATGTCAACGGCACCATAAAACCCCTCAACCGCGAAAAAAATCTTGCTCAAAACAGGTCGTTGCGACTTAAAAGCCAGTTTCACATGGTCTTGCTGGCTGATATCGGCACCTTGCTGCGAACGGGCGGCCGGAGGTTCGATAATTTGCATAA
>CAIXTV010000156.1 GCA_903922465.1 uncultured bacterium
GAAACCATTACCATAGGCGACCGGGTGTTTTCATTACAGATTGCCGACTTAAACATTGGCATTCTCTATGTGTTTGCAATGGTTTCCATCGGAGTGTATGGCATTATGATAGGCGGATGGGCATCCAACAATAAATATGCCCTCCTGGGTTCCATCAGAGCAGCCTCTCAAATGATCAGCTACGAACTGGCTATGGGGATGTCAATTGTCGCCCTCATTCTTACTACAGGCACCCTCAGTCTTCACGAAATTGTGGAACAACAACAAGGCATGCATTGGAACATATTTTATCAACCTTTAGGATGCCTCATCTTTGTCATTTGCGCCTTTGCCGAAACCAATCGCGCCCCCTTCGACCTACCCGAATGCGAAACCGAACTCATCGGGGGTTATCATACCGAATATAGCTCCATGAAACTTGGCTTCTATCTTTTTGCCGAGTATATCAATATGTTTATTTCATCGGCAGTAATTTCCACCCTCTACTTTGGCGGCTACAATATGCCCTTTATCGATAGCTTAGGACTTTCACCCAATTTGGTTACCACCTTGGGAACCGTGTTTTTCTTCCTGAAAATCTTTGGCTTTATCTTTCTTTTCATGTGGATCAGATGGACCTTGCCCCGTTTCCGATACGACCAGTTAATGAACCTCGGATGGAAGGGATTGGTTCCCCTTGCTATTTTCAATATTCTTGCCACGGGAGTGTATTATTATTTCACTAAACTAACCTAAAGATGCAAGCCCTGACCAACCGATCGAAAGTAGTATCGAACAAAAAGATGAGTTTTCTCGAAAAGATTTATCTTCCTGCCATTGTTAAAGGGATGTTCATCACCATCAAACATTTCTTTGGCAAAAAAGCCACCATCAGCTATCCCGAACAAAAACGCGAATTCAGCAAAGTATATCGTGGACTTCATGTATTGAAACGCGACGACGAAGGTCGCGAACGCTGCACCGCTTGCGGTCTGTGTGCCGTTGCTTGCCCTGCCGAAGCCATCACCATCACTGCCGCCGAACGTAAACCCGACGAAAAACATCTCTATCGCGAAGAAAAGTATGCGGCTATCTTCGAAATCAACATGCTGCGTTGCATTTTCTGTGGCGATTGCGAAGAAGCTTGTCCAAAAGAAGCCATTTTCCTAACCGACCGTATCGTCAAAGCAGAATACGAGCGCGAACCCTTTATTTACGGGAAAGATATCTTAGTGGAACCCATCGATAAAGACAAACGAATAGACGTTTCCGACCGACAAACTGAAAATGTATTGAAGTTTAAAACAGATAAACACTATGCCCATAACAAATAAACTTATTGCGAAATGATATTCCTATTCTACCTGCTTTCTGCAATTATGATCATCAGTGCTTTGTTGGTAGTGCTCTCTACAAGTCCTATCAACAGCGTAATCTTCCTGATAATTTGTTTTATTGCGCTGGCGGGTCATTATATTCTGCTCAATGCCCAATTCCTGGCAGTGGTGCACATCATTGTCTACACCGGGGCTATCATGGTCTTGTTCCTCTTCGTAATCATGCTATTGAATCTCAACAAAGCCACTGTCCATCAAAAATCTTTTCTAACCCGATTTGCTGCCGTAATAACCGGCGGTCTGTTTTTCCTTGTCATGATAGCCGCCACCCGTCATGCCTTCGAAGTTCAACCCCGCTACCCCTTTACAAGCAGCATTGGATTAGTCTCCGAAGTCGGCAAAACCCTATTCCACGAATTTCTCCTCCCCTTCGAAATATCATCTGTTCTGTTTATTTCCTCTATGGTAGGAGCGGTGATGTTCGGGAAGAAAGACGGGAAATAGTTATGAGTTATGAGTGTTGAATTATGAGTGAAGTGGGAAAAAAGATTGAAAGTTGAGATTGAGGACTTGAGTATGCCATTGAAGGAAAGCCTGATGTATACAATTATGGTTTGTTCAGAAAACCTTATCTCCCTTCCCAAACCTTAATAGAAAACGCAAACACCTATAACTAAACCTTATTACCTTATTTTGTGTCAGAATGAATTTGAAGATGATTGTAATTGCAAATTATTGGATGTTTGGAGTGGAAAGCAAATGCAGTTTACTGTAAACATTATATGCTTAATTTGTATATCGAAGTGAAAAATTACCGAACCAAATAATTAGCTTGATGTTCTAATTCTGGAAATAAAGTATTTTCATTAATAGCAAGGGAATTCAAAGAATTCCTAATATTTGATTTTGCTTTTTCGTCAATAATTATTTCCTTTTCAATGTTTGCTTTTGGAAATATTGCTGGATCCTTTTTAGATGCTAGGTTCTTCACTCCAAATATTAAAAAGGCCCCACTTTGACGTACAATTCGATTATTGTTGAGTTTAACTTTTACAGGAAAAACTTTTTTAATATCCCTTTTATTTTCTTTAACTAAGTCATCTATAAAATGTGGCTTCTCTTCTCTTATTTCATGAATGAGATAATCAAATTTTTTCGTGAAACCTGTTTTCTCTATATTTAACTTTGCTAAGTTTGAGATAAGACTTACAGCATCGCTATCAAAATACTTAATTTCTTCTTTTGGTATTTTAAACAAATAAACTTTGCCTGGAGTTTTCGTGTCTTTATATTGCTGGCAAGCAAAATAAAGTGCAACAAGCGGATTAGAAGTAATATCCAATAATCTCGTAGGTAAATTATAATGTTGCATTTTAACCAACTTTTCAAGTGTAGTTTTTTCATTGAAAAAATCATTTGGGCTGCCTAAAATCATTTCTCTGAAATTAATATCTTCTTTAGCAATCCGGTCATCTCTATATATCCCAGGAATAAGGTTATATTTCCAGTCATGAACAGAACAGCCACGATAATAATAAATATAATCTTCACTTAATGTTTCTAAAGGAAGTTTAATTATAGAAATATAATCTTCAAATGTAAATATTGAAAAGCTCATATGATTTATTTTTTAAGAGTTCCTAAAATATCATTCCCAAAAGTTTTTCGGTTATAATCTGAAAGCTGCAATTCCTCAAATTCCTCTTGCAAAGCATTTAATGTATCCTCTCTTTTATTAATTAAATCATTAAGCTCTTTTTGTTCGACATTATTCAAATTAATTTCTTCTCCTTTTTGCTCTTCAATCATTTTTTGTTTTTGATAGAACTCAAACCATTTATCATAGGCTGTAAAATACTCTTTAAGAAGACAAATAATCTGTATGGCTGATTTATCTTTAAGAGAATTTAATTCATTATGAAGTTCTTCATTTGTTTTAGTTTCCCAATTTTTTATATTGAAAAATCGAGCAATATTTTTTAATGCAATTCTACGAGCGCTTTGCCTATCTGATTCAGAAATAAAAATTTTCATATCAATAATTTTTACAAAATTACTACTTTTTCTTATTAGTTGAATATTCTCTCAATAAATTTAATCTTCTTTTCAATACATTGAATTTTAGTTAACGTCTCCTTCGATTTGGCTTTGGCTACAACCCATGTCGTTTTCATCTTAAAAGGCCTTGCCAAATCAGATAATCGTTTCCCGAAGAAATATTTTTCATTAGATTGTTACTCTTTTAGTATCTATTTAATACTTTATAATTTCAGCCTATAAAGAAAGAATTTTCTGCGGTTAGAGCTTCAGCCGAACTACAACATTATACAAAAATCATTTTTCAACGATGCAATAATTTATGATTTATACTTTCCTCTTCAATCCATTTTTCAGGAATTAGTTTTTTTAAAATCCGAATTCCTTCTTCATTGAATAATGAGTAATCTATTTTTATTTTCCATTCGCTATTAATGTCAAGTAATTTAACTGGTTCATTTGGTACGATTATTTCAATATCAGGAAAAATATTTCTTTTTATGTCTTGATAAATTTCAATTCCCTTATTGTCCCAATCACATAGATAATAGAGCGGAATTTTTGGTTGATTGATGAACTTTAATTTAGCTGTGTTTCTTCCTCCTGCATGCCAGAGTTCAATATCGTTTAGTCTTTGTTTTCTTATTTGATTGTGATTCTCACAAAGGATTATTGCTTTAGGCGTTTTGCATTTACAATGCAATATCCATAAGAATTGCTGATCGTGTTCATCAATTAAAAGTTCTGATACATTTAGAATTTTTAGCACCGCATTATAAAGCAAACTAGTCTTTTTCAAATACTTTGCACTATTGAAAAAGTGTGTTGAGATTTCCTTTTGGCTTTTTCCCGAATCTAAAATTTGTTTCTTATCCTCCTCAATTCGAACAAGGGCTTCAAGTTCAGTTTCATCAAAGTTTGTATTTTCCAGATTGTATCGTTCAATAAGGGATTTATACTTGCTGAACTTTGGTTGAATTGTTTCAATATAAAATTTGTCGTAGTGAAAGGTTTTTGAAATATTCTTTTTGCTTGATCGACTAATACATTCCATGTCAAATATTCTTTTTCCTAAAGGAATTTCAAGAAGCTCAATTGAAGTTTCACCTTCCATAAAAAGTTGGTCAAATAGTTTTAATTCCTTCCAGTTCATTTTGTTCTTGTATGTATTTGTCTAACTCAACCTTTTTATATTTGGTCTTAAAGAAACTCATTGGGGTGTAGTTCCTTTCTTTATCTTCTTTTCCTTTTACGAGCATGTGTAAATACCATTCTTCATTAGTGTATGATCCAAAGGGTTTTGGTGTCATTGTCATCAATTGATATCCAAATTGCCTAGCAATTTCAGGAAATATATTAAAATTAGTATCGTCAATGTTTGAAAGTTCTTCTATAATAATAAATTTCACCCCTGGATTTTTATCCTGATGTTTCTGAACGATTGATAACCTTCCAATACAAAGAAGTGCCAAAGCTGTATATGCTTGACCACCACTTCCAACATTTGATTTTCCTTTTTCATCTTCCATTTTCACTTTTAGGGTAAAATAGAATTTAGGATTCAATAGTTGTGAAGTGTCTGCATTTACTGAACTATAAAATGCTCTTGCAATATTTTTTATTAGATTTTCAGGTGTATTTTCACTTGAGGGCATATCTTCTGGTAGTGTAAATAAATCTATGCCTTGGTTGTGAACTCTTGTTCTGGCTTTCATTTTTTCAATCCAGTCAATTTTAATGTCTTTACGTGAATCAAAATCAACCCTGAACAAGTAATCATCACTGACTTTATTTTTCTCAAAGAAGAAATTTAATCGACGAATTGTATCTTCATGTGTTTTATATTGTTTCTCAACCATACTAAACACCTCTGTCAATATTTTCAATTGTAGATTTCCAAATGTTATCAATGATTTATTGAGTTCAGTTAATTCCTTTGTCAAACCATCCAACCCAATTTTCCCACATAATACATTCTCTAAAGTTTGATAACTGTAATAGGGCACACCATTCGACCCATATAATTCAGGATTTTTCTTTTCAGATTTGGATTCTTCAAAAGATCCGGCAACTGTAATGTATTCAGAATGAAAAAGATCTTGTAAATTTTCAAATTCATCTTTGGCTTTTTCAACAATATCTTCTGTTACTTCTCCCATTGTGAGAAGGGTTTCAAATTTTAATTCCGTCTGTTCTTCAAGATATTTTTTAGCTGATTTAAAAATGTTTTCCGTAACTTCTTTTGATTCTTTTAATGAAATTGTCAATCCTTTGGCTGCGTTATATAAATTAAACTGATCATCTCTTTTTTTCTTTGTTGCAACTCTTATTCTTTCAGCTGTTTTAATATTTTTTTCGCGATCATCTCTCATTCCAATCAATTCTTCTTTACTAATTGATTTTACTTTCAAAGTTGATTCATCAATGGGTTTTGTTATTTCGGACTTCAGATCATTAATTTCAATAAGTAATGGATTAAGAACTTTCACGTTTTCTTTTAATGAAAATTCAATTCGGTCGGTCTTTCTAATAATGTCAGTTATTCTATTGTCCAATTCATTGACTTTAGAAATTAAGGTTTTTAAATTGGAAAATGATTCGATGTTGTCATTCAAAAATTGAATGTTTTCTTCGGTTAATAATTTATTTACTTCGTATAATTCAATCTTAGAACTGTTTTGATAAATTTCTATTAACTCTTGGTTCAAACCAATTTTAATAAGTGCATCATTCAATTCTTTATTTTCACGAAATTCTTTCTCAAATTCTTTTATCTCATTTTTAATTTGTTCTTTGTCATTTGCAATTGCCTTTTCTAATTTATCTTTTTCATTGAAAAGTTGTTTCGGGATTAATTCAACATATTGTGAGATATTTCCAAGATTTATCCAAATTCCATTCCCTTCTCGTTCATAAGAATTCATCAATTCCTTAGGTTTTAAAGAAAATATTTTACCCTTGCTTGCTTCAATCTTTTTCGTATAGATTTCCTTGAAATACATAATAACTGTTTCTTGTTCTATCGTTAGAGTGGCCTTTTGTTTCAAAGCCCAATTGA
Source organism: uncultured bacterium (assembly GCA_903922465.1). Classification (GTDB taxonomy): domain Bacteria; phylum Bacteroidota; class Bacteroidia; order Bacteroidales; family CAIXTV01; genus CAIXTV01. The sequence goes on from CAIXTV010000156.1 coordinate 6,412, forward strand.
AAAGGGAATCTGGATTGTTTCCTTCATATAAAGACAAAACTTCCTTTAGAATTTCTATCTTTTCTTGAATAAATAAATTTCTTTTATTGTAATGTTCATAAGCCAAATCATAACTATTAATCCACTTAGAGTCTTCAAACTTTTTAAAATAAGGACTCTCCTTAAGTTGGTTTAATTTGTTTTTTTGCAATTTTATAATCTCTTGCTCCTTAAATGCAACAATAACACCCTCTGGGGTATTAAATTGCTCTAATAGTGGAGCTAGCTTCTCTATTGTGTTATTAAAAATCTTGTCAGTATCAAGTTGTTTCTTTAATTTTTCAAGATTATGCTTCCCTGCCTCTGTTTGCTCTTCCTCTAACTTAATTCTTATCTCATTACAAATTTCCTTTTGCTCAAGCATCATCGCATACGAATCACGGCATTGAATTTCATAAGTTCCTTTGGCACTGTTGTATTCATCTAATGCCTTGTTTTTATTTGCTTCGTTAGTCGTATATGCCTTTAATGCTTCTTCACTTTTCTTTGAAAGCAAATGAGCCTTTTTAGATAAATAAGATTCCTTTATTTTTATGTAGTTTATGTGAGTAGTTTTTAGTGATGATAACCGTCTCTGTCTTTCTTCCAGAGTTTTTATCTCCAGTTCAGTACGATGAAAGTCACGAATATGTTGATTAAGTACTTCCTTTTGGTTATCAAAAGTTGTCTTAATATCATCGTCATCTTCAAATAGAAAGTTTTGTAAACTTTTCGAATCAGTGATCTTCAAGGTTTTTGCCTTAGAGAATGATTGTAGAACTTTCGCAAAAGATTTAAGATTTGTTTCTTTTGCTAAATCAAAAGGCAAAATTTGATTTTTGAATAGTAAATCAAAATAATCATTCACATTTTCTCTTTGATAAAAATCCTTAAAATGAATCTTGTATTTATCATAAAGATGTCTTTTAAGTTCCGGCAAATCATATATATGAAGATTTTCGCCAATAAAATCATTTGAAGTTAAGATTTGTTCAAATGGTTTGAGCAAGATTTTTTTGTTTTCAAAATCCTCCCCTTGCTGGATAATAAATGGTCTTACTGGTACTCGTTGGGCTCTTGAAATATAAACTCCAATTGTTAGAAACTTTCCTTTTGATTTTTCTATATTTAAAAAACAAAATGCATGCTTTATCCAATCTCTTTCCAAAGGAATTGTTTCAATTTTCTTGTCCTTCTCATCCAATCCTTCTGTTCCTGACTTCCATTCCTCTCTTAATGGGATAAAAATTAGTTGAAGTAAATCTGCAATGAGCGATTTTCCTAAACCATTATTACCAGTAAAATCTGTTCTAACAGCATGAAGCAAATAATCAGCATTCTCATGTTGGCGAATTCCGACAGTTGAAATGGAATATAATTTAGGATAATTGCTCATTATTTAAAAATTCTTCGATTGATTCAATATTGTTTATTACGTCTTTATAAAGAGTACTTATCCTTTCTATACTTGGTAAAATTTCAAAATAAATTTCATCTTGATTCTTGAAAACAATCCAGCCAAGTTTTTCAAAATCATATAATATTCTTCTAACTCTATCTTTTACATCAAGTTCTTCTTTTGGAGTATAGTTCTGTTTTATTTTACCATATAAAATAGCTTGCCAAAGTTCCTTATGTTCACTTTCTTTAAATATCTGTTCTAGGTCTTGCCATAGAAATTCTTTTTGTTCAAAGAATTTCTCTTTATAAAGATTCAAAAATAGAATTGCAAAAATAACTTTTTCGTCCTCTAAATCTTTGCTTCTGTTTTCTTTTCTTAATTTACCTTTTCCATCTTCAGGAAAGTCTAAATAGTAAAATCTCCCGTTATCACTATTATCCCTCACTAAATTCATTCCGAAGAACTCTTTATAAAAATCCTCAAGACCTTTATCGAAATATTCATCGACGAATGAAAAAATACGAATATCACTCCCATAATCCTGTATATGTTTACCTTGTTTCAAAGCAATATCTGCATCAGCAAAATATTTTTTTGCCTGTTCCGTGTTTAAGAACGGGAAGTTTGAATTTGCATTTTCCATAGCAATAAATCACATTTATTTTTTGATATTTCTTTTTTTTCTATCGACACAATATTACTGTGTTTTTCAATTAATCCAAAGCAAACCTGAATAGGTACTTCAAGATTGTTTTCATGTTCTACTATTTTATCAAACCACTTTTCATATTCGATTTGATTTCCAGATTCTAAATCGCAATTTATTTCATCTAACCATTTTGCAGTTGCTTCTTGTATTTCAAGTAGTGCTATACCCTTGTTCCTTTCTATTTCCTCGTATAATTTATCATATTTCTGTATTTGAGGTACTGCTTTAGTAAAAAATAGAAAATCTAGTTTAGGTATCGCAAGAAATTTCAATGGAATAAAAGGCAAATATACTTTCGGGAAATTTGCATGTAATTTAATACCCCCTTTATCATATTTGCTGGTTTTCAGCAATAGTAATAATAGTTTTTCAATTTTAATTTTGAAAAGTTGCTTGTGTTTTAATGTGTCAAGTAAATTTCTTAATCGTTTTGATGCTAATTGAATTTTATCATTTATTGAAATTATTCTCCGATCAATACTTTGAAAGAAATTTTCAACTTCATTCTGCATTGCCATAAAATCATCAAAAGTTTCTTCATTATTTGCAAATTGTTCTTTTACAGTTTTAATTTTATTTAGCGTTTCATTCTTGTAATCAATTGTATTTATCAAACTTGTTGTTTGTTGCTCTAAAGCAACAAAAATTTCTATATAAGAACCGATTTGTTCTTTGGGATTTTGAACTTCAACTCTCAATAGATTGCTTAATTCATTTATTCTGTTTGCAACCTCCCTGTTTAGCATTTCAGTATGAGAATAGATTTCATTTCTTGATGGTTGAAAGTGATTTTTAAACCAATAACTGAAAGTTATAATATCTTTAAGGTCTTCCTCTAATAAAGGTAACGTCCGTTTAAAAACATGAAACAGTTCTAATTTAATAATTTCAGGTTGAACTTCTTGTATTAGAAGATTACAAAATTCTTTTGCGAAAATGGTTAGATGTATTTGATATTTAATACCAATTCTTTCAGTAATAAAAAAATGGCTGCTAATTTTTTTAAATATGACTTCTTTGTTTTTCTCCGATTCAATTCTTAGAAAATCAATTATATCATCAATGGTATCATCAAGGTCTTTTTGTTCAAAGTCCTCAGCAATTAATCCTTTCTCAATTTTTTGGTATAGCCAAACAATAAGTAAAAGTGATTCCTTATTCTGTGGAAGTATATCAGAATAACTTTTGGCAAGAGAAATTAGGATGTCATTTTCCATCAGAAATATCAAATTGTATAGTAATCATTTAAAAGGATTCTGACTTGCTGATTAAGTTTACATGTTGTTAAACGAATGGTATCCTTCGCTTTACAAAGATTATTGTATTTGCTATTTTTCATAATAGTTTTGAAGAGCCACCTTCCAACTCCCCTTCCTACTCCCAACCAATTCCCAATTCCATAAATTCTCATATCTTTTTCATTAAACATATCTCACAACAAAACTAATAAAAAAAACAACACTGCCTTCTATTACCAAATTCTCAATAAAAAATCCTGCTCTTTCACAAAAGCAGGATTTTCCCATTATTAATTTTTCATTCGTTTCTTAATTCCTCAATCCTCAACAATCGTCAATAGAAACTCAAACCCATTCCTCTTCCCTTTCATTATCTCAATATGCTCTTCGCAAACCACTTTCCCTTTGTAAGTCCCTGTCACCACATCCTTCCCATTCATAACCCTCTCAATGCTAAGTTTTCCTTGATAATCTGTAAGACCCGATTTTTTCCCTTTGGTCAAGGTAAGTTGGATGCCTTCAAGAGGATTACCGGTAGCCTTATCCAAAACAGTAATATCCACAAAAGTATGATGTACATTCACAGCAGAAATAATGGTTGATGCCATAAAACGGGTATAAAAAGCCTTGTTTGTCTTTTTATACTTCCTTGCCATCAGTTTCAACTGCTCAATAGCTTTCCTTACAGGGACAAAACTTTCTTCAAAAGCCTTTGTCAGCGTAGGCGAAACATCATGCACCCATTCACTCACACCTTTTGCAGTAACAAATTCAGTTATTTCCGTCTGGAAATCAGTAAGCTCTTGCAATTCAAAAGTGTCAGGACATAAATCAGCCTTGTTTGCAAACATAATATCATAAGCACTTTGCAACAAGGAGCCGCATTCACTATCCGATGCTGAGCTATAATCAGTAGGATTAATATGTAAAAGTCGGGCAATTTCCCCTTTACCTAAGTCGGTAAGAGCAACATGAGCCTGCC
>CAIXTV010000157.1 GCA_903922465.1 uncultured bacterium
ATTGCATTTCGTCATTTTCGTCACCCCAACAACTCCTTTTTCATTTTTTACAGTAATAATATAAAAACCCGCTGCTAAATTCTCTGTTGAAAGCACATAATGGCTCTGCCTTCCTTTTAATGAAATTTCTCTAACCATTACTCCCGAAACATCATATATCTCAACCACTCCATTAGCAATGGCTTTAGAAAAATTTAAATTCACCTCCTCTTTTGCTGGGTTAGGATAAAGAGTTGTTTCATTTTTTACCTCTTTTTCTTCTTCTATCCCTGCAGAAAGACCTTTTATTCTAATTAATTGTTTTACATTTTGCCCCTCATATAAATTAAACCTTCCCATAATATAATATCGGTCATTTGAATCCCTAATAATACTTCTAACATTGGGTGTATAGTTAAATACAGAAAAATTCGTTGAATCTATTCCCAAATGAAAATAATTTGTATCAATAAAACCATTTGCATCTACTTTTACTATATTATTTTTTGCATGCCCTTGATATTCTCTAAATGTACCTCCATATAAGTAACCTCCATCCAAGGTAGGACTTGCACACTGAACTTGCCATACTCCATAATTTGTACGCATAATATTATTAAAATTATTAAAAGTTGTATCCAAACTTCCATCACAATTTATACGGGCAAAATTAAGAGTATCATTTATTCCATTGACAAAGAAAAAGCCTGATATTAAAATCTTTCCATCATTTTGAACATATACTGGAACAATCGATCTTGGTTCAGTAATAGTAGGAGTAAATATATTTTTAAAACTTGTATCTAAATTACCTACAGTGTCAATACGACATAATCTGAAATAGGGAACAGAATCATATTCAGTAAAAGGAAAGTTAAATGAAAAACCATATAACAATAACTTATTTGAAGAATAGGGGACAATCCCAAATATGCTACCATTTGCATTATGTCTGAAATTGGTATCCATGTGCCCATCTGGTAAAAATCGTTTAAACCATCTTGATTTACTATCCATCCCATTACAAACTCCCTGAGTGCCTGCAAAAAAACTACCATCATCAAACATATAGGGTATACTAATGGGTTCGCAAACATTATCTTCATTTAAATTATGATACCACATAGTATCCATATAATTTCCATAATAATCAACCCTGACTGGAATCATATTTGTAGATGTGAAATAATAATTGTCAACATGCTTAATATACATAACAAGGTTATCATAATAATGCCATGAATAATCAATGCTGCCATCATTAAATATTCTTGTTGCAGCATTAAAAGTAGCAAATTCTGAAAAATCTCCGTAAATCATAAATTTTGAATCAGTATCAAAGTATAAACCATATACAGAGGAAATAATATCTCCAGTTAGCCCAAAATTAAAGCTATTATCAATACTAAAAGCTTGTGGCTTGCTATCTTCAAATTGCATAATAAGTAAAATGCAAATTAATAATTTTCTCATATTATGAATATTTAGATACAGTAAAACCTGAGTAAATTCAGGTTTTACTGTAAAAAGGTTTTTACTTTCTAATGATTAATTTATCTGATCCAAATGAAGTCTTATCAGCCTTTATGTCATAATAATATACCCCACTGTTTACATTTCGAGTATCCCAAATCCAATGACCGTAATTGTTATTAATATTCCTTTGTTCTATCAATTTTCCTGTGCCATCTGCAATAGTAAGTATAGCATCTCCATTTAATATGGGCAATTGCCAGCTAAAATCAACATACACATTTGCCGGATTAGGTGTTGCTTTTACAATATTCATATTAGTTTTTTTAACACCGGATAAAGGTTTGCTGCTAAGGAGCCTATTTTCTCCATTTTCTTCTGAAGGATCGTCTTTACACTTTTCATAAAAGAAGCATAGTATATTCTGGGCTAATGCTGAAGCTCTACCTGTTTCTAAATCAGCAATTGTTTGCAATACTGTTAATTCTTCATCACTCCCTAATTGCATTAGATTTAAATTTCGGTCAATAAGTCTGCCTCTGCAACTATAATAATCCTTATAATTATCCCATTCGGCTATATCAGTTTCATTCATTTTAAATACTTCGGGTATCTTATAAAAATAATACCAAACAGAATCCATATTTCCTTCGTCTATATAGCTTTCAGCCACTGCATAATAATCATACAATCCGCCTCTTTTCAGCATATATATACGGGCTTCAGCAACATTATAGGTGCTGTCCATCAAGCTATAATCAATAAGTAATTTATTCAAATCGCTAAACTCTTTGCTAACACTGGAAATTATTTCTTCCATCGCTGTACGTAAGGTCTTATTGTCTTTATTGGCTCGCACCACCTCAATTAAATATTCAGGGAAAGGATTCGGAATGTTTTCTCCCAATATTTCCAAGACATCTTCGCTTCGGCAAGCATCTGGGTTTGCCAATATCACTTCCAGTAGCATGGCTTGGGGTAAGGTACCTTTCATTGCGGTTTCAACCAATACGTCTTTAGATAAATAAGGAGACTTACTTAATAAAACTGCTCGTAAATCCCAGGCATTTTCTGGCCAACTTAGTTCTATTGTATTTAGCAACATTTCGGTGTTTCCCCCATCTATCAGATTATAATAGTTATACAACAAACTCAAATAAGCAGTTCCCTTAGCTCCCATATTACTTAGCACTTCATTTATTCCTCCCGTTGGTAATATAGGCATTGGAACTGGACCGGGATTTGGATTATTTCCGAAATTAGATGGACAACCATTTGGTTTGTCATTATATTCTAAGAGTACATTATAAACATTAGCTGCACCTGGATCATAATGTAAACTTGGCAAGTTATGACGAGTTGTATAACGAATATTATTATTACATCCATTATATATATTATAATAATTTGTCGGAAGATATGAAAAGGTATTGTCAACAGAATGACTACTTGTAATATCCATTTGATTAGTTGCAATACTACTGTTGGTGGAAGTTTGCGCTGTAACAATATCACTTTTAGCATTATAATTATTAGAATTGCATAAAAATCTTAGTCCATCAAGAGCTAAGTTCCAATTTATTCCTTCTGCAAAAGAACCATATTGTAAATAGGAAAATGAATTTTTATAAACCTGATTATTGATACCTCCAGTTTCGTAAATATGAATTCCATAATTATTTGGTACAGGAAGGGAGGAGGGTCCTAAAATATTTTCTTCTATTCTAAAACTGGGTACATAATAAGTAAAAATTCCTTTTTGATAATATGGACAACCACTAATAGTATTATTCCCAATTTTAAATTCGGAACGATTAATCCATGAATTATTTATTCCATTATAATATACACCAAAAACATTTTGGTCAAAAACAGATTTATCTATTCTCACAACATAAGGAGAAGCGCTACTTGAAGCCTGTACTCCATGATTAAAACCCGTAAATGAAGATTTGATTTCTGTACCTGGGGAAGATAAATATGTATATATTGAATAGCCTGCATCTATTGAATTGATTCCTGAATTATCAGTTAAATGAAATGTTTTGTTGGTTTGATTATTGGTAAAAGTACAGCCTCTAAAACTAATCCCATTCACACCCCACATACTCACATGGGTATTAAAACTATTACCCCTAAAATTATTATCCACATCAAAAGTACAGTTCACAAAACTACTTCTATAAGTTGACGGGAAAATATTGTGATAAAGATAATATGAAACCGAACGTTTATTATTAATAAAATGAGCATCTGTTGCATAAATTATACCTCCAATTTGACTAAATGAAGTCGGAACTCCGGGATGCCAATTGGTAATTCCTTCCCACGCATATTCGATAGTTCCACCATGAATAATATTCACATATCCTTGATTGCTTGTTGGAAATTGTGCTTGATTAGTATTTCCCCAAACTTCTATCCCTTGCCACATATCACATGCACAAGTTATAGTTCCCCCATCCACAACAAGTGAAGCACCCTGCATTACTTGAATTTTCTTTTGTGGATTCATCAACACCTTTCCTTTTATCGTAAGCGTTGCAGGGGGATGAATAATAATATCGCTCGGTTCTATATTTGTTGTCCCCACATCCCATAAGGTATTGCTTGTAATATCAAGTATCTTTTCGGGAGTATTTGCCAAAGGCGATTCCCACATCCCCCTGCCAAATGTACTAGCTCGTATTTTTTGAGTACAATAATTAATTTCAAGGTCTGTAATTATACTCACTGGTAGATTCTCATTAAAGCAAACCCAGTTGTTTGTATAGCCCGGGCTTACAGCGTCCCTAAAAAACACTCCTACATCAGTACCCACATACAATCCATCATAAGTACCTTTTTGATATACCAATGATATTACCGGAAATTGAGGTAAACCGGAAGAATAATCTGCCCATGTCCATGTCGAACCATTATTAGTTGAATATCCATACCAAACTCTGTTTTGTCCTATACCCGTTCCATTTCCATTTTCACAGAAACCACCTAAACCAATCCACACTCGATAAGGATTATATGGATCAACAGCAATGCTAGTAATACCATAATGTTGTAAGGCACTCATAATATTAGCATCCAAGCAAAACCAATTTGTTCCACCATCATTAGAAAAGAAAAACTTATTATTGGAAAAAAGATTATGTGGTCCTTCTAAAACAGCATAAATTATATTTGGATCTGACTCTGCAACGGCCAATGCTCGCAATCCTTTGTCATCTATCGAATAAGGATAAGGGCTAAGTGGTGTCCAACTACTTCCGAAATCATATGATTTATAAATGTTTTGATCCCCAACATATAAAATTTTATCTTGATAAACAATGGGTCTTAAAATGTTAAATGGTTCTGTTCCATTGGCTGGGTCGTTAATTGCACTACAATTTGGCCACACACCTCCAATTCTTCTCCAAAAGGAAGGTAAATAAGTATAAAATCCGCTTATATTATCAAAAGCAGGGATAAGTGCTGAACCAAAAAGAGAATAGTCATCATCTTTCATTACAATATTATAACAATCAGTTTCAGTTCCCCACTGAGCATTATAAAATGACCAATTATTCCCAATATGCTCAAGTTCAAAATTTCCTTTAGTACCGCAAATTAATCTATCCGCATCTTCTTGTATACCATCAAAAGCATAAATTTCATCGTTACTTAAACCTGTGCCATTAATATTTATCCAATCATTGCCATTCGAATTCCCTCCATCTAATGTTTGAGAAATACCACCATTAGTTGCAATCATTAAATAATCTTCTCCATTTAAATCTTCCTGTATCATTTTTATATCTCTTACTTGATCATGAAAATGTCCCCCAGAAGGATTTTGTGGATATAAAATTGCATCCCAATAAATACCCCCATGAGTTGATTTCATAACATCACCAGCCTGCTGATTTGTCAACATTCCAATATACATTACTTGGGGATTAAGTTTATTTACTATTAATTGAGTCTTAAAGTTATGTAAGGTTAAAAACCAATTCTGAGGTGTACCTACATTTGTCCAGTTAGTAGGTGTTGCATATGATGATTTGACAATATAAGATAAAAAATCAAATGATGAATGATACAGACAATAAATATCATTATTCGTGCAAGAAATAGATATATGGGTAGCCAAGGTGTTAGGAGTAATTATTGTCCAGCTGGCACCTGCATTATTACTAAAGTAAACATCCTGATAGCTTGCCAGCACTAATGTACTTGAATTCCCGGGTTTAAACTGTATATCACTAAAATCAATACCTGGAGGAGTAGTTACAGGTAAAACAGTCGGACTTGTTGTAAAGCCATTGGTGGTTTTATATACTATATCTCTAGTAATAGCATATATTGTATTATATGTTGGATCATTGGGGTCAAGTAATAACTTATAAACTATATCATCATTGTTTGGGGATGTTACGTTATTGCCAGCATAAGAATTAAGGCTGGTTTGGTGCCATGTAGCCCCTCCATCTATAGATTTTAGAACCCCGTTTCCATAGCCCGTCTGGTCCATTTCATCTATACCGGTAGCAATATATATTATTAAATTATTTGTGTTTGGAACAACCACTATTGAATTAATTCCTATCCCAGGTAAATGTGAGATATCTGGGTTTATCCATGTTTGACCTCCATTAGTAGTCTTAAACATTCCACCACAGGGTGTGCCTGCTAAAATAAAATTATGATTTGCAGGATCAACCCACAAACAATTTATTGGACCCATATTCTGAAATTGAGTTAGAGAAGGTTGTGAATTAGGTCCAAGGTTTGTATTTGACCAATTCGATAGGGCAGGGTTAGTTCCTACCGGACAAATCGGATGTTGTATATATTGGGAAATTGCCTTGTTAGGATAAGAAAAGCTACCATCATTTACGCCATCTTTAAAAATTCTATTCTGCCAGAACCATTGCCATCGCATGAATTGTAATCATCCGCTACTAAAAATAGTGTCAATATGAGTTTTATAAAATGCATCTAATTTATCATGTATACTATCGAAATTAGCATTTGGTTGTGCCATTTCAAAAGCCAAATTAGGTTCAATCTCTACTTGTGAAAATACGCTACTATTAAATAATAGTATTCCACTTAAAATAAAAAATATTATTAGTTTTTTCATGTTTTTGTTTGTTTTATTTTCCCTACTCGTTAGGCTTTTCGGAACTCCCCGTTTATTTAAGTGGTTTCTGGATTCCACTTTTTAAGGTTGCTCTCACTTTTTCCAATAAAAAAAGGGCGTGAACCTATGCTTTGATATTCAATTTACTTAAGGTATCGCCAAACACCCGTCCACAATTGAAATAAGCAAAAGGAACACACCCATTCGGGTGCGTTCACTTCAACTATTTCTCTGTGGACTCTAAACTGGCGATTTTTAAGTAAGAGAAATATTTTAAGCAACGCTATTTTTATCTATTTTTTGTTTCTACATATTGATTAGTTTTAGAAGAGCAAATATACTATTATTTATTTGAAATGATATTTTAAGAAAATATTCCTATGAAAAAAGGCTTCCTCAATCAGAGCAAGCCTTTTAATAATATCAATTTCCCTTTCCCATTATTAATTATTCATTCTAAATTATTAATTCTCAAACACTCTTCACCATCAGCACATTCATCACCGCAATTCTTCCCTTCAACAACTTCACAACCACTGTTTGCGTTTCATAACCTGCAAACGAAAACTCAATATGATAAGTATCGGGCATAATAGCAGAAATACTGGCAAAGCCCGTAATGGAGCTATCAGCACTTATATCTAATTCCACTATCTTCATTTGCACACCCATTAGCGCAAGCTCAGGATGCGCAGCTTCACTAATAAAAGCCGATATACCTGTATGGTGTACACCCGTATGCCCAACTTTCTTTGCCAAAGCCATAGCTTCCACAAATTCAGGTTTATCTTCGGCATATTCCCCAAAAACATAACCATATAACTTCAAAATAGCCTTATCCATAGTATTCACATACTTAGGTATCATATTGGTTCCCGC
>CAIXTV010000158.1 GCA_903922465.1 uncultured bacterium
CGCCGACAGCGGCTTGGTTTGTAAGATCCAACTCATCAATGGCGCGCAAAACAAAGTTTTTATAGCCTTTTTGCTTGAGGTTATTAAGTATTGCACTGCCTACTAGCCCTTTGTGTCCGGCAATATAAATTTTCGAGTCCTTATTCATGATTAGTAACTGATTATCTGATTGTTTTGTGCGAAGTTTTGATGACTGAGATTTCTGAAAAATTACAAAAGCAAAATGTCTTTGCTATTTATATAAAAGCAAGTCTTTTGAATTATGATGGCAATTCAGATAGAAATTGATTATTCGAAGTAATTCATGACCCTGAATCCACCATCTTTCAGGTATTTTTCTTTACTGGCTAATTTCAGGTCATTTTCAATCATATCTTTAACTAACGAAGCCAAGTTGTGTTCGGGTTTCCATCCTAATTTGGTATTGGCTTTTGTTGGGTCACCAAGCAGCAAATCAACTTCTGTTGGCCTGAAATAGGCTGGATCAACCTCAACAACCACGGTGCCTGGAGCAATTTTATGATCTTCGTTTTTACATGAAACAACCTTTCCTTTTTCATCCAGTCCTTCACCATTGAATTCGATTTCAATTCCTGCTTCCGCAAAAGCCAACTGAACAAAATCCTTGACTCTGGTTGTTACGCCTGTTGCAATTACAAAGTCTTCGGGTTTATCTTGTTGGAGCATTAGGTACATGGCTCGTACATAGTCTTTTGCATGGCCCCAATCGCGTTTGGCGGTAAGGTTGCCAAGGAACAATTTCTGCTGCATACCGAGGGCGATTCGTGCAACAGCCATGGTTATTTTACGAGTTACAAAAGTTTCGCCACGTATCGGTGATTCGTGATTAAATAAAATCCCGTTGCAAGCATACATATTATAAGCCTCGCGGTAATTTACTGTTATCCAGTATGCATACAGTTTGGCAACGGCATAAGGGCTTCGTGGGTAAAATGGTGTGCGTTCGCTTTGTGGCACTTCTTGAACCAATCCGTAAAGTTCGCTGGTCGAAGCTTGATAAAATCGGGTTTTTTCGGTCAGCTTCAGAAGCCTGATAGCCTCCAATAGCCTCAATGTTCCAATTCCATCTGCATTGGCAGTATATTCAGATGTATCGAAACTCACTTTTACATGCGACATGGCAGCCAGGTTATATACCTCATCGGGTTGAATTTCCTGCACCAAGCGAATCAGATTTGAGGAATCGGTCATGTCACCGTAATGAAGAAAAAAATTCCTGTCGGCAGAATGGGGATCCTGATATAAATGATCAATACGATCGGTGTTGAAAAGTGAGCTTCTGCGTTTTAGGCCGTGTACCTGATAGCCTTTTTTTAATAAGAATTCGGCAAGATACGCACCGTCTTGTCCAGTAATACCAGTAATTAAAGCTGATTTCATCTCTATATTGCGTTTTATGTCGGTAATTAAATGATATAGTAAAACTATCTCACTCTTACGCTCGTTCTAAAATAAATATGTTCTTTTTTTTTGTCAAAAATACGAAATTTTGGGAATTATATCATGCAAACTTAGGCGCAAATAATTTTATATCATTGCAATATCATTGCAATACCAGTGTAAACCATTGTTAATAAGCTATATGGTAAATCAAGAACATGTAATTATAAACCATTTTTTTTGAAATTCAGCTTCGGTCTTTTCACAAAACTATAATGCCTGTTTTCGTATATCCGATGCTATTTGGATACTTTTTCTGGCGTCCTCAATGCCAAATCCATTGCCTTCTAGTATATGTTTGTAGCTAATTGTATGTAGGTCGGAAAATCCATCGCTGAATTCAATTTCTTCACCATCGACAGCAATAGAACGGAATGTGCGGATATCTTTTCCTTTTATTTCATTAGGAAGATGGTCGGAATTAATGCTTAAATTCCATTCAACATTTGCATTTTCAAGTTTTAGGAATCCCGAAGCATGATCTGCCTCATGTGTTTTAACAATGTTCTCTTTCACATCCCCAAAAATCCAGGTCAACATATCGAAGAAATGAATGCCGATGTTGGATGCTATACCACCTGAACGTGCAAGATTGCCTTTCCATGAAATATGGTACCATTTGCCGCGGCTGGTTATGTAGTTTAGTTTAACGTCATAAATTCTCCCAATGGGACCGTTGATGATTTTTTTTCGTAAAGCTATAATAGCGGGGTGAAGCCGGAGCTGCAAAATTGCGAATACCCGTTTTCCAGTTTCTTTTTCCAAATCGGAAAGAGCATCAAGATTCCAAGGGTTTAGCACCAGAGGTTTTTCGCAAATGGCAAATGCATCGTTACGCAATGCAAGGCGAATATGCGCATCGTGGAGGTAATTTGGCGAACAGATACTTACATAATCAATTTTATAGCCTTCTCCTCGTCTGCGGAGTTTGTCGAGATGCCTGTCATAACGCTCCGGTTCAGTAAAAAAATCTGCTTCAGGAAAATAACTGTCCATAATGCCCACAACATCGTATAGGTCTAATGCCGCAATAAGTTGATTGCCAGTTTCCTTTATTGCTTTCAAGTGCCTGGGGGCGATATAGCCTCCTGCACCAATAAGACCAAAATTCAAATGTTGATTGGACATTTCGTTGTGTAATATAAACTTTGAAAAAAGTAGTATTTGAGCAAAGATACACTTTTTCATCATTTGAAACGCTTCCTTCGGTGTACAGATTTTTATTGGATTCACTTTTTTATGATAGTTTCAACACAGGCCTTTCCATTTCTCAGAATGATAGGCATCTTTAACTTATTTTTGCTGTCAAAATCAATAAAATGCCTGAACCTATTAACTCATCTTCCAATCCACGTATCCGCAATATTATTAAGTTGGGGACAAATAGTCGTGAGCGCCGATTACAGAATATATTTATTATCGAAGGATACAGGGAAATAAATCGGGCATTGATTTCGGGTATAGAAATTAAGGAATTGTATGTCTGCCACGAATTGGATAAGCAGGGTAGGAGTGAGGAGTTGTTGATTTTGTCCAATGGAATTACTGTTTTCAATGTTGGGGTAGCTGCATTTACCCGTATTGCTTACCGCGAAGGTTCTGATGGGCTTATTGCCTTAGCTGTGCCAAGAAAATTGGGTTTGGATAATTTGAAATTGAGCCTAAATCCATTAATCCTCGTCCTTGAATCTATCGAAAAACCGGGCAATCTTGGTGCCATCATGAGGACAGCCGATGCAGCAGGAATTGATGCTGTTATCATTTGTGACCCATTGACCGATATTTACAACCCAAATACGATACGTTCGGGTGTTGGGTGCATTTTTACACGTCAAATTGTATCCTCAACTTCGAAAGAGGCGTTGGCATGGTTGAAAATGAAAAATATAAGTATTTATGCTGCAGCACTTAGCGAATCAGCAATTATTTATCATCAGATGAATTTCTGCCGACCTACGGCTATTGTTATGGGAACGGAAGCTACAGGTTTAAGCCACGAATGGCTTGATAATTCTGATGGTCAAATAATTATACCAATGAAAGGGATTGCTGATTCTATGAATGTTTCAACATCAGCGGCTGTTTTGGTCTTTGAAGCAATGAGACAAAGGGAGCAGGTCAATTATTGATCTTTAATTGGAAATTGGATTTATTGTATTCAGTGAAGGATCCCTCAGTTAATCAAAAAACAACCAGGAAATTCCGAACTTTATTGCAGCATCTGCCTGAGGATAATCGGGTACCATTATATAATTGTAATTCATAAAACCAGCATTGAAATGTTCATATTTTATAAAAAGCCGGGCACGTTTTATATTGAGGTTCACAAATGCATCAAGATAAGGGTAATTACCTGAAATATAGCTTCTTTGTAGGTAAAACGCACCTAAAGCTGGCATATACGCATTTTGATACCATTCCGAATGATAGGTTCCACTGATTCCTGCCTGAGCATGAAGTGCATTTTTGAAAAGGACAATATCATAACAAAAAGTTAATTTGCCTATAAATGCCGGTAGCTGAAGTAAACTGTCGGGTGTAACTTGTTGTGCAGCCGCATATACTGTGGTAATCCAATGTTTAATCCTGAATTCTTTGCTCACATGACTGGTTAAAATCGTTAATGCATCTGTAAATTGTGCAGGCAATATTTTTTGATTCAGATAAGTGTAGTTGAGCATTCTGGTATAGGAAACATTCATATCAAACCCTTTAAGAATTAGCCCCAATTCACCTTTAATATAATCTTGGGCAGCAAAGGAATTTTCCCACCTGAAATTATCTGAATAGTAATGGTTGAAATAGTAATCGGGATGCGACATGCCTTTAGAAAAATTGAGGTAAGCCTTATGGTTTTGTTTTCCAAAGTACTGGTAGAAATCACCTTCAAGTAAATGATCACCGGCATTATATCCACCCATCACTAGAAATGCGGAGGCCTTAAAGAATGTTTTACGTTTTATGATTCCTTTCAACATCCCAAAAGGGACTGTTTGATGAAATGTTTTGCTTACAATGTCCTGATTGAGCTTATCAGTCTGAAACCGTAATCCAAATGAATATTGTAATGGGAAACTTTTACCTAAGGTGTCGGGAACTTCGTTTGAATAAACCAGACAGTTCTCTATGTGGATATTTCTAACCGAATCAAAAACAGTCAGAGAATCGTTGTAAAAAGTGGGATAAAAATCAAAAGAAGACGGAAGGCCTTGATCTTGATATGCATTGCCGGTTTTAGAATATTTTAGTGTATGAATAATTCTTCCAGCGTCAAATTTTCGGGCAATGACTGTTGTTGTTGTATCAATCTTTTTTATAATTGTTGGCTTCAGGATATTAAAATATTGTTGAAAGACAAATCCTGAGTTTTTCCCACGGTTTACGGCGTTCTGTAGGTAAATATTAAATACCTTTCTATTTGTTTCAGTATTTTGTGTAAAGTTTTCAATATTTTGAATCCCTCCATTTTCGTAGTTGGTTGAATGGTCAGTCCTATAAGTAAATACTGCACCATACCTTTGAGTAGGATAAAGGAAAGCCCCATAAAATGTAGCTCCTGAATGAAAAGCGCGTTGACGTAAATATATACCGGGCGAATTTGCGAAACGGGCACTAAGCCCTAGGTAAATACCGCTGCCAATGCGCTGGGAGAAATTAATATCAAATTTCTGTTCTTTAGCAGTCCCCAAATGATATCTAAGATGTGTGAATGGACTATCGCTGATATAAAATTTGATGCTGTCGTCTTTCAACTTATATACATCATAAACATCATTTTTGAAACGAAAATTTGGGATAGGGGTTAAGCTGAACAAAAGTGGATAGGAAGCAGAACCTGAAGGTCCCAAATTAGCATAAAATTTGTTATTTTGTTTAGCTACATCATATTCTTGAAAATAATTGAGAGGCTTAGAAACTACAAACCTTTGATATGCACCTTGTTCGCTGAGGATGAAATAGCTCACAAAAGCAGAATCAGGGCTATGTTTATTTTTTTTTTGGCTTGATTCCCCATTCTCATTTTGGGTATCGTCATTTCGCTGTGAAAATGAACCGAAACAAAAAACAAAAGTAAAGAATATAAGGAAGAAGGTTTGCTTTAGGAACATGTTAGCTTATGATTGGTTTTGTTCGATCCTTCAGCAAAAGTAAGCATAAATCAGATATGAATTTGTATTGTACTGAGTTCTTAAACCTCGATGTTTATTAAATTTATTTGTAGCCCAAGCAGTTGTGAATGTGTAGCTTAAATTAAGAAAGGTTTATTTCTGGTTGACTCAATAGAGGTTGAATGAATACGCAGAATCTAAAATAGACAGAGTAACTGCTGTTGGATGTTAAACTATTGTCAATAGCAAAGTTATTAAGTCATTTGTCTTTTGTGTGTTAAAAAGAAAATTGAATCAAAAAAGCATATTTAGGATTAGTTACATAAAAAAAAAGCCCTGCCAACATGAGTTAGCAGGGCAAATAAAATTCGGCGGCGACATACTCTCCCGGTTTGATCCAGTACCATCTGCGCAGGCGGGCTTAACTACTCTGTTCGGAAAGGGAAGAGGTGGGCCCCGCCGC
>CAIXTV010000159.1 GCA_903922465.1 uncultured bacterium
AAATTTTCTGTCAGGAGAAAAATTCTTTCCTCCGACGGGAACAGATTTTCTGTCAACCGAAAAATTCTTTCCTCCGACGGGAACAGATTTTCTGTCAACCGAAAAATTCTTTCCTCCGACGGGAACAGATTTTCTGTCAACCGAAAAATTCTTTCCTCTGACGGGAACAGATTTTCTGTCAACCGAAAAATTCTTTCCTCCGACGGGAACAGGTTTTCTGTCAACCGAAAAATTCTTTCCTCCGGAGGAAGAAAATTTTCTCCCGGTAGAAGAAAACATATCATCCTAATAAATTACATTCATGTCCCCCATAAAAAGCATATAGTAGGGAGCCATATATGCCAAGGGTGTAATTTAGACAATTGCTCTGTTGATAGAATATTCCTATCCCAGAACTCTATTTCTTTATTAAGGAGAATAAGCAAAGTAATAGGCAAATAAACAATCTGCTTTGGTAATAAGCATCACTTCATTGAGTCAAATATTTCTTTGACAGTGAAAGTTTTAATTTCTATCACCTATTTCGCACAGTACTCAAGCACGCTGGAATTTTTTTCCTGAAAATATTTTTGTGCAACCCTTTGAATGTCCTCTTGGGTAACTGCTTGATAAAATTCGCTCCTTTTATTTATCAGCGAAACATCACCCAGCACTTCAGCATAAGCCAAATCCATGGCTTTATTCAGTATGCTGAGGTTTGATTTGGCCAAATAAGTAATAATCTTGCTTTTTACTTTTTGAAGTTCCATCTTGCTGACTTTTTTCTGCTGAATTTTTTCAATTTGCTGCTGCACAGCGGCCAAAGCCTTGTCGAAAGTGACATTTTCGGCAAGCAAACCCGAAACATAAAACAAACCTTCTTCAATTTCACCACTTAATAAGGCCGATGCCTCGGTGAAAAGGCGCTGTTTCTTCACCAATTGCTGATGAAAACGCGAAGAATTTCCTGAAGATAAGATATCAGAAATCAGATCAATAGCATAATAGTCGGGATGTGAGTTACGACAAATATGATAGGTCTTTAAAAGGATATTATGGGGTACATCACGCTTTACAATTTGTTTTCTTTGTTTTTTCTGAACCGCCTCAGTGGGTAAATTGCGCACATAATTTCCTTTTCTGGCAATGCTTCCAAACCATTTTTCGGCTAAACTAAAAACCATATCAGGTTTAACATTTCCCGAAACCACCAAAATGGCATTATCGGGCGAATAAAATTTATCGTAGAAAGCACGAACATCTTCGATGCTAGCATTTTCGATATGGCTGATGTCTTTCCCAATGGTGGCCCACTGATAAGGATGTGCTTTGTATGTCAATGGACGCATCAATAGCCACAGATCTCCATAAGGCTGGTTCAAATAGCGTTGCTTGAACTCTTCAATCACAACATGTCGCTGAAGTTTGCATTTTTCTTCCGAAATAGTCAGCGAATTCATGCGGTCAGATTCGAGCCAAAAGGCCTTTTCAATATTTTGGGCAGGGATGCTCACATAATAATTTGTAATGTCGGTATTGGTGAAGGCATTGTTTTCTCCCGACATCTCCTGAACCACATCGTCATAAGAAGGGATGTTTTCGGAACCCTCAAACATCAGATGTTCAAATAGGTGAGCAAAGCCGGTCTTGTCTTGATTTTCGTCTTTCGAGCCTACATTATATAAAATGTTGATAGCTGCAAGGGGGGTAGAGGGATCATAATGTGAAATCACCTTTAAACCGTTTTTCAGCACTATTCTTTCGTATTTAATCATATGGGGAAATGTGTATTTCTGTATGTGTTAGGATTATAATTAAGGCAGGTCAAGGCTAATGAGGAAGCACGTAAGCAATCTCATTGGTTTCATGATTACTTCACTCCCTTTGCCACGATAAATTCTGCATTTTTTTATTTTATCCATGAGAAAAAATTTATACTTTTGACGCATAAATCACTGCAAATATAAACTATAAATAAATTATGACACGAGATACACAGATATTTGAGCTAATCCAACAAGAATATAATCGACAATTGCATGGCATCGAGCTAATTGCATCTGAAAACTTTGTGAGCGAACAAGTCTTACAAGCTATGGGTTCTGTACTCACTAATAAATATGCTGAAGGCTATCCTGGGAAACGTTATTACGGTGGATGTCAAATTGTTGACATAAGCGAACAAATAGCTATCGACAGGGCTAAAGAACTTTTTGGTGCAGAATATGCCAATGTTCAACCCCATTCAGGAGCTCAGGCCAATATGGCTGTTTTACTTGCTTGCCTCAAGCCAGGCGATACTTTTATGGGATTAAACCTATCGCATGGGGGCCATCTATCGCATGGTTCTGCTGTAAATTCTTCAGGTATATTATATAAGGTGGTTGATTATGGTGTTGAAGAAGAAACGGGCTTAATTAATTATGATAAGATGGAAGAAGTTGCCCTGCAACATCGCCCAAAACTCATCATAGCCGGAGCTTCTGCCTACTCAAGAGACTGGGATTTCAAACGCATGCGCAACATTGCCGACCAAATTGGAGCTATTTTAATGGCTGATATTGCACATCCTGCAGGTTTAATAGCCAAAGGTTTGTTGAACAACCCTGTTCCTCATTGTCATATTATCACCACCACCACTCATAAAACCTTACGTGGGCCAAGAGGAGGAATGATTTTGATTGGAAAAGATTTTGAAAACCCATGGGGATATACAACTCCAAAGGGCGAAATTAAAATGATGTCAACTCTGATTGATTCTGCCGTTTTTCCCGGAGTTCAAGGCGGTCCATTAGAGCATGTTATTGCAGCAAAAGCTGTTGCCTTTGGCGAAGCACTGTCTGATAGTTATTTGGAATATATTAAACAGGTTAAAATAAATGCTGATATGATGTGCAAAGCCTTTATTAACAAAGGTTATCATGTAATATCCGACGGAACAGATAATCATTTAATGTTGATAGATTTAAGGAGTAAATTCCCGGAAATCACTGGCAAGGTTGTAGAAAATACATTGGTGAAAGCCGATATTACGGTGAATAAAAACATGGTTCCTTTCGATAGCCGTTCTCCATTTCAAACTTCAGGACTAAGAGTTGGAACACCTGCTATCACTACCCGTGGGTTGAAAGCCGACCAAATGCCTATTATTGTCGATTATATTGATGAAGTGATTTCTAATATCAATAACGAAAGCGTAATTGCTTCAGTGAAAAATAAAGTGCAAGAAATGATGAGTGAATATCCCTTATTCGCTTATTAATCTATTCAGCAAGAATTCCTTTTAAGTCGAATTCGTTTGCTTCTGAAATCCGGATATTGTAAAAATGCCCGGATTTTATTTTTTTATCGAAGGGAATTATGATTTCATTGTCGATTTCAGGAGAATCGAACTGAGTGCGACCAATAAAGAAATCACCTTCCTTTCGGTCAATAATGGTTTTTTGAATAGAACC
This sequence comes from uncultured bacterium, assembly GCA_903922465.1. GTDB lineage: Bacteria > Bacteroidota > Bacteroidia > Bacteroidales > CAIXTV01 > CAIXTV01. The sequence goes on from CAIXTV010000159.1 coordinate 3,435, forward strand.
AATCAATAACTGATTCTTTTCAAAAGATATTCCTTGTTGGACCTCCATTAATTGTTCAAAGCGGCTTTGCATAATCTTTTCGCTCACTTTCGATTTTAAGGAGTATGCTGAGGTGCTTTCTTCATCCGAATATTTAAACACGCCCAATCGTTCAAAACGTACTTCTTTGACGAAATCAACTAATTCTTCGAATTCTTTTTTTGTTTCCCCTGGGAAACCCACAATAAGTGTGGTTCTGAGAGCAATCCCATCAACTTTCTTGCGAATTTTCTCAACGATTTGATAAGTAGAAGCCTTGGTATTACCCCTTTTCATCCTTTTTAACATATTATCGCTGATATGTTGGAAAGGGATATCAAGATATTTGCATATTTTAGGATATTCCTGCATTAAGTCTAGGATATTTGTAGGAAAACCTACGGGATAGGCATAATGCAATCTTATCCATTCGATGCCTGCAATGTCATGAAGTTTTACAATTAGGGAGTGGAGGCTTTTTTTATGGTATATATCCAATCCATATGAGGTTAAATCCTGAGCCACTAGTATTAATTCTTTTACTCCTGAATGGGCAAGCAAACTTGCTTCTTCAACTAGATTTTCAATAGGAGAGGAACGATGTTTTCCTTTGATTTTTGGAATAGCGCAAAATGCACATTTACGATTACATCCATCTGATATCTTTAAATATGCATAATGATTAGGTGTAGAAACTATCCTTTCGTTATGCCCTAAGCTCTTTGGACTTTGATTCAACAATTTAGAAATTTCCTCGAATGCCTCAATGCCATAAATGGCATCTATTTCGGGTATTTCATTCAAAAGTTCGGTTTTGTAGCGTTCTGTTAAACATCCCCAAACGATAATCTTTTCAACCTTTCCATTCTTTTTCTCTTCTACATATTGGAGAATAGTGTTTATGGACTCTTCTTTGGCATCATTAATAAAGCCACAGGTATTTATTATCACTATTGGATTAAGGGTATTCTCGTTTTCATAGTCCACCTTGTGGCCATTATCATATAATACCCCAGCTAATCTTTCAGAATCTACAGTGTTTTTTGAACAACCCAAGGTTACTAATGTGACATTGGAATTGCTTTTTTTAGGAAAAGGATTTTTCACTTAATAAGGTAAGGAAATATTATTTGCAATGCTTTTTGTAGAGGGTTTCTGCTTCATTTCCGAAAGTAGCAGTGAAACCTAAATCAAGAGCCTTTTTTAAATCACTACAAGCATTAGGAATGTCTTTCTTTTCGATATAAGTCATAGCCCTATAATGATAGGTAGAACTATTATTAGGGGATATTTTCATTGAACTGTTGAAGTCGTTAATTGCCTTATCGTATTCTTTAACTTTCATCAGTGCAAACCCCCTGTTATTAAGGATAATGGTATCGCTTGGGTTGAGGGATATCCCTTTATTGAAATCATTAATAGCATCAGAATACTTATTCATAAGGTTATAGATGTTTCCGCGATAAGAATATCCATCCGATTTAAAACTATCAAGCTTTATCAATATATCAAAATCATTTAGGGCCTCATCATATTTCTTAAGCTCACGGAATATTACCCCTCTATTCATTCTGAATTCAGGATTCTTAGGGTTAAGATCTATGGCTTTATTAAATGCTTCCAAAGCTTTGTCAAATTTCTTCAGGCTAAGGTTATTCAAACCTATGTATGAATATACATTAACATTGTCAGGATTAAGATCAAGAGCTTTCTTAAAATCGTCAATAGAAGCGCTGTAGTTTTTAAGCTTGAATTTTGAAAGTCCGCGATTGTAATAAGCTTCCCAATAATCGGGTTTGTCTTCTATTGCTTTTGTATACTCTTCTATTGAGCCAGCATAGTCACCTTTTGTGTACTTTTTAATGCCTGCACCAAGATGCCTCTTATCGCTTTTACAAGCAAAAAAGATTAGAAATAAACTAAGACAAAAAGTAATAATAGAATATCTGAAAATTGATTTCATAGCAGTTCAAATTTTTTGTAAAGATAATGAAATATCCTACTTACTCAAAAAAAATATTCATAACAAAAAAAAAGTTGATAAACTCTTTGAATTTATAAGTCTTCTTTTCCAAACAAAGTATCGACAAATTCCTTGCTGTTAAAGACTTGCAGGTGTTCTGCCTTTTCTCCAAGTCCGATGTATTTTATTGGGATTTTAAACTGGTCAGAGATCCCTAATACCACTCCACCCTTAGCTGTTCCGTCAAGTTTTGTTAGTGCAATGGCATTTACTTCGCTAAATGATATGAATTGTTTTGCTTGTTCAAATGCATTTTGCCCCGTGGAAGCGTCTAATACGAGCAATATTTCATGAGGAGCTTCAGGAATAATCTTTTTTATCACCTTTTGAATTTTAGAAAGTTCATTCATCAGATTAAGCTTATTATGAAGGCGACCTGCAGTATCTATAATAACTATGTCAGAGTTTTTAGCAATGGCTGATTTTACGGTGTCGAAAGCAACAGAAGCCGGATCTGAACCCATTCCTTGTGATACAATGGGAACATCAACTCTGTCGGCCCATATTTTCAATTGGTCGACCGCTGCAGCCCTAAAAGTGTCTGCAGCACCAAGAATAACACTCTTTCCTGCTTTTTTAAAGTTGTAGGCTAATTTCCCGATAGTGGTAGTTTTTCCTACTCCGTTTACACCAACTACGATAATGATATAAGGTTTAATGTTTTCGGGTGTCGAAAAATCAACGTTTTCGATGGATTTGTTCTCTTGAAGTAAACTTACGATTTCTTCTTTTAAAAGTCGATGTAGTTCACTTATTCCAACATATTTTTCTTTTGAAACTCGTTGTTGGATTTTATCAATGATTTTTAATGTGGTTTCAACACCTACATCTGAATTAATGAGTATTTCTTCTAAGGTATCTAATACATCATCGTCTACCTTTGATTTTCCAATCAATGAACGAGAAAGTTTTGAAAATATATTCTCCTTAGTTTTCGATAGACCTTGTTCGAGAACTTCTTTTTTCTCTTTTGAAAAAAATGAAAATATTGACATGGCTTGTTTTATTGATGGGTATACTACTGTTTTAAAATAAAAAAACTTTTTCCGAAAACGAAAAAAGTTTTTTATGAGATCGGTATGATATATTATTTCTTTTCTAAAGTCTCTTTGATAAGATCGTTAGGAACAATAGATTCTTTAAAGGTATAAGCACCGGTTTTAGGTGATCTTACCATGCGGATAATTTTAGCAAAATCTTTTCCGCTGGTGGTACGTAAGGTTGCAACAACTTTCTTTGCCATGGTTTATTTATTTTATTTCTTTATGAACGGTTACTTTTTTCAAAATACGGTTATACTTCTTTAATTCTAAGCGTTCAGGCGTATTTTTTTTGTTTTTAGTAGAGATATAACGAGAAGTACCAGGAACTCCACTATTCTTATGCTCAGTACATTCAAGTATTACCTGAACCCTTGCTTCTTTACTTTTCTTTGCCATTATGATATTGGTTTAAAACGGAGTGCAAAGATATACATTTTTATCAGATTCCCAAATTACTTATGGAAAATATTTATTTTAATCTTTATCAGTTTTATTAATGCTAATTTTTCCAAGCCTTTAAATACGCTTTGTTGAAAGACTTAAACCATTTATCGTTAGCAGTATATTGATTCAGAATTGCTTTAGGTTCGGGGGTAGGAGTGGTAGATTTATCGCGTATCGCTAGGGCTTTTGCTATTGCTTCTTGCAGTTGAATAGCATAATTTTGAGGGTAATTCCTTGTTTGGAGCTTCTTTAATAAGGAAAATGCTTTATTCAGGTCGTTATTTGAATAAAAATAATTGCTGCTAAACGCAAGGAAGTTATTATTGTTTTTTGTGCACACCCATTCTTCTAATGGAAGTAGGCTAAGGTTGAATTTATCTATTTCTTTTGTCTTATAATATTCAATTGCCGATGAATATTTTTCTAAAGTTTTTTGAAAATCGTTGTTTTCGAGCAACTGATTGGCTGTTAGCAACATTTCTTGATAGGTGGTGGCAGGTTCGAGGCGGGCTTTTAATTCTTGTGCCTGATTTGGCGAAATGTTACAATTGCTATGTTGTTGGCTTATTAATAGTGCATCATTAAGCGATTTGGTAGCATAAATGTAAAATTTTTCTTTCGACTGTTGATTAGCTTTACTTAGGTTAATATCAAACTCATCTTGGAAATTCTGACATTCCCGTAAGGAAATTTTAGCCCTAAATTCTGCTATTGCAAGGTCAATTTCTTTGTCGCCATCCAAATTATAAAGTGTTTGCGATTGTTGAACATTCGTCAATATGTTGCGTGCTAAGCTTAAATCGTTTCCCCAGGCTTTTACTTTGCCATCTGATATCTTATTTAATAGAATAGGTTTGGCCGTTTTTTGTAGCAGTAAGGTGAGTTCAACATCTTTCTTAAAGGAATAGTTTTTTTCGAGTTCGCGGGCCTGATCCAAATAAAACAATGCCGACTCATTCAGGTTAATAGAAAGGAATTGCTTTCCGTCGGCGATACATTTGCTGTAGCGTTGATACTTCGCTCTATTCAGCAGTACGTCAGCTTCGGCGGCACTTTGAATATACTGAGCATATTGCATTTGATAGCTTTTGGCGGTATCGATTAGTGATTCGGCCAAATCGAGCTGATTATTATTCAGTTGTTGGTTGATATTGCTGAGTATTGAAGCATAAATTCCATTATGAGCAATATTCAATGCCCCTTCGATTTTATCGCTACAATTTATGAATTCATGTGTTTTACAAATAAAAACAGACTTCTCTAATTGATTGAGAGCCGAACGGTAGTTTTGCGATAGATTTTGTTTTATTCCTTTATCGGCATAAATTAAGGCTACGGCAGATAGTATTTCGTTGGCTTCGTATGCTTTAGGTATCCATTCTTTGTTAAGTTGTTGGAAATCGTAGGCTTGCTGTGCATATTTCTCAGCAAGTTCCGTGCTATTGCTTATCAGAGCTTTTTGTGCAATGGAGGTGTAATAAGTATAAATCCCTTTCTTCGAAACGACCATAGTGCGAAAAATTTCATCGGAACATTGCAAATATTTACTCGATGTGCAGAAGGTTTTAGCCACGTCGAGTTTATCAACCGCTTCGTAATATTTTTCTTGGCTATTCAGTTTTTTGGCTTCAGAGATGTAGCCCTGATAAATATTCTTGGCCAAATTAATACTTTCATTTAAAAGGGTATTATCGGGACGGGTTTTATTTAAAACAAACAAAATGTTATCGGCTGCCTTTGTTAACTGATAGCTGTTAAAATAGGCAAGTGCAAGCTGATAATAGGCAGGAGCGAACATGGGATTGATTTCTTTGGCCTTATCGAAATAGGGGATGGCTTTATCAAAATTATACACCCCTGCATATTCCATTCCTTTATTATAATAAATCAAATCGAGGGTCGAAAGCATTTTATTCAGTTGGGTGCGTGCCTGAGCTATGCTGTTTGAAATGTTGTTATAGGTGGTTAGAAAATGTATCGGATCGTAAACTTTCAGATTTAACTTTTCGGGAAATTCGTGATTTTCAATTTTTTCGATAATTTTCTCGGCATCATCCAGTGTATAATCATATAAAGTAAGCATGTCGATGTTTTCGAAATGTATGCTTTGCAGCTTTTCTGAACAAACAGAAAGTTTCGCTTCGGAGGCATAATAGTCCTCAATCAAATTTTTGAGTTGATTAAATTGTTTTTGCGATTGCGAATTGTAGTGGAAGTTTTTGTTGTCGATTTGCAGTTTGTAATTTCGTGCAAGGGTATCGCCGAAATTCATTTCTACACCTATCGAAAAGCCGTTTTTAATCTTAATATCTTTTAACGTAAAGCTTTTAACGATTTCGTTTCGTTGGCTAACAATCTTTGCTTCAATATCTACCGACGAGGGGAGCAAGGGTGAGGAAAGCGAAAAGCCTTTATATTTATTATCGCCACTACAGTTACCATCTTTCAATTCGAAGCTGGCTTGAAACGAATTATTGCCCAATTTAGTTATGCGCAGCAGTTCGTTGAACGAAAAGCTATATTGAACATTGGCGGTGGGTTTACCCGAATTTTTCGCCAGTTCGTCCAGAAAATAGTTTGTAACCAATTCATTAGCATCGGGCGAAAATGAATACTTCACCAAGTAGGATTCTTTTTGGTTTTCCTCAAATACAATGAGATGTTGGGAAAATGCTGTTAGCGAAGTGAAAAGAAGTAAAAGAAGGTGCAGTATGGGTGTTTTTCGCAAGGGAATTGATTTTGCTGCAAAGATAATTATTAAAACTAACATCAAAATGCAGTTCAGAAATGAATATTCAAGAGTTTTATTTTAGAATATCTATTTAGGATTTAGGATTTCGGAAGTGTGTAAATGCGGATTAAATCAAAAACCCCTAATCGAAAATTCTTGTTCTTAAATCAAAAATCAATTTAGTGTATAAAGTTGAATGCATTTAAGGAAAGTACCCGGAACAGGGCTCGAACCTGCACAACCTTACGATTACTGGTCCCTGAAACCAGCGCGTCTACCAATTCCGCCATCCGGGCGTTGTATGTTATTGAACTAAGGTGAAGTGCCCAGGACAAGACTCGAACTTGCACATCCGTAAGGACACCAGCCCCTCAAGCTGGCGTGTCTACCAATTTCACCACCTGGGCAATGGAGTGCAAAAGTATAAAAAAATTGAACAGTGGCAACACTTTATTCGTTTTTCGATGCATTTCTTTTTTTGGCATTAATTCAGATGAGATATTGAGTCGCGAATTTAGGCTTACACTAAACAACATTTTGTGGATGATTGGAAATTGGAAATTAGTTTTGGGAAGAAATGCTATGTACTTTAATCAAATTTCAATTGCCGAATCAATTTTTTGATGGATATAGCTATTACTTTCATTAATATGTTTTGAAATTCTAACAACTAAGCATATATCTGGCAAATTCATCCAATTTTATGACTTTAAATCATACTACATGTCGTGTTTAAATAAAAAAAGTCGTGTTTAAATAAAAAACGTCGTGTTTAAATAAAAAACGTCGTGTTCAAATAAAAAACGTCGTGTTCAAATAAAAAATGTCGTGTTTTGATAAAATAAGTCATGTTTTGATAAAATAAGTCATGTTTTGATAAAATAAGTCATGTTTTGATAAAATAAGTCGTGTTTTGATAAAATAAGTCATGTTTTGATAAAATAAGTCGTGTTTTGATAAAATAAGTCATGTTTTGATAAAATAAGTCGTGTTTTGATAAAATAAGTCGTGT
>CAIXTV010000160.1 GCA_903922465.1 uncultured bacterium
ACCGTGCCCAATCCCTCCAGGAGCGGACTGCAAAGTCCCGGACAATCGAAATACACAAACGATAAAATAGTAGGTTTGTTGATGAGTTGTTTTAAAGTTACAGTGTCGAATTTATCATTGATAAATTTCAAATCCATGGGTACGGTATTCCCCAAATGTTCAACAACACCCACATCAGATGCTTGATCCACCTGTGCTTGTGTTCTTCCCATAAACAGCAAGAATACAATAAGCGCGAGAAAGAGATTCTTTTTCATTTTTTTATTCTTTAGCATTACCTAATTTTTTCAACTTAACTAAAGTAAAAAGGATATACAGCAATATGGCTGCAACGGCTAATACGATAGAAGTGAAAGTGACAATTATCCAAATTGGAGCTTTGGTTAATACATTCCAAATGGCACGTTTTTCGGTTAAGCTTGGTTTATCGGTGGGGATGCCTACTTTCAATTTTTGTTGAAATTCAACTTCTCCGTAAATGTCGTCGCTGATGCTGGCAACCAAGCCAACGATTCCTGATTTATCTCCTGGCAAGTCTTTTGGGAAAGAAAAGATTGCAACGCCCTCGCTATTGGTTCTAACGGTTTTATCAATTTGAAGTTTTCCAAAATAACGGGTTGCGAATAAGTTGATTTCATCATCCTTCAAGGGAACAACACCTGTTTTCTCCTCAGCAACAGCCGTAACCTTAACCTTATAGCTTAAAGTGTCGAATTCCATTGTTATCTTTACCAACTTACTTTTCGTGGGGTCGGTTTTAGAAAGTACCTGAACGTATTTCTTATTAAAGCTTCTGATGTAGGAAATCACTTTCCAGCGATCTTCTTCCTGCAAAATATTCTTAAAAGATGGCATAACCAATCTTCCGGTTGTGAGAATATAGAACAAATCGCCATCGGTGCGGTCCTGAGTTTGTTTCTCAGCTAAATCAGGAGGAATGGGTTTTAATGATTTTAAACTATTCCCTTTTGCAGGGTCTCCGTGGCATGATTGACAGTTCTTTGTGTAAATTGCTTCTCCGCTTTTCGATGTTTCGTCGGTGAAGGGGATATAGCTGTTTTTGTCACTTTTGTTTGCCGGAATGTCCCAGTTCTGAGCAAGAGTGTGGAAATAAAATAAAGCTGTAATTGCAATTGTCAAAAAGAGCTTTAAACTGATATTTTTTCTAATCATAATGAATATCTTTATTTGGTTTCTTCAATCTGTTCGAGGGTTTCGTGCACAGGAATTACTGGAACCAGTTTCGATAATAGGGTAATAATAATCAAAACTAATATTATAGGCGCAACCGTAATCAGGGTTTCAATTAAGGTTGGGGTGTATATTTTAAAGTTTAATGGAACATTTTGTATAGGTAAAAATGGATGCTCCATGGTGGGAACCACAATAATATATCTTTTAAACCAGGCACCGATGATCACGAAAAAAGCAATTATCAACATGGGCAGAGGTTTTCTCATTTTCCTGAAAAGAAGTAAAATAATCGGAATTACAAGTCCCAATAATTGCACCGACCAAAACAAAAATGCATGAGAGCCAGAAAATAAATCCTGTATGTGGACAGCGTCGAATTTCTTCATTTTATATCCCGGAACCATAAACTCATTCAGGTTAAAGTAAAGATATACTAAGGAAACCAACACCAATAGTTTTCCCATTTTATCGAAGTGCATTTCGGTTATATAATCCTGAAGCTTAAAGTTTTTCCTATAGAAATACATCGCAATAATTACGGCCGCGGTGCCCGAAACAAAAGCTCCCGTAACGAAATAAGGGCCGAATATGCTAGAATCCCAACCAACCCTTGAGGTAGATGCAAACAACCATGAAGTTACCGTGTGGATAGCCAAAGCCACAGGAATGATTAGGATAGATAAAATCCATGTAGAACGTTTAATGATTTTTGTCTGCTCTTCCGAACCATTCCAGTTAAGGGACAACATTTTGTATATGTTTCTCAAAAATTTTGGCGCCTTATCAAATCTGTCGTAGCAAATTTTCATATCCGGAATCAAAGGCAAGTAAAGAAGTAAGGCACTGATAACAACGTATATCGACACCACGGTTACGTCCCACGAAATGGGCGATTGTAGGCGACCATAAATAAAAACGTTTAGAAGCCTTTCGGGACGCCCCATATCGGAAACGATCACCAAGCCGGCTACTGCAGCAAAAGCCAACGCAATTATTTCGGCAATGCGTGCCAAAGGAGAAGCCCATTTGGCGCCCGAAAGTCCAAGCACCGCACTAATCAACATTCCTATTAAGCTGGTTGCCACGAAAAACACGAAGTTGGCAATATACATTCCCCATGAAACGTAATCGCGAAGGCCTGATACGGACAAGCCTTCGTCCAATTGCAAGGCATAGGCATAGAGGCAGATCACTAGCGAAACTCCTAAAAATCCCATCCATATAATGAAACTTTTATTCATTCGTATGGGTCGGAGCAAGTCGGTGATTATTTTTTCTGATTTTGATGAATCATTCATAATTCCCTGTCAATTAAGCGTTATTACTTTCGATATGTTCTTCAGCTTCGGGTTTATCCTTGTCTTGGAAAGGATAGGTTTTATTTTTTGCGGGCAAATAATACACCCTTGTTTCTGTCCCAAGTTCGGGCATCAAGCGGTATCCGGCATTATCTTCCAAAAGCTTTTTAAATCTCACAGTTTCTTTGGTAGTCCCATTGGTAACTGAATCTTCGTTCTCATCACCAAAATAATAGACCCCATTGGGGCAGGCTGAAACGCAATAAGGCATTTTTTCTTCCCTAATTCTGTCGGCGCTAAAGCAACATTTGCTCACGGTTCCTTTTCGTTGTGGAACATTGAGCTCAACATTATAGACTAAATCTTTATCTTCTTGCTCATGCAGCGGTTCGGCCCAGTTGAAAACCCTTGCGCTGTAGGGGCAAGCGGCAATGCAAAAGCGGCAACCTATGCATCTTTCGTTATCGATCAAAACGATGCCATCGGGGCGTTTATAAGTTGCATCCACCGGACAAACGGCCACACAGGGAGGATTGTCGCAATGCTGACATGGTTTCGACATATAGAAGGGAGGCGTATTCTTCGATTCTTGTATCTTTAACACATTGATATGATGTTGTTCGGGACGCAAATGGTGAGCATCCTGACAAGCGGTCATACACTTACGTGCATTTTTACATTTCGAAAGATCTACCACCATCACCCAACGTTTGCCGGCTATGCCTTCGCGACCTTCTTTCTGAAGTTCGGTAAGGTTTTGGGCTTTCGTTTTTACGACTTTGGTAATATCGTTTTTTTCTATCTCTACCAGTTCATTTTCGGCTGTAAGCACCTTAATTCTTTCGCCTTTGGTCTTCTTTTTATCGTAATTAATACCCGCAAAAATAGCAGATCCGGCTAAAACAGTTCCAAGTCCAACAATCCCTGCGTCATGTATAAACTCTCTTCTCGTTTTCTTTTTAGGCTTTTCTTCTTTTCCACTCATTTCTTCTAATAATTCTAATTCGTAAATAGAAATTTGTTGAGACAAATATATACAATATTCTGGTATTTCAAAGTATAGATGCAAATCTGTTCAAACAATTTGATTTAGATGCCTGTTTTGAAGTGTTTTATGCTTAAACAATAATATTTTACCCAATGCATATTCTTTGAAAAGTTTAAAATTAATAATCCCTATCTTGTGAATAAATTCTATTTTCACATCTCTAACATAGATAGATTTATGAAAATGTTGGAAAGTCTCTTTAATAACTTTTTTTCGTGAGTTTTTGAATTCTCAAGCTAAGCAAACAGTTTTTAATTTCCTTAGGTTTAATTCCTTTATGCTCTGCTTTGATAACTTTATTGTGGGTGAAGTGAAACCATTTTTGAGTTTAAGGATTTCTCTAATGCTGGTGATGAGTTTTTGTAATGAGATGATTTTGTATGATTTGAGAACTCTTAGTAAAGTCGGGTTCGTCATTGCGAGCGTAGCGAAGCAATCTAAAACAAAGGAGATTGCTTCGTTTTTCCTCCTACTAATGACAACATTTTGTAACACGGTGATTATTTATGACTTGAAAACTCTTAGTAAAGTCGGGTTCGTCATTGCGAGCGTAGCGAAGCAATCTAAAACAAGGGAGATTGCTTCGTTTTTCCTCCTACTAATAAC
>CAIXTV010000161.1 GCA_903922465.1 uncultured bacterium
CCCTCTGGGAAAATTATTTTCCACCCACGGTGATATCTGTTAAAATACTTGTACATTTGCATTTAAAAACAGAGCTTTCGGTGGGTGGGCTCTGCTCATGCAGGGCACACACAAAGGCTTGCTCCCAGCGGGGCAGAGGGGTTTTAGTCAAGTGTCGTTCTTTTATCTACCTTTGGTGTATTAGGACAGGAAACGGCTTCGATTCGCCCCGCCGAATAGCAAGCCTCAACCGTTACAAGTAATTTTAAGAAGATGATGAAGAATTTATTATTCATAATATTACTGACAATAATTATAAATGGTTGTAGAGAATTGGAGATACTTCCAACGACAACTAAATCATATGACTTATCAGGAAAGGTGGAGTTGTTATCTGAAAAGACAGTGAAAATTAAACTTGACAAAGATTGGAATTATTCGTTTGACACTATAAACCCTTATTATTTTATATCAAATAAATTCTTTAATGGCAACGGAGTGTTAGACTCAATTTATTATTTTGATAAAGACAGCTTGTTTCTATCGAAGGTATTATACAATTACAATTCTGATAATAAAGGAATTGTTGCAATACAATATAATAAATCTGGAATGAAATCCAGTGAAACAAAATTTGTAAGCTTTAAGGATAGTATAGCATATATTGAAGATTATAATGCTAATACAAAAGCGATTCTATCGAAAACATGGACTAAGAAAGTTAATTTCAAAGTCATTTGGATGAAATCAGAGGATGTGAAAAATAAGTTTTATTCAGAATGGGTTTATAAAAGAGATGAAAATGGAATTGAGATAGGAATAAAAACAAAGTTCGGACTCGATAAAAATCAAGACTATCGCATCATAAAGATTAAATATTTAGAATGGGATAATAAAGGTAATTGGACAAAAAGAATTGAATATAATGAGAAGGAATTTGAAACGGATTGTATGTTAAAAGTAAGAAAAATAAAATATGACTAATGAAAAACTACTTGTAACACGCTGTTGCTTTCAGTGGCAGACAGTTTGTAAATTAAATAAAATTAACTACAATGCCACCGAAAAGCAACAGCCGGAACGTTAGCTGCAATGGTATGAAAAACAGCAAAGTGACAGAAATCGATACAAAAATTAATGCTTAGACCAATAGACATATTAATAAACAGTTTTGCTCAAGAACAACTTGACCTTGACAAATTGCTTCTTTGGTTTGACAGTTTATCTATCTTAGACCAAAGAGAAGCAATTGTTTGGACAAGAAGTTATTTAGAACAATCACATCCAAATGATGAAATTATAAAAGTCGGAATTGAACAAATTCCATTAAAGCCAACAATGACACCCATTGTGTTATTGAAGTCAAAAACATTAAAAATTGCATTAAATAAAATCCTTGAACTGCCTGACTTTGAAATGAAAAAGGCTTTTGTTTCTTTGGTTACGCTTTTTAAAATTTCTGACAAAGTGAGAAGAGACAAATGGTGCGAAGGAAAATGTGGACACGATTGGCATAATCTTGACCAATTAAAAATTGAATTGACAGATAAATATTTAGAAAATTTACACGGACGAATAGAATGAAGCGAGAAACCACAGCAGCTAATTGAGTAGACGGCTCCGCCAGTAATTAGCTGACGGAGTGCGCCTCTCACACCATTCCAACGACAACTGTCAAAAAGGTTTATTAAGATGTGAGTTGAATATTGCTGCTTTCGAAAAGTTCGGAAAAATGATTGCTGGAATTCGCAGAAACATTTGAAGAATTTTAACGGAAAGGCAATTCTTTTGATTATTTTTGCCGTATCAACAAAAGCATCCATGTATTTAAAACAATTATCGCTAAGTCAATATAAAAACTATCAGCAGCAGGAACTTATGTTCTGCGAAAAGCTGAATAGTTTTGTTGGAAACAATGGTTCGGGGAAAACAAATTTGCTGGATGCCATTCATTATCTTTCTTTTTGCAAAGGTTTTATCAATCCCATCGATTCGCAAAACATCATGCATGAAAAAGATTTCTTTGCCATACATGGGGAGTTTAGTGTTAAAGGTTCGGCGACCGATAAGGTAAGTTGCATTCAAAAACTTAATCATAAAAAGGTTTTCAAACTCAATCAAAAAGAATACGACCGCCTGGCCGATCATATTGGTTTGTTTCCTATGGTATTGATTTCGCCTTCGGATAGTAATCTGATTCATAAAGGGAGCGACGAAAGACGTAAGTATATCGATAGTGTTATTTCACAGTTCGATGCTCTTTATCTCGACAATCTTATTAATTATAATAAAGCCTTGTTTCAAAGGAATGCTCTATTGCGCAGCTTTTCCGAAAAACGTTATTTCGATTTGCATTCTCTTGAAATTTGGAACGAACAACTCATCATTTATGCTGAAAAGATTTGGGAGAAGCGCAAAGATTTTATTTTGCATTTCATCGAGCACTTCAATCATTATTTTAGCATCATTAGCAGTAGCAAAGAGACCGTTAAACTTGAATACTTATCGCAACTTCATGATGATAGTCTCAGTAATTTATTGCACACCGGACTTCAAAAAGACCGTAATTTTCAATTTACTAACTTTGGCATTCATAAAGATGATTTTGATTTCCTGATTGATGGCTTTCCCTTGAAAAAATTTGGGTCGCAGGGACAGCAAAAATCATTTGTCATTGCATTAAAGCTTGCACAGTTTGAATACACCCGAAAGATTAAAGGTTTTAAACCCCTGCTCCTATTTGATGATATCTTCGACAAACTTGATAACCTCAGAGTGGAACAACTGATTAAATTGGTGGGAGAAAATGGTTTCGGACAAGTTTTTATTAGCGATACGCATTTACAACGTATGCAGGAACTTTTTCAGAAAACCGGCATACAACATAAAATATTCATGATTGAAAGCGGAACGGCTTCGGAAGTAGAATTATAAGCGATATGTTACACAGCAATGCAAACGAAAAGTCGATAAAAGAACTCATAACTGAACTTCTTTCAACTTACCGATTGGGTGGGAAACTTAACGAAACCCGACTAATAGGGAAATGGAATGATGTTGTAGGGAAAATAATTGCCTCTCATACACGCAATCTATATATAAGTAATAAAAAGCTCTTTGTAACTATCGATTCTTCTGTAGTGAGAAGTGAGTTAATGTATAGCAAAGAGAAACTGATTAATCGTCTAAACAGGGCGGTAGGAAGTGAAGTAATTGTAGATATTATCTTCAAATAATATATTTAAAGGAATATTTATAGCCAGGAAAACCAAATAACAATTATAAAAACATCATCAATATGAAAAAGAATAGCCTTTTGATTGTAATTGTCTTCTGCAATTTATTATTGTCAGCCCAAAGTAATAAAGAAAATATTGAATTTAAAATCAGCATGCGCGATGGAAGTGTATTGAATGGAAGTGCTAGCATTCCTACGGTGCTTTTGCTTACCGAATATGGCAATTTGAACATTCCTATCAAAAATATCAGCTCCATTGAATTTGGAATTACACCCGACAAATCAATTAAACAAAAAGTAAATAGCTTGCTGATTCAGCTAAACACTGCCGATAAAGAGAAAAACAACCTTGCCTATAAAGAACTTATTAAACTCCCTATCAACGCAATCCCCCTTATAGAGGAATTCGTCACGAATAATGAAGAAAAGCCCGTTGAAGGCATTGAAAACACAGCCGAGAGTGTATTAAATGAAATTAAAGCCAAAAATAATATTTTGGATGTGTATTCAGATAAGGATATCGTCACTATTGATTTTGATTATAAAATGGGAGGTGTATATTCGTTAAAAGAAATTAGTCTCACAACAGAATATGGGCAATTGACTATTCCTAAAGATAAAATAAAAAAAGTAGAAGTTACCTATTCTTCAAGCGATAATGAATTGAAGACCTTTGTACTTCAGGCCACAAAGCATATTAGTTCAAACAATAATGGAGGTTGGCTGAAAACAGGTATTATGGTTAAAAGCGGACAAAAACTTAATATTACTGCAAATGGCGAAATTGTATTAGCAAGCTTGTCAAATAGTAAGTATTACCCAAGTGGGAAAACCTCGAGCTCATCTAGCGTTGATGTTGCTGATGACCCGACAAGCTCTTCAACAAGCTATCCCTCCTACGGAAATGTTGTGTATAAAATAGGTGAGAATGGGACTTCATTAAGAGCTGGCGATAAGTTCAGTGGAACCACAAATGCAAGTGGAATGTTGTATCTTTCGATTTACGAAACAGTGTATAATGCTGCTAATACTGGTTCTTATAATATTAAAGTCAAAATCAAATAAGCTTTGCTATTTCACTGTTAAATAAGGCTCTAACTTAAGAAACAACTCTTTGTAAATCATAGTTGCCGAATTGATTTGTTCAACTGAAGTATAAGTGCCAATTGTGCTGCGATATTTCACAATAGAACGTGCTAAATTGTAATCGAAATAGGGATGTTTCATGAGGTCTTTAATTTGCGCTATGTTAATATTAATCTTTCGAATCAAATTAATGTCGAGGCTCACATTGGCAGAAAACTGATTATATCTTGCAGTATCCATTCCCCAAACTTCAAGCAATTGCTCTTTCCTGATAAAACCGCCTAGTTTATCTCTATATTTAATAATGCGGTTTGCATAGGCACTTCCTATGCCTCTCAATAATTGCAATTCGTTAGTGTCGGCACCATTAAGTTCAACTACAATTTGCTTTTTAATTGTTGGAACATACTTTTTATAATTTGTGTCTCTGGGAGTTTCAGGTATAAGAATATAAGGCTCAAGAATTTGATATTCAACTTCATTAATGCAATACATTTTCCTGAAGTCTTCTTTTTTATAGAACTTCCCTCCTTTTGCTTCGTAATTTAAAATTGTTTTTATTTGCCATTTATTAAGTCCCAGTTCCTTCCACTTCTCTATGGGTAAGCGATTGGGATTAAATGGAAAAGGATTGAGTTTTTGTTTAACAACAGATTGGTCGGGAAAGTTAAAATCAAAGTCTTTTTCGCTTTTATTTTCATTTCTTGAAGTATCAGATTTCAGACTTTTTTGAAACTGAACAATTTCTTTTTCGAACCTACTAAAGTCGGTGGGCTGATTTTTCTGGACTAAAGTATAAATATAATATCCCATCCAGCTTAAGAAAATAAGAACTATTACGATAATAATTCCGTTTTTCTCAGAACGATTAAACCTAAAATAACGTTTAATCTCATAAGCCGATTTGTGCCAAAAAGCCATTCAATACTCTTTTTAAAAAGAGAAAAATTTAGTCCCAGTGTTTGTATTTTAAAACTTATGCCAAAGTTAAGTATAAATATTATTTCGAGAAGAAATTTTGACTAATATTTTTTTGAAATCAGGTAATATAGTAAAGCTGAAATTTTCCATAATGCAGGTTTCAAAGGAAAATCAATAATTTAGCGCCATAGATTGGCAGCATCAAATCAGAGGAGATTCTTTACAATTTACAGTTGAAACTATTGGTTATAGAAATTGGTGCTTTCGAATATTTTATCTGCTGATTTGGCAATAAAGCCGGAATATAATCTCCCGTTTTTATCAGGATAGCGTTTTGCAAATTCATAATAACAAGAAGGTATTTCGTAGTTCCCTTCTATAAATTCAACAGTAATTACGCCTGAACGAATGCTCGATTGTTCGAGTAGTTCTTCAGGAGTTCCTTTAACTTCGCCTCCGGCATCATTAATAATAAAGCTATTTTGCTGAAGAAATTTGTTTAAATCCCGAATATCCTGGTATTTCTTGAGAGAGTTAAGGCTTACCGTAAAATGATTGGCCCTGAACCCGAAAACATAAACCCAGGCTGCATATTCCGATTCAGTTAATAGTTGCATATAGGTATCATAAGAAGGTTTTCCCCATGAATTTCGGGAGAAAATAATTTCGGGAGAATTCAGGATTTCTTCTGATAATTTATCGATGGTTTCAGTAATGGTTTGTTGAAGAAAGGGACTAAAGTCTTTTGTTTTTAACTGACTGATGAAAACACGAGGGGCGTCTTTTTGACAAGGGTGCTCGAAATGACGGGCAAATAAATGCTTTTCTTCAAACTCATAGGAAGAGACATGAAGATAACCTGCTTTGATAAATGCTTTTGAAAGCACTTCTATGTTCACTCTGTCATCATCAAAAGTGCGAAATGCAATATGATCGTTTACAATGGTTTCCCCCTCTGAAATCAGAAGATCATAAACTTTTCTAACGGCAGGATTTTGTTTGATATAATCGTTCCATAAACGATCGAAGAGTTGTGGAAGTTGCATATTGACTTTTTTTTGTAAGTAAACATCCCAACTTTAAAAAGGTTCAAATCAAGCTTCATTCAAAAGGTCGGGACGAAGACGGAGTGTTTTTTCATAAGCCTGTTCGTTTTGCCATTTTCTAATCTCTTTATCGTTGCCCGAGAGTAGAATATCGGGAACCTTTAAGCCTCTGAAATCATAAGGACGGGTATAGACAGGAGGCGAAAGAAGTTCATTTTGAAAGGAATCGGATAAAGCAGAAGTTTCATCGTTAAGCACACCGGGCATTAGCCTTACAATGGCATCGGTGAGCACTGCAGCAGCAAGTTCGCCTCCCGAAAGCACATAATCGCCAATTGATATTTCCATTGTTATGTATTTATCGCGGATACGTTGGTCGATGCCTTTATAGTGTCCACAAAGCAAAATGATATTTTTCGACATCGAAAGCTGATTGGCGATGCTTTGCCTAAGGGTTATACCATCAGGGGTCAAATAAATAATATGGTCGTATTGATTTTCAGATTGTAGATGCTCTATACACAAAGCAATGGGTTCAATAGTCATTACCATACCTGGATCGCCTCCATACGAATAATCGTCGACAGAACGGTGTTTGTTGGTCGAATAGTTGCGAATGTCGTGAAGATGAATTTCAACTAAATTCTTCTCTTTTGCTCTTTTTATAATAGAATGGCTGAAAGGGCTTTCAAACATTTCAGGGAAAATGGTAAGTATATCGATGCGCATGGTGCAAAAGTAGGAAAATTCAGGAAATTGAGACCCCTAGCAAGAAGTGTATTTTGAAATTATTTTTTGCTAAAATCCCGTTTAGCTATAATCTGAGTTCCGAATATGGCAAAAGCTACCACTGAGACGGAACTAAGAGGCATTAATATGGCTGCAACTACGGGTGACATATTTCCCGACATGGCATAAATCAGACCCAATATGTTATAAAGAAAAGAAATGGCAAAGCTAATTTTCACCATATTCAGTGAATGTTTTGAGAATGCAATCACTTTGCTGAGAACATTAAATTTCCCGGCTTCAACAATAATATCTCCTGCCGGAGAAAAATGATAGATATCATCGGCAACGGAAACGGCAACATCACTTTGCATAAAGGCGCCGGCATCGTTCAGGCCATCCCCTGCCATTAATACATTATGTCCCTTTTCCTGCAGTTGGTTTATAAAATCCATCTTGTCCTGAGGGGTCTGCTGAAAGTTCAGCGATTCTTCATCAAAATAGGATTTTAAAAAATCTTTTTCTGATGGATTATCGCCCGATAAGACATAAAGTTTAAACTGCTTCTTCAGGTTTATAGCGGCATCCAAAAAGCCTTCCCTATATTTATTGGCAATGGTGAAACAACCGTAATATTCATTATTTATCTCAACAAACACCTTTGCTGAATTATCATTCAGGTGTTGATTTTCAATATTCAAATAGGCAGCAGAGCCCATGCGAATTCTGTTTCCGTTTATCGATGCAAAAGTTCCTTTTCCTGGACTCTCAACAAATCCTTGCACCGGAATGCTCACTATATCCTTAAAATGCTTCGATAATGCCTGACTTAAAGGGTGGGTCGATTGTCGCGCAAGGGAAGCAATTGCCACCATTTCATCCTCACTCAAGGTTTTCTCATTATATTGAATATTGTTTTGATCGGGTATGGTGATGGTGCCGGTTTTATCAAAAACAATAGTATCCACACGGCTCAATTTCTCAATGATTTGGGTGTTTTTAAGATAAACCCCCTGAAGTCCCAGCAATCGCATAGAGTTGCCAAGGGTAAAAGGGAGTGAAAGCGCTAATGCACAGGGACAGGTAACGATAAGTACAGAGGTAAAAACCATTACGGCAATATGAAAATGTCCCATCATCCACCAGTAAATGAAGCCGCTAACAGCAACCGTAATAATAATCAGGGTGAAATAAACACTAATACGGTCGATTAAAGGGAGCAAATGTTTTGCCGGCTTCCTTCTTACCTCGCTTTGATTCCATAATTGCGTAAGATGACTTTGGCTCACTTCCTTTGCTACCTTAATAATAATAGCTCCCTGAACCTGAATTCCTCCTGCATAGAGAGCTTCACCCGATCCTTTTCGAATGGGTGCAGATTCGCCGGTTACAAAACTATAGTCGATGAGTCCGACTCCCTCAACTAAAACAGCATCGGCAGGAATCAATTCTTTGTTTCTTATCAACAGCAAATCACCCACTTCAATATCTTTGAGCAAAATATTACTTTCTACAGTATCGGTAATTTTAGTTACTGCTATGGGGAAATACGATTTATAATCCCTGTCAAAAGAAAGGGCTTCATAGGTTTTCCCCTGATACCATTTCCCAAGAAGCAGAAAAAACAATAAACCCGAAAGACTGTCTGAATAGCCTTGACCTGTATTGGTGAACACTTCATAAGTGGTTACTGCAAAAAGGGTAAGTATACCCAAAGCAATTGGCAAATCAATATTAATCATTTTCTTACGAATGGCTTTCCATGCAGATATCAAATAGTCGCTTCCGCAATAAAAAACCAATGGCAAGGTGAGCAGGAATGAAATGTAACTGAAAAACACTCCTAGTAAGCCTTCAAGAGGCTTTCCATTAAAATAAAGCGGAAGGCTGAACAACATTACATTACCGGCAATAAAGCCTGCAATGCCTATCTTATAGGTAAGAGCCCTATTGTGTTGTCCTGATTTTTTGTCTTCCAACATTTGAAGTGAAATCTCAGGTATATAATGTATAGAAACCAAAAGTTCTACCACTTGCCTGAGGCTTATTTCATCAGTATTAAAACTTATGGTACAAGTTTTCTTTCCAAAATTAACCGATGATTGATTTACGCCTTTATGCAGTTTATATAAATGTTCGAGCAACCAAATGCATGAAATACAATGTATAACAGGAATGTAGAAAGTGACCTTAGCAATATTGTTTTCGTGGAATTCGTATAATTTTTCTTTTATCTCCTCTTTATCGAGGAAAGCATATTTTCCGGCATAACCTTCTTCATCTGTCTTAATGCCGGGCAATTGTGCCAAAGTATAATATTGCTGAAGCTTATTTTCATTTAATATCTGATACACCTGCCTGCAACCACTACAACAAAACGAATGCTCATTCCAAACAAGTGGATTTTTACCACAATCGGCACCACAATGAATACAAGGATTTCCGGAAGGCATTATTATTTTTTATCAGAATGACAACAATCGTTTGTTGCTTTTAAGTTCTGCGAGGCAGTATCGGTTTTATTTATTTGCAGGCTCATTTCAAGCTTTTCCTTTGATGGGCTGATGTAGGGTATGCCAAGACATAAACCCCTCAGAATAAACAAAGCGCCTATTAGAACAACAACAAAAGGAATAATCTTATTTATGGTATTTCTGATATTAAGCGTAATTGCATTTCCAATCAAAGAAATGGAAAGCATCACGGGAAGTGTGCCCAATCCAAAAAGAATGAGGTAAAAACTCCCGACATAAACATTTCCTGTTGCAATTGCTCCCATTATGGCCAAATAAACAAGTCCGCAAGGCAAAAGGCTATTTAGCATTCCAATCAGGAAAAGCCCTTTGTAAGAGCGCACCTTAAAAAGTTTTTGAATAGCCGAACGAACATATCCCGTAAATAAGTCAAATTGCTTAAAGTGAATTTTCCTGAAAACATAAGGTGCCAATACTGAAACAATCATGAGAACTCCCATAATAATGGAAACCCACTGCTGAATGCCGAGCAACAGAAATCCCTGACCAATTAAACCAAAAACAGCACCCATAATTCCATACATTAAGGTACGCCCCAAATTATAGAGTATGCCACTTATTAGTCGCTCTGAAAACGAATTTCCCCTTAATGGTAAATTAAGTGCAATGGGACCGCACATCCCTGCACAATGCAAACTTCCGACAAACCCAAGCAAAAAACCTGAAAAGATAACTTCCATTATTTCAGAAAAAATTCTTTTTCGATATTATACAATTCGCCCGAAGTCTTCCATGACATTTTCACCATATAGCGGCCATTTTTTAAATTGGAAGAAGGAATGCTTATGCTATCTGCCATTGGGAATTTAAGCCTGCAATCTGAATTCTTGCTTGATGGGCTATAAAAATAAACAAACAACGTATCTTCTACCCTGCCAGCAAGACTATTGCACAACTTCAGCTGTATATTTGAATTAATTTGATTAATGGTAATGCTGTCGCGATAATTAAAAGACCTTTTATTAATCTCTATTTGGTTCGAATAATCCGCCCCCTGATTATAATAGTCATCAGAAACCAAATCCTGGGCATTCTTAAGAGAAAAGATAATGAAAGCTGTCGATAATATTAGAAATATGATCATAAATATCAGTATTCCATGTCCCCAGTTGAATTTCATATTATTATTTTTGTGGACCTATAAAATTAATAGTAGCCGTTGAAAGCAGTATGTTTTCTTCATAAACCCCTATCGTAAGATTGGTGGTTTTCCCTTTTAACTCTTGTTTGGGGATTTTAATCATCAAAACCGTCTGAGAGGTTTTTTCTTTTTCAAGATTTGAAATATCATTGCTAAATTCGAGCTTTCCACCCTGCATATCTTCCAATTTAAAGCTGATATGCTTCGTCATATTGGTCTTATTGATGATTTTCATATTGTAAATATTTGAAACCGTCACCGAATCTATTTCCTGATACATGGTCCCCTGCATTCGGATAACACTAATATCTATTGAACTGCGTTTTGAAATCGTAAAAGCAAGAATGAAAATCAGAATAATTAAAACTGCTGTATAAGCATAGGTTCGGGCATTCGCAATGGAACGCTTTCCTGTTTCTATCCCATGAAAAGAGTCGAAACGAATGAGATTGCCCGGCTTTTTAATCTTCTTCATTACAATATTGCATTCATCGATACAAGCAGTACAATTGATACATTCAAACTGTGAACCATCCTTAATATCGATACCCGTTGGACAAACGGCAATACATTGAGCACAGTCGATGCAATCGCCTTCGTTTTTGGCACCACGGGGCTCCCCTCTCTTGTAATCGTAAATTACAGATATTGATTTTGAATCGAGCAAAACACCTTGCAGGCGACCATAGGGACAAAAGAAAGTGCAAATCTGTTCGCGGAAGAAGGCATACACTAAATAGTAAAACAAGGAAATCCCCGCCATAAATATAAACCCAAGCTGATTTTCACTAATAGGTGAAGTAATAATCTGAAGCAGCTTATCGGGACCCGTAAACCACATTACAAATATGTTGGTAATAACGACGGATATCAGAACGAAGGAAATATGTTTGCCAATCAAACGAAAAGTACGTGAAAGAGCATCCTCTTCATTTTTTCTTTTAGAACGAAGATTGCCATCGAAAAGATATTCTACCCTGCGGTAAATCATCTCCATAAAGATGGTTTGAGGACATGCCCAACCGCACCATAAGCGACCAAAAACAACGGTAAAAAGCAAAATGCAAATTACAATAACCAGCATGATGAGTGCCAGAATAAAAGTATCCTGCACCCAAATAATATTAGCAAATAATGAGAACTTACGGTTTGCAATATCAAAAAGCATCAAAGGATTACCATTGATTTTAAGGATGGGAGCCAAAATCAAAAAGGCAATACAAATCCAGGCGACTACCGTACGCCTTATATACCAGATGCCCTTGGGTTGTTTTGCAAGTATTCTTTTTCGATTGCCTGTTTCATCAATATTAATAGGCCTGTTCCTAAATGCCTCCCCCTTGCCATTATTTTCCATTTGTCAAATATAGCCTATTATTAATTAAATATCAGTGCAATTGGATGAATTTCTATTTGCACAATTCTCCCTGTGCCGTTTTCCCATCAGGGGGATTTGAACCTTGTAGGGATTTCAATATGTAGACAGATAATTGATTAATCTGTGCTTCACTTAAGCTGTTCTTAAAGGGGGCCATCCCTTTCTCAGGTCTTCCTTCTCTAATGGTTAGCACCACATTTTCAGGACTACAGCCACTTATCCAATAATTATCACACAAATTCGGACCAATAGTATTGCCTTCACCATGCCCACCGTGACAAGCCACACATCCCTTTTCTTGAAACAGTTTTCCTCCTGCAACTTTCATTTGTGCTTCAGTTAAAGTACTGCCCTTGCCACCAGTGATCATACTCATCTTCTGTTCTTTCACAGCAGTCAAATATTCGCTGTCCTGATCCATGCCATTGTCCGGATGTCCGAAGTATTTAACAGCATATATTCCTGCAAAACCAAAGGTTATAAAGAAAAGCATTATAATCCAAATGGGTGAAGGATTGTTTAGTTCTTTAATCCCGTCATATTCATGTTCTGCGTCGTGATTGTCTTTGTTGTCTGTATTATCTTCAATCATTGTTTTTCAATATTAAAAATTTAATTGCTGTCAGTATGATTATCGTTTTCCAAAATTGATTCCTTATGTTGCATCAAAACTGATTTAGGAATTTTAATAACTCTGTATATTATGGTTATAAATAAAGAAAGAAAAATGAGCAAACCAATGATGTAATACCATTGTATTCCATTTTCGTTCGATAAGATGTCGCTGACAAAACCCATAATCTTTATTTTTTTGTTTTATTAGTTGCAGGAGCAATATCGCGACCAAGTTTATGCAAATAAGCAATCATGGCCACAACTTCAGAAGTTTCTTTAACATTAACTCCCGATACTTTCAATTCCGTTACGATTTGTTTTGCTTGCTTTGTATAATCATCCATGGCTATTTTATCATAATCAGCCGGATAAGGCACCCCAAGCAATTGCATTGCCCTGATTTTCGCCGGAAGTGTCGAAAGATTAGCATCATTTTCAATCAACCATGCATAAGCAGGCATCATGGAAAGCGGAGTGATTTCGGCAGGTTTCAGGAAATGGTTATAATGCCAAATGGCGGTTTTATAAGTCGAACTACCTATATAACCTGCACGTGCTAAATCAGGACCAGTGCGGCGCGAACCCCATTGGAAAGGATGATCATAAACAAATTCACCTATCTTCGAATATTCGCCATAACGGTCGGTTTCGTGTCTGAGTGGACGAACCTGCTGCGAATGACAATTATAACAACCATTGCTTATATACAAATCGCGACCTGTAAGTTCAAGAGGCGTATAAGGTGTCACAGTCGATATTTTGGGAATATTCGAATCAACCTTCATCATCGGAATAATTTCGACCATTCCACCTACCACAAGGGCAACAAAAACCAAAATAGCAAAGCGTACCGAACGGCGTTCTAACCAGCGATGCACACTTTCTTTTTCCACATTGCGTTTTTCATTATTAACCAAAGCAGGGGCTTCGGCGGCTTCATTCTTAACAAGGTTTCCAATTTTTATTGTTTTAACCATATTGAAAAGGAACATCAGAAAACCCAGTAAAAACAACACACCGCCTACAATACGAAACACATACATCGGAAATAAACGGGCAGAGGTTTCAATAAAACCGGGATAAGCCAACATTCCGTCCGAATTATATTCTCTCAGCATCAACCATTGGGTAATGCCTGCCCAATAAAGGGGTATTGCAAACAACAGTATGCCTAAAGTAGCTATCCAGAAATGCATATTTGCCAGTTTTTCAGAATAGAGTTTTGTCCTAAACAGTTTTGGCACCAGCCAATACAGCATCCCAAATATCAAACCTCCGTTCCATCCCATACCGGCAATATGAGTATGCGCTATCGTCCAGTCGGTGAAGTGACTGATGGCATTTACGCTTTTAAGCGACATCATAGGTCCTTCGAAAGTAGCCATACCATAAGCAGTAATAGCTACCACCATAAATTTCAAAGCTGCACTGTCGCGCACCTTATCCCATGCTCCCCTAAGGGTAAGAAAACCATTAATCATACCACCCCACGAAGGTGCAATCAGCATGATGGAAAAGGTGACTCCCAATGCCTGAACCCAATCGGGCAATGCCTGATATAAGAGATGATGAGGCCCCGACCACATATAAATAAATATCAATGCCCAAAAATGCACTATCGACAATTGATAGGAATAAATAGGTCTTTCCGAGGCTTTCGGAAGATAATAATACATAATTCCCAGCCAGGGAGTGGTGAGAAAGAATGCCACCGCATTGTGTCCATACCACCACTGCACCACTGCATCCTGAGCTCCGGCATAGATGGGATAACTCTTAAACAAGGAAATTGGAATTTCAAGAGAGTTAACAATATGCAACACAGCCACCCCGATAAAAGTTGCCAGATACCACCAAACGGCAACATAAATATGCTTTACCCTGCGTTTAATAATAGTGCCTATCATATTCCATCCAAAGACCACCCAAATGAGTGCAATCAGAATATCTATGGGCCATTCGAGTTCGGCATATTCTTTACCCGTAGTGAAACCTGCCAGCAGCGAAACTGCCGCCAGCACTATAATAAGCTGCCATCCCCAGAAGTTTATTTTGCTGAGCAAATCGTTAAACATCCTGGCTTTCAGCACCCTTTGCATCGAATGATAAACTCCCGCAAACATGGCATTTCCAATAAAAGCAAAAATCACCGCATTCGTATGCACGGGTCTGACCCTCCCAAAGGAAGTAAATTCCAATCCCAGGTTAAAGGCGGGGAAAGCCAGTTGAAGGGCAATTAATAAGCCAACAATAATGGCAACCGCTCCCCAAATAATGGTTGCCCAAATGAAATTTCTAACAATTGCGTTGTCGTAGTTGAATTTCTGTATCTCCATACTTTAATAATTATTTAATAGCTATTTCTCAATGACTTCTGCTTCCTTTACTTCTTCATCGTCAAATAATATCCTGACCGATGGGGTATAATTATCTTCATATTGCCCCGATTTTACGCTCCAGACAAACAGCCACAAGAATATAAATGCAGCAAAAAGACTGACTCCTATGAGTAAATAAAGTATATTCATCAATAAATTACGGTTCAAAGATATTAATATTTTGATGAAATTGGAATGTTGGATAAAAGTATTTTAGTTTCAGTTAATTTAAACAGTTGAATAGCAGGGAAGTTAATCAATTATAAAATTATACAATTTGTGGATATGAGGAATTTAAAATAAAGGAATATGAAGAAATCAGGTTGAAGGCTGAAGGCTATCAGACTGAAGGATGAATAAGGCCCAAGACCCAAGGGGGCAAGGCAATTAATAATGAAGAATTAAAAGCTAATAATGAAATGAAGAGTTTTTAATTGCTGTTTTGTTCTTGCCGAATGGGGAAAGACCCAAGATCCAAATTCCAAATTTCAAGTCCCAAGGGGGGAAATCGCTAATTTGAAACAGCATTGCAAGGGGAGACAGCATCTTTGAAACGTCATTGCGAGGAACTAACCTTCCTAACAGGCAGAGAAGGACGAAGCAATCTCAAAACCAAAAAGCTGTCTAGATATTTAGTAGTTTATGCTTCTTGGCATTCGTATTTCGCCTCTTGGTGTCCGTATTTTGCCTGTTGGTATTCGTATTTCGCCTCTTGGTGTCCGTATTATGCCTGTTGGTGTTCGTGTTTTGCCTGTTGGTGTTCGTGTTTTGCCTGTTGGTATTCGTATTATGCCTGTTGGTGTCCGTATTTTGCCTGTTGGTATTCGTATTATGCTTGTTGGTGTTCGTGTTATGCCTGTTGGTGTCCGTATTATGCCTGTTGGTGTCCGTATTATTGTTATTGGAAAATTTGCATTAACTCAATATTTTCATAATATTCCGGACTGAAATCAATTTTTCTAAAGCGAAATACTTATATTATAAAGAATTAAGAGTAATTTTTAAGCCAATTTCAATTAAGCATAAATTTACATTCAATTTCCCCCAAAAACACTCTGTCAATAGGTTTTGGATATAGGTGAAATTAATATTTTTGCCTGATAAATATTTATTGTTCAAATATACCCATCATAAAAAAAACGCGCCATACTATTGCTGATGCTTGTGCTTGCACTTAACATTATCAGACAAAAAGACCTGCACACCAAAACCCCGCCTCCCCTTCTCCAAGAAAACTGCATTCTAACGCAAGTTTGCGGGGGCAAGGCTTGCGCAATGGAATCACAAAAAAAAAGGACAATGGGTAGTTGAATTCAAATAGAAGTAAGAAATGAGCTCTGCAATATTTAATGAAAACGGCGGCTGGCTGGAAACAGAACCTAATGTAGAAATCTACTATTTACATAATAGAGTTTGCTGCATCCATTTAATACACACATCTTGAAATCAAATTATGGTCCTCCTATAATCAAATAAAAATAAAAGCTGAATTTCATTTCCTTTACACTTAAAGCCAAACAAGGTAGTTAATCCAGGAGAAAATAAAATTCAAATAAAAACTCAGTTGTGGTATTTTTTTGTATTTTAGCTTCAAATATTAAAGCCTTGCTGAATTACTACAACATATTGGGTATAAGTCAAAATGCACAAGCGGATGAAATTAAAAAAGCATACCGGCAAAAGGCTAAAATGCATCATCCTGATCTTAGCAATAGCTTATTTGCTAAAGAAAATTTTCAATTAATACATGAAGCATATCGCGTTTTGATAAATGAAAAGACACGACGTTTATATGATTTTAAATTTAAGGAAGACAAGGGGAATTATAAAAAATACGGAACGAGTGTAAGAAATCCTGCATATAAAGAAGAAAACATAACAAATCCAAAGGGGAAGCATCAAGCAAGACATAAAACAAACCCGCCCAAAGAAGTTGAGATTAAGGTGGAAGGAAGAGACAAATTGTTGTTCTACTCTTTAGTTTTGCTAGGAGGTTTAAGTGTAGTTTTTGGATTTTACGACTTGTTATTCAAGGAATGGAAAGGTTTAAGCAACATTTCAGGCTTACTATTTGGAATTACTTTTTTAATTATCCTTATTAGAGGCTGGATGCTTTTGCAGCAAAAACACTAAACGATTTCTCCGTAAATACCATTCATCCCTAAATAAATATCAAGGGATGCCAGCAAAATAAAACCCTAATATTTTGATATATTAGGAATAATCAAAGTAAAACCATAAGAATTGAAATAATTCAGTTGGTCATCACTTTTTCAAACACTAACCGTAGAGCTTAAGTATTTATTTTCCCAATCTTGTTTTCGATGGATTGTATTTTTTTCTGCATACAATTTTCCACATTTTTGCGAATATCAAACTTCACTGTTGAATAAACTCTGTTGCAGTCGGGTTCAAGCTCTAAATATGATTTTTCTACCAAGTCGAGTGCTGTATGCATATCGTCGGTTTCGAAAACTGTTCCCATGGGAGTTAGTTTATAGGGAATACCAGATTGTGAAATCATTTTTATTATACGACTTACATATGGGCTAGCACTTTCTCCCTTATCGGTAGGAAACATAGCAAATTCAACAAGAACTGACATAAGAATAAATTATTATAGGTTTGTATAAGTTGTTTTTCCCCTCATATTTATTGAGCGAAATATTTGTCTGCGATTATTAGCTTCGCAATAGCTAACATGCACCCAATCGGGTTCATTTTCATTGCCGAACTCCCAAATAAGTTGATCGAAAATGATATTATTTTTAATGAAAATAAAAAGTTCAGAATTAGTTAATCCTCCAGATATGTCAGCATCAATATCTATTGCCTCCCCCTTAGTGTGTTGCGAAATTCGACTGCCATTTACAACTTTATTAAGTTCAGGTGATCTATAAAAAGAACTTATGCCTATAGGTTTTTTAAAATGTTCTCTACATGGTTCGTAGCATTCAATTGCAACTTGTTTCATTAAAATAATAGCTTTTTGATCGGGTTTGTTAATAATCCCGAAGCGTATAGCAGTTTGGCTTTTAGTTGCTTCTGCAAATGTGATGTGTGGCGAAATATTTTCCATAATTAATGTTTTTAAAATTCACTTTGTAAAAGTAATCAACATTTTAATGTGATACATTGTTTTTTTTAAAATCAAATTAAATTTATTAATATAAAACCGAAATAAAATTAAAGAATAAAGATTAATATTTTCAGAAATAACAGATTTGCATATATTTACTCGTGTTAATTGAAGTGTGAAAATGATAATAATTGATGAAAATAAAAAATCTAATATCCTTACTGCTTCTTATTGTTTTTCTTTTCTTCTATTTCTTTTTTCAATTCAAAAAGCTGGCAATCGTTGCATGATGATGAGCAATCATTGCAGGCTTTCATGGGGTTTTTAACATACTTTACTATCCTATATACTATTATTAATAGCACAACTGCTAAAATCAAAAAAGTTAGAACATTTTGCCAATTTACCATAGTTTATTAATATAAGGGAAATAAATTGAGGTGCTTAAGAACAATACATAAATGGCAATCGCTACAAAAATAATTGCCCAGATGATGGCAGGAATATGGGTAGACTTTTTAAGGTTAGTGGCATCGCCTGCCTTAGAGGAGCTTTTTATCGCAATAATAAATAATTCAAAGGCAGAAATGCTGGATTCGGCCAGCACAATAAAACTCAAGAACAATAAAAACAAAAAGGTGCTTATTTCTGAATCAAAATAAAACATCAATCCATTTATTGCAATAAATATTAGCAACCAGATGATTCCATATTTATTCCTTACAAAAAAAACTAAACTTACAACACTTAGAAATAGTATCCCAATTAGCAATTCAGTGTAAAAATGTTTGTCGATTAAATAGAGCATTCCCAATGCAGAAAAAGAGGCAGCCGGATAACCCACGAAGGAAACTATAATGGTGGCAAATTTGCTCTTGGTAGTGGTGGTTGCTGATCCCGAAAGATCGCTGAACAACTCCATACGCTTGAGGCTTCCATTTAGAAGCAAAGCCATAGTTGCATGAGCATTTTCGTGGATTAAAGTGTTGAAAACCCTGAAATATTTACCAATGACGGGTATTCTGATAACGATGATAGCCGAAATCAGCATTAAATAAAATAAGACATCTTTATTTTGGAAAAAATCTTTCATATCTTAAATAAATAAACCACTAATAAAATACATCAGCATTGCCATGACCCAGGCTATAACAGTAGAATATCCCAAGGAAAAAGCACTCCATTTCCAGCTACCTGATTCGTTGGCTATGGCAACCAGGGTGCCGACGCAAGGAAAATAGAGAAGGACAAAGATCATAAAGGCAAAAGCTGCCCTTTTATTCATAGCCGAACCCATTGAAGAATTTTGCAAACGCCTTTCAAGGGATTGATCGGGAGAACTAATAGTAGCAGCGTTTTTGTGATATAAAACGTTCATTGTGCTAACAATAACCTCCTTTGCCGGAATGCCTGCAAGCACACAAATGGTCATCTTCCAGTCGAAACCAAGGGGAGACATAAGGGGTTGAATGGCTTTACCTATCTTGCCAATATAAGAGTTTTCTAAACGAACAGATAAGAGTTCCACTTCATGGGCAGAGAGTTCATTTTGACGCAATTGTTCGAGCTTCGAAATCAAAGCCGTATCGCTAAGAGGGGTCTGTTTTATTTGGTTTAGATATTGAATATCAGCTTTTTCTTTTTTCTGAATTATGTTATCCTTTAAATTTGTATTCAGAGGAAAATAGCCCAATGCCCAAATTAAAATGGTTGCCAAAAGAATAACGCCGCTTATCTTTTTAATATATTGCGCCCCCTTATCCCACATGTGGCGAACTATTGATTTGAGGGTAGGCATTCGATAAGGAGGCAATTCCATTACAAAAGGAACATGTTCTATCCTGAAAATAGTTTTCTTCATCAACAGAGAGGCGCTCACCGCTATTAGAATTCCGAAGGAGTAAATAATTAGCAACATCAGCCCCGGGTTTTTGGGGAAGAAGGCGCTAATCATCAAAATATATACCGGCAAACGGGCGCTACACGACATAAAAGGATTTATCAACATCGTAATTAGGCGGTCGTTTTTGTTCTCAAGGGTGCGGGTGGCAATTACGGCGGGCACATTACATCCAAAACCCATCAGCAGAGGGATAAATGATTTGCCGTGTAGCCCCACTTTATGCATTACTTTATCCATAATGAAAACCGACCTCGCCATATAGCCCGTATCCTCCATAATGGAAATAAAAAAGAATAGCAGTAGGATGTTGGGCAGAAAAACAATGACCCCTCCCACCCCACTTATAATGCCATCGACCAGCAGGTCTTTGAACATGCCGGGTCCCATATTGTTGCTAACAAACCCCGACAAACTTTGAACCATACTATCGATAAAATTCATTGGTACAGAGCCAATGGTGAAGGTGGCCCAGAACATAAACCACATAAAAAAGAAGAATATTGGAAAACCAAACACCTTGTGTGTGACAATTAGGTCGATGATGTCGGACCTTTTGAAGCTACGGTTTTCGCCAGGTTTGAGGGTTTCGAGCAAGGCGCCGGCAATAAATCCATATTTGGCCTCGGTTATCAGGGTGTCGGTAGTGTTCTTGAATTCTTTTTCGAGTTTATCGATTTCGCGCACAACCACCTCTGAAATTTCTTTGGGGTTGGCCGTATTTTGAATGCGTTCGTTCTCTTGTTTATCTTTTTCGAGGAGTTGAATGGCCATAAATCGTGGCGAAACCCTAGTAGTCACCTCTATATTGGCAAGGATTTTTATTTTTTGTTGAATGTTTACTATGGCTTTTTCGATGTCCTGCCCATAATTGATGTGCACATGTCGCACGCTGTTTTCCTTATCCTCGTAAACCTGAATAATTTTGTCGAAAAGCGTATCGACCCCTTTGCCTTTTGAGCTGATGGTGGGCACAAAGGGAATTCCTATCATTTTGCCCAACATTTCATAATCAAAAACATCGCCTTTGTGTTGCATTTCGTCGAACATATTCAGGGCAGCGACAACCTTGATATCCATATCGATAAGCTGTGTGGTCAGATATAAATTGCGTTCGAGGTTTGAGGCATCGATGACATTAACAACCACGTCGGGGATTTCTTCAAGAATATATTTCCTTATAAAAAGCTCCTCGGGAGTGTAGGAAGTGATTGAATAGCTTCCCGGTAGGTCAACCAAATTGATTTCATATTTCTTATATCGAAATCTTGAACGCTTTGCCTCTACCGTAACCCCGCTATAATTCCCCACTTTCTCGTGGGCCCCCGATGCTTCATTAAAAAGGGTGGTTTTGCCCGAATTTGGATTTCCAACCAAAACAACATTGATGGCCATTGGATTAACATTTGCCGGGCGTTTGGTAGTTTGCTCGTCGATGGTGCCGAGGTATTCCGTAACATCATCTTTGGCTTCATTGGCACAACGAAACACCTCGATAAGGCTGGCTTCGCTGTTGCGTAGCGAGACCTTATACCCCATAATTTCATATTCAACTGGGTCGTTTAGGGGAGCTTTTTTCACCACAGTGATAACTTTCCCATACACAAAACCCATTTCGAGTATGCGTTTGCGAAAGCCTCCACGTCCTTTTACTTTAAGGACTATGGCTTTTTCATCCTGATTGAGTTCGGTTAAGGTCAATTTCTAAATTTAAATGGCTACAAAAGTAGTTGTTTAGTGCGAATATTCGGGTGTTGTGCCTATTTCTGTTTCAATTTCGAAACTTGAATGAGCACTTTGCCTATATTTCGTTTTTACATAAGGTTAAACAATGCTTTTAATGAAATGTTTTATGTTTCCTGACATATAGTTTTCGCTAGTATTTATGGCCTTTTTATCACTCAAATTTGGAAAATCATGACCAAAATCAATAATTTCGATTCAATTAAAATACATTAAAACACTAATGATTAGGAAGCAAGAGGCGATGTTGCGAAAATCGGCTCAAATATTATGAAAATCCACACCACTGTTTTGATTTATTAAGGTGGAATATTGATTTCTTCTACCTATATTTTAAATCATAACAGTGGTGTTTTAACTTTAAACAGTGCTGTGGGAATTTATAACAGTACTGTGGGGACTCATAACAGTGCTGTTACAGTTTAAACAGTACTGTTATGAAACATCACAGTGGCATAATGATTCAAAACACCACTGTGCAAAATCAAAAAAGTGGCGCAATTTTCTTAAACAACACTGATATACTTTATAACACTAGTAATAGATTTCCAAATACCACTGTTTTAATTTCAAATACCACTGTGGAATTTCATAACATCTGAATTTGAATTCCTAACACTACTGTTGTAAATCATTTTTCCGGAACAATTTCTTCAAATTCTGCCAATAAAATCAAGCACTCCCCTGCTTTTCGACATAATAATTGTGCACTGCCAATCTGTTCAAGTGCCCATTCTTATAATTCACTTAATGAATCAATTAAGGTCGAAATCAAAAATTGCAGCACCGGCAGTAGGCATCCCCGCAATATAATTACCCAAAAAAACATTATGAATAGCAAGTTTTTTTACGACATAATAAAATATTATAGTACATTTGTTCAAAATTTCAAGCATTATGATACAACGAATACAAAGTCTATACTTACTACTTTCGGCAGCTGTTATGAGTTTACTGTTCTTTTTTCAGATAGCTGACCTACCGGGCAATTTCGATTTTTATTTATGGAAAATAACAGATGGAACCACCAACATTTACACCCTGCCCCTCCCCATACTTGCGGTTATGAGCATATTAGTTTCCATCATCACCATCTTTCTATTTAAAAAACGAGGCTATCAAGTGAAGTTATGTATGCTTAATTTTCTCTTGATATTGATATTCATGATATTGGTTTTCTGGCTTTATCCAGGTTTTATCCTCACAAAACAATTTGGAGAAGATTTTCAACCCGATTATAATTTTTCAATCTTTGTGCCTATCGTATCTTTCATTTTTATTCTTTTGGCACACAAAGCGATTCGCAAAGACGACAATCTTGTTAAATCGGCAGACCGTTTGCGCTAATAATTATAAGAAAATCAGGGTTTCACTTTGGTTTTTTGATGCTGAATAAGCCACCAGGCCGAACTCATAGTTGAGAAAACATATTGCCTCATGCTGTCGGCTTTACTTTTGTAAATGCTGATATAATTATTAAGGTCGCCAGCCTTATAATTAAAGAGAAACTCCCCATTGTTAATAAAATAGACATACTGAAAATCGCCATCCACGCAACCCACTCTGTCGTCGGCACTTATCATTGCATATTTCCTTTTCTCATTAATCAAATCGATGCCAAAAGTATTGTTAACATACGATTGCCTCAAGAAACCCATAATGCTAGGAAAAACATCCATCTGACTCCCTATGTTGCTGACCAACACAGGTTCGGGAATTAAATATGGTGCATAAAAAATCAAGGGACTATGATGATAAGAGAGGGGCATCACCGAATTATAGACCTTAGCCGCACCATGATCGGCAATAAACACAAACAAAGTATTCTTAAACCAAGGCTTTTTCGACGCCAAATCAATAAAATGGCACAACGACCAATCGGCATACTCAATGGCTTTATCCAATTTGTCGGTCGAACGGGGCGCAAAGCCACAGTCCTCAGGAATCACATAAGGCCCATGATTACTAGCCGTTAAGAAACAAGTGAAAAACGGATTCATCCCTCCTCCCATCGAATCTAATTTAGGCAAAATCAAGTCGAACATAGTGTGATCGGGCACTCCCATTGTCCCACGAACCATATCGGAAGGGAAA
The DNA here is from genome assembly GCA_903922465.1 of uncultured bacterium. Lineage (GTDB taxonomy): Bacteria > Bacteroidota > Bacteroidia > Bacteroidales > CAIXTV01 > CAIXTV01. The sequence goes on from CAIXTV010000161.1 coordinate 23,862, forward strand.
TCTTTTTGCGAAACTATGCTGCTAAACCCATTATTACGAAAAAATCCCCCCATATTATCAAACTGCTCGTCGTGAGTGGTAACAAACATAGTTTGATAATCATTAGCCTGCAAAACCTGAGGCAAGCCATAATATTCAGGAATAGGATAGACATTCAACAAATGCTTGCGCAGCAAAGCTGGATAAGAGTAAAGAGTTGAGTAAAGCCCGTTATAGGTATGAATTCCAGCAGTGTAAACCCCCGAAAACATGATGGAATGATAGGCAAGCGAATCGAGAAAAGGAGTAAGCGACTGCTTATTCCCAAAACACTTCATATTCTCTGCCGTCATACTTTCCATAACTATCAAAACCACATTTGCCTTCAGAGGATTATTTCCAACAATGCTGCGGGCAATAGGTGAAACCTCAGCAGCATTGGGCTTTTCGGCTAATGAATTGATGATGTTGCGAAAGGCATCCTGCTGACTTACTTTTGCCAAAAGGGCATCTTCATTGGTGTTTTCATTCAGCCAACTTTCGAAGAGGGTGAACACCGGATTCAAGCCCAACTGATTAGGAAAAGGATACTGCGAAAACGAAGCCGTGCCCGAATGTATAGGTGACTTAAGGCTAACCCTCCCCCTGATTCCCAACAACATAAGAAGCAATACCAAAACTGAAATTAGAATTTGCCTTAACAAAGCAAACCTACTCAGACGTTCCGAAATTATAGTTGTGAAAAATGCTTTACGATAGAATTTTAAAAGAATGCTCCAGAAAATGAGGCTTAAAATGATAAAAGGAATGAAAAATATCCAATACTTTATCTCCTGAAAAATCATTCCCATCATAAAGGCGGGCGAATCTAGCCAATTAAAAGCTGTTGCGTTAAAACGCGAGAGGAATTGCGCGTAAAAAGGAATGTCGGCCGCACAAATCAAAAATGCTATCGTAAATGCAATGCCTATAATAAGGCTAATTATTTTTGCAACAATTTGATATTTAACATGAATGAATTTATTCAAAAAGAGCAAACCTGCAGGTATAATCAAAAGATACCCTATCACAACCAAATCGAAACGAACACCCATGATAAAGGCATTTATGATAAGCGAAATTCTGTTATCGGGAATGCTTTCTATTTGAGCATATTGGGTGATAAAAAATAATAAACGGAAGAAAAAGAAAAACAAGAGGGCAAGCACATAAATGCTAGCGATAAACTTAATATCCCCGGCGATTCTATCAGTAAAGTTTTGCTTAAACGAGCTGGTTTTTATAGACATGCGTATGATTAAGTTCTATCTCCAAAAATAGCAGTGCCAACCCTAATCAGGCTACTCCCCTCTTCAATTGCTACTTTATAATCGTCCGACATTCCCATTGATATTTCTTTAAACCCTGCATCTGAAACAAAAAATTGACTTTTAAGTTGCATAAATATCGTTTTAAGCTTATTAAATTCTAGTCTTTGTTGGTCGACATCAACCGTAAAAGTGGCCATTCCCATTACCCCACATACTTTTACATTTTTCATTTCAATGAAGTCAGGGCTAGCCAAAATCGAACATGCTTCCTCCACATTCAGTCCAAATTTCGATTCTTCTTTAGCAATGTGAAACTCAAGCAAACAATTAATCTCCCTTTGCTGAAGCAAGCCTTCTTTATTAATCTCTTTCAGCAAACGCATGCTATCAACGCTGTGAATCAACTGAATAAAGGGAGCAATGTCTTTCACTTTATTGGTTTGCAAATGCCCTATAAAATGCCAATTTATGTCTTTCGGCAGATGTTCATGTTTTGCCACCAACTCCTGCACCCTATTTTCACCAAACAAGCGTTGCCCCGCATTATAGGCTATAGTAATTTCTTCGGCTGTTCTGGTTTTAGAAACAGCAATAAGCTGAACTCCTTGAGGGAGAGTCGTTGCAAAGTGCTTTATCTGTGTAGCAATGGACATATATTTTTGAGCAAAATTAGGAAAAGTATTAATATAAAAATCAAAAGAATTTGCTAACTTGTTTAATAGGCAAAATAGAGGATTCTAAACGAATAAATTAGCTTTCTGTCGATGAAAATTGATTTTCCTATAAAAAATTGAAGATAGATTTTAATTTGATGAAATAAATATAGATATTTGCCAATTAATTTATCCACTAAAACCATTTAAATTTTATTCTATGAAAAAAATCATTTACGCTATTTCATTCGTAATGATGAGTCTGTTTGCATATAACTTGCAAGCACAAACATTATTGTTTAGTGAGCCATTTAACTACCCAGTTGGAGACTCATTGACTGCACACAATTGGGTAGTCCACAGTACTGGGGTCAATACGATTCTCACTAAAAGTGGTTCATTAACTTACCCACAGTATCCTGCTTCAACCGGCAATAAGGCTTATGTACAAAGCACCGGTCAGGATATAAATCACACTTTTGCTGGAGTTTCCAGTGGAGTTGTTTACATGAGTGCTCTTGTAAAAGTAGATTCTGCTTTAGCATCTACAACCTCAGGAGATTATTTTCTTCATTTTCGCACAGCAGCCGGAACAGCAGCTGGGAGAGTTTATGTGAGAAAAAGCACGACCAATTCATCAATGATTGGCTTTGGTATTGGAAAAGGGACTACTCCTGTTTATACAGCATCAACCTATTCAATTGATTCTACCTATTTGGTAGTTCTTCGATATAAATTTGTTACTGGCACTACGAATGATAGTGTTTCTATTTTCATTAATCCTGCTTATAATAATGAAGGAACACCTACTTTAAAAGCTACCGACATGACCCAAACCGATCTTGATTCTGCATATACGGTTGCCTTAAGACAGGGGACTAATACAAATTATACTTATGTTAATGTTGATGAAATCAGAGTTTCTGACTCATGGAATTTAGCAATTGCTTATTTAACCGCCCCACAAATAACCACTACAACAGTTAGCAATATCACCACCGATTTCGCAGTTTGCAGCGGTAATGTACTTGCTAATGGAGGTTCTCCAATCACTGCAAGAGGTATATGTTATGACACCATAGCCAGCCCAACTCTCACAAACTTTTTCACTACTGAAACGGCTGCATTAGGAACTTTTTCAAGTAACCTTTCAGGTTTAATTTCAGGAAAAACCTATCACTATAGAGCTTATGCAACCAATGCCATCGGAACAACCTATGGTGCTGATTCAATTTTCACAACTTCAGCTGTTGCAGTATCACCTTTTGTTACAACAGCTGCTGCAACAAATTTAACTTATAATTCAGCCACTCTTAATGGAAATATATTAAGTGATGGTGGTGCTACTGTTACTGCTAGAGGATTTTGCTACGGCCTTGTTGCAAATCCTACTTTAACCGATAGCCTTATCCCACTTAGTGGAACAACTGGCAGTATTACTGCGAGTGCATTAGGTTTATTATCTAATACCACTTATCACGTTAGAGCTTTCGCCACAAACTCAGTTGGCACTACTTATGGCAGTGACGTTAGTTTAATCACTAGAGTATTTGTTCCAACTTACACTATTCCTCAGGTTCATGGTGAAGTTGCAGCTACTTTAGCCGCCGATTCATTGGGGGTTAATTGTAAATTATTAGGTGTTGTTCATGGCCTAAATTACATTGCAACTGGCTATTCTTTCTATTTAATGAATAGCGATGCTGGTATCTTCGTTTACAAAACTACTTCTTTAGGATACACCATTACCGAAGGTGATTCATTAAGAGTTATTGGGAAAATAGCTCAAGTTAGTGGATTAACTGAAATCGTCCCCGATTCAATCGTTAAAATTTCTTCAGGAAGTATCTTACAAACTCCATTCGTAGCTAATACATTAAGCGATACTACCGAGTCTAGATTTGTTAAAATGAATAACCTCACCTATGTGAGTGGTTGGCCTATAACTGCAGGAACAACTGCTACTGTTAATGCATTAAGTGGAACAACTGCCGTAACAATTATTGTCTATTTAACAAGCAATATTCAAGGAACACCTGCTCCTACTGTTTCTTTCAATATAGCTGGATTTGGATCACAATTAGATGCAAATTCTCCTTATACCACCGGATATAGAATGTATGCCAGATATTTATCTGATCTTACTTTTAATTTGGTTGTTCCTACTGTTACTACAACAGCTGCAAGTGGTATTTCAATGACTTCTGCAATTTGTGGTGGGAATGTTACTGCAGCAGGTGGTTCAACAATTACCCAAAGAGGTGTATGTTATGGTATCACAGCAAATCCTGATACTGCAGGCACTCATGTTGTGGTTGCAGGAACAACAGGCGTTTTTAGCACTCCTTTATCTGGTCTTACTTCAGGCACATTATATCATTTCAGACCTTATGCCATTAATACTACAGGTGTTGCTTATGGTGCCGATTCAAGTTTCACTACTGCAGCAAGCGCTGTTTTACCAGTAGTTACAACAGATTCTATTTATAATATTTCAATTTTCACTGCTAGTGCAGCTGCAAAAGTTGTAAATGATGGTGGCGATACGATTATTACTCGTGGTGTTTGCTGGAGCAAAATTGCCAACCCAACCATACTTGATTCAATAAATACACAAAGTGGCACTATTGGTGCTTTCAACAGCAACCTTACTAACCTTCAATACAGCACTGTTTATTATGTAAGAGCTTTTGCAACCAATGCAATTGGTACTTCATATGGCAATCAATTGACTTTTACCACAAAACTATATATCCCTACTTATACCATTTCTCAAGTGCATGGTGAAGTTGCCACAACACTGGCTGCCGATTCATTGGGTGTTAATTGTAAACTATTAGGGGTTGTACATGGCTTAAATTATATTGCAACAGGTTATTCTTTCTATTTAATGGATAACACTGCTGGCATCAATGTCTATAAAACTTCTACTTTAGGATATACTCTTACTGAAGGTGATTCATTAAGAGTAATTGGAAAAATTGCGCAACTAAGTGGTTTAACTCAAATTGCACCTGACTCTATTGTGAAAATATCTTCAGGGGCCACTTTACAAAATCCTACTGTTATTACTACCCTAAGCGATACTACTGAGTCAAAGTTGATTAAAATGAATAACCTGACTTATGTGAGTAATTGGCCTGTTACTGCAGGTGCTACTGCAACCGTTAATGCTTTAAGTGGAACAACTGCTGTCACTATTATAGTATATTCAACTTCTAATATTCAGGGAACTCCTGCACCAACAGTTTCGTTTAATATTGTTGGTATTGGGTCTCAATTAGACGCAAACTCTCCTTACACAACTGGCTACAGAATGTATGCCCGCTATTTATCTGATGTCACATTCAATTATGCTGCACCAACTGTTCTCACTACCACCGCAACAAGCATTTCAATGAGTGGAGCAGTTTGTGGTGGAAACGTAACAGCAACTGGTGGTACTGCAATTGCTCAAAGAGGAATTTGTTATGGAACTACTGCTAACCCTGATACTGCCGGAACTCATTCTGTTGTTACTGGAACAACAGGTGTTTTCAGTGCTACTATTTCTGGACTTACAGTAGGCACCTTATATCATTACAGAGCATACGCAATCAACACAACAGGTGTTGCTTACGGCGCTGACTCTAGCTTCACAACAGCAGCTGGCCCAGTTGTACCTTTAGTAACTACCGATTCAATATTTAATATTGGTATATACACCGCATCTGCTGCTGCTACAGTAGTAAATGACGGAGGCGCCTCAGTTATTTCTCGCGGAGTTTGTTGGAGTACTGTTGCTTTGCCAACCGTTCTTGATTCAATTAATACCCAAACCGGCACCATAGGTTCTTTTGTTAGCTCATTAGCAAACTTAACTTATAGCACATTATATTATGTTCGTGCTTTCGCTATTAATTCAGCTGGGGTTTCTTATGGCAATCAATTAACATTTACAACTAAACTGTTTATTCCTACTTATAATATTGCACAGGTTCATACTGAAAATGCAACAACTGGTGTTGCTGATTCATTAGCCGTAAACTGCAAATTGACTGGAGTTGTTCATGGTATAAACTTCATTTCTCCTGCTACTGGAACTGGATTGAACTTCTTCATCATGGATTCAACGGGCGGAATTAATGTATACAAAACGACCAATTTGGGTTATGTTGTTAAACAAGGTGATATGGTTAGAATTATCGGAAAAACTGCTCAGGTTAATGGTTTAACTGAAATCGTACCTGATTCATTGGTGTTACTTTCTGATTCAAATGCATTATTTAATGCCTTGACACTTAATATACCCCAAGAACCTTCCGAATCAAAACTTATTAAAATTGACAGTCTTCGTTATTTAAGTGGTTGGCCTACTACTGTTTTCACAACAGTTAGAACAGTGTATTCTATTAAAAACCTTGCGGATACTGTAATTATTAGAATTTATCCTGGTTGTAACTTAATGGGAACCCCTGCTCCTACTGCAACTGTATTGTTTTCTATCAGAGGATTGGAAAATCAAGCTGATGCAAGTAATCCCTACACTGCAACTTATCAGGTTCTCCCAAGAGACACCAATGATTTGATAATTAGTTTTGCAAACCCAACCGTAATTACTGGAACCGCTACAGGCGTTACCCAATACACAGCTTTATGTGCTGGAAGCATCCCAACCGATGGGGGTCATGCTATTACATCAAGAGGTATTTGTTATAGCCTTGTTGCAAATCCAACAACAGCCGATTCAATTAGGACTGCAACAGGAACAACAGGTGCATATACTGCAAATCTTACCAATTTAACCCTTGGCACTACTTATCATTACAGAGCTTATGGAATTAACTCCTTAGGAACTTTCTATGGTAATGATTCTGTCTTCACAACTTCATTAACTGCTGTTGTGCCTGTCTTAACCACGGCAAATGCTACATTAATTACTTATACAGGAGCAAGTGTTGCTGGAACTGTTATTAATGATGGTGGTGACACGGTATTAACCAGAGGTATTTGTTGGGGAACTAGTCATAATCCAACTATTGCAGATTCATTCTCTGTAGCAGCCAGCACTGCCACTTTTACGAGCATCATTGCTAATTTAACTGATTATACTACTTATTACGCAAGAGCTTATGCCAACAACGCTATTGGTTATGGTTATGGTAATGAAATTACTTTTACAACCTTAAGACTTCCTCCTTCATACAATATTAGTCAGGTTCATACTGAAAACGCAACAACTGGTGTTGCCGATTCTTTAACTGTTAATTGTAAATTGAATGGGGTTGTTCATAGCATTAGCTTTAGACAAACAGCAACTTTCACAGGATACAACTTCTGGATGCTTGACCCAACAGCTGGTATTAATGTATACAGGACTACTGCCTTAGCTTATGTTCCTGCAGTTGGTGATTCAATTAGAGTGATAGGTAAAATAGCTCAGGTAAATGGTTTGACTGAAATCGTTCCCGATTCAGTTGTTCTGCTTACTTCTGGAAATGGATTACATACTCCTATTGTTGAACCTTCAATGTTTGAAATCATCGAATCACAACTTATTCAAATGGATACTTTGACTTATGTTAGTGGATGGCCTGTAACTGCAGGTAACACCATCAATGTACTTTGTTTAAAAGGCATCGACACTGTTACTGTTAGATTATATACTAATTGCAACCTGCAAGGAACCCCTGCTCCTACCGATTCATTTAATTTGATAGGCTTTGTTAGTCAAATTGACAATACAAATCCTTACACTTCAGGTTATGTTTTAGTACCACGCGATACAAATGACATGATTCATATCATTAATATTCCAGATAATGTTGAAAATGCAATAAATTCAGATAATTCATTCCGTTTATATCCTAACCCTGCCAACAAACAAGTAAGCATTCGTTTAGATAGAGCTATGGATTCTGAGATTAAAATTTATTCATTAATTGGTAATGTATTGTTACGTCAGGAAAGTAGTCAGATACTTAACACTATTGATGTTTCAGGTTTTGCAAGAGGCATTTATTTTGTTAATGTGCTGAATAAATCAAACAAGAAAACATACACACAAAAGCTTATTATACAATAAAGGAATAAGCTGATTTTAAAAGGCTGCCTTGTTAATTACGAGGCAGCCTTTTTTTAATTCAGCGCATTCATTACAAAAACTCATTAAAAGTATTGGATTAATAGATAATGAATCATTCTGAAACTAAAGCTTGCTTATCTAAAGGAATAATAGTTAATTTGAAATCCAATTCACATACATAAATCGTTTACACGAAACAATAATTTCCATGAGAAAAATAATATTCACTTGCCTTTTCATTTGTTATGTTGGCATTCATTGGGCAACAAGCCAATCAGTAAAAGTTATCACCTATAATATTCGATATGAAAACACTTGGGATGGCGAAAATGCTTGGAGCGTTCGAAAAGCTAGGGTAAGTGATATGCTTCATTTCTACGATGCTGATGTTATTGGTCTACAGGAAGTTTTATTAACCCAATTGGCTTATCTCGATAGTAGTTTAAGCGAATATCATCATGTTGGAATAGGCCGTGATGATGGTCTCACAAAAGGAGAATACAGTGCTGTCTTCTTTAAAAAGGACAGATTTGAGCTGATACAAAGTGCTACTTTCTGGCTTTCTGAAACACCTGATACCGTTTCTAAGGGTTGGGATGCTGCTTGCAACAGAGTTTGCACTTATGCCCTGCTTAAAGACAAGAAAACCAAGCAAAAGTTTTGGGTTTTCAACACTCATTTCGATCATATTGGGGAAAATGCACAACATAACAGCTCACGGCTTATTCTTGAGCGCATCACTAAACTCAACAAGGGAAACCTTCCCATCATGCTTATGGGCGATTTCAACATGACACCTGACAAAGAGCCTATTCAGTACATCTCCAAAGTATTGAAAGATGCTAAAGTGCTATACAAGGGAAGACTTGATGCAGATGAAGGCACTTTTAATGCATTTGAATTTTGCAAACCCGTAAGTTCACGTATCGATTATTTCTTTATTTCCGGATGGGGGGTAAAGAAATACAGGGTATTGACCGATTCCTATCAGTGTAAGTATATCTCAGATCACTTGCCTGTTTTTGTGGAGCTTTTTCATTAAAGATTTCCCCCCATTTTAAAGAAATAAGCTGAATTTACTTCATCATATAATCTCACCCATAAACTCAAAATCATAAAACTTAGTAAGCCGGTCTTTAGCCGACATTGCTTACTCTGTCACATCGTCGGGATATTCTACTTTTGGATAATCCACACAATAAATATCTATTTTTGTTTTCCCAGGAATATAATTTAGGTAACAAAAGAGAATGGGTGAATTCAAACTGATATTACGCGATATTTGTTGCTTCATTTCACTGGCAACATAGGGCTCAATAACTCGTGATTGCTCATAAAAGTCGACTAAAGTCTCAATGGAAGTTACCCCCAAGGAGAATCTCAGGATATTATCGGGAGAAAACTCCCCCCTAAGTTTACTTAAATATAAGCTTTCTTCTACTGCCTGTTTCAAAGGTTTAAGGCAAGGCTCTATGTGTTGCTTACCTAAGTCTATCACTTCCTTCAGATTATCCTTATTAAAATCAATGACATTGTATTTTTCCTGCAACTCATTCATTTGAGTTGTTAAATCATTCAATGCCACTTTAAGTTCAGACTTAATGTGCTTCATTTGTTCAAACGACAGTCCAATTATTGGGGGAAGGTCGCAAACATGAAATTTAATAAAATCTGCTTTAGGGTTAGAGAAATCATGATAATCAACAAATGAAAATTTACTTTCCATGGTGGCATCAAGAGAAATAATTGCTTTTTTCTCAAGAATTGTTTTTACAATTTCTGAAAGTATTGCACTTTCTTTATTATCATCATCAACATAAAACGACATGGCTAAAATCAGACTTGCTTCTAAACCAAAAGAAGGAAGCACTTCTAGTCGGTTTTTGATGAACCAGTCATCATATACCTTTTTAAGCATTTTCCTAACCTGGCTTAATAAAGCATTATAACGACCGATTAACACTAATTCATTTTTACCACGAATTTTCATCCTCGATAATTTTAAATGCATATCAAGATTAGCCCTTAAAATAGCAGCGATTTTTAAACCTCCTTCGGTAGGATACCAATTTTCAAACATCATAAATAATAATTTATAATGTTTAGTGTATTCAACTTCTTCCTGAAACAGCAACATACTTGAAGTTACGCTGTCATATTTCATGTGATCGCATAAAAGCATGTAGGCGTAGAGATTATACACTTCAGCATTGGGATCCATTGAAGTGTTACCTTGATTATAATAGTGTATTTCCATATTTTTTCAGATTGATGACTTCAAAATTAAAGCTTTTTCAGACACAAAAGATATCTCTTCTATAAGTTTTTCTTTTTTAGGTATGATTATTTAATGTAAGCTTCTTATGAGCACAGAGATACCATCCTGCATTTAAACTACAAGCCCCCAAAACTTCCAGAAACTAATAGGATTTTGCAGTAAGCCGCAGTACTTTAATTTCATTTATCCTTGAAATGCTTTAAAAATCCTTCAGTGATTCTTTTTGGCAATAGGATAAGCTTCAGCAAACCCTTCCCTATTCCGAACAGTTATAGCCTGAAATAAAACCTACGACTGAGGTGGAAAAAATGACATAAATACTCCCTCTGCCCTACAAGGAATTTACTCAAACCTACACCATTCATGGAACACAGCCGCTTTAAATCTCTCTGCTTTTATTCAAGCAAAAGCTAAGTCTCTAATTAGATGAGCATTCTTGGAATTCGGACTGACTGCATTAAAGCACCGAAGGACTGCATTAAAGCACCGAAGGACTGCATTAAAGCACCGAAGGACTGCATTAAAGCACCGAAGGACTGCATTAAAGCACCGAAGGAC
>CAIXTV010000162.1 GCA_903922465.1 uncultured bacterium
CAACAGCATTATCCCTGATGGGATGAGCTTTCGCAATGCGTTACGGCGTTCTACATAAACTTGGTGGTTGAACATGGCTATTAAGTATTAATTGTTTGGTTTAATAATGATGCAAATATAAGTTATTTCTTATTTGGTGGTCTTGAAACCTTGATTTGATAGTTACGGTTTTGTATTTATCGTTTAAAATTAAAATAATGATAACCAAACACTTAGAAAATTTCAGAAATCATTCAAGCAAAAGACATATCCATAAATTTGAATAATTATTTCAAAAAAACTCCCCGTTTCAATTTTATTTGTAATTTAGGTTTCGTTATCCGGCGGTTTTTGGCCTAAGCTGTTAGGGCATCAAATCTAAAATCTGTTTAAAAATCGGGGAGTCCGACTTTTTCGGATTCAGCTCTTTGCAACAGCCCAAAAGGATATGCTCACTTTACTGAGTTATCAAAGGGAATTGCGTTAGTGGAGGTGTAATCAGTTTGGGCAAATGTGAACTTCTGGAAACGCAGGTAGAGTATGTAAATGATTGCCTGTTGAAGCTGGTGAAACAATACAAAAATCATTGATCGTTTATCATGGTAATTGTATATCTTTGATTCCACGTTGGCTCATTAATTCAATACGTTAAATAATCCAAACCAATTAAGATTTTCTGAACAGCGACCTTTACTTATAAAATATAAAAGATGTATACTGCGATTATTATTGATGATGAGCCGAACGCGATAGTATCGCTCAAATTGATGATTCAGGAATACCTGAGCGAGAAAGTTAAAATCCTTGATTCTGCGACTAATGTAAAAGAAGGAGCCAAGAAGATAAAGAAACTCAAGCCTGAGTTGGTTTTCCTTGACATTGAAATGCCGAATGAGAATGGGTTTGAGCTTTTTAAATATTATGAAAACGAGGTGAACTTTGATGTGATATTCACCACTGCCCATGAACAGTATGGCCTGAAATCGAGCTGATAAATAATTCCCTATCTTTGTGCAACAAATGCTACTTGATATTTTTGATAAAAACACTCTGAAATGCTGACAATTCTATGTGTTAAATGCAATTTCTCTTTTCTAATAGATGAAATGAGCCTTTCAAATGTAGTTATTTCAATTAATTGCCCTCAATGCAAAGGAGAAATAAGAATTAAAAATGAACCAGAATCCCAGCTTGTTACTTGTCCTGAATGTAAAAAAAAGGTTCCAGAAACTTTAACTGATTGTCCAAGCTGTGGATATCCTATTTATAAAAGGCAATATATTGACAAGGAGAAATCTAACATGGTTTTTTTCGAAGCATCTATATTATATGAAAAGGGTGACTTTAATGAGGCTAAACTTCGAATACTTGAAGTACTCGAGATTTTTCCAAATAATGCGGATTATACTATACTCAAATCAAGAATAGATAAAGAACTCAGTATAGAAAACGAAGCAAATAAAAGGCTAAAAGAAGTAAATGTTCTAATTAATCAAAATCAATATGATGAAGCAGAAAAAATTCTTGATGATTTAATAAAAGTGACACCAAAATCCATTTATACTGATTTGAAGCAATCAATTAAGTCAAAAATTAAAGAACGAAAGCAATCAGAATGCTTATTGGAGAAAAGCCTGACTTCAAAAAGCAATAATAATCTCGAACAGGCTTATGTGCAAATCAATGAAGCAATTGGTTTGTATGCTAATAATCCTAGATATGATGAGTTGAGATTGGAGTTGGCTTCCAAGTATGGCGAACAGCTATTTTACATTGCTAACACCCAATTCAATTCAGGTGAATTAAAGAAAAGCAAATCCAATATTGATAAATGCGTCGATGTTTCTCCTGGAAATCTGGACTATATCAAGTTTCAACAACAGGTGCATAAAAAACTTTCATCTAAACGAGTTATTAGGAGAAGCATAATCCTGTTTATTATGGTAGTAATTCTAACCTGTACTTGCTACATATTATATACAGTTATCTCCACGACAAAAGAGAATAAAGCATGGGAAATTGCGGAGAAATATAATTCAAAGTCAGAATACGAATCTTTTGTTTATTTCTTTCCAAATAGCAAATATACCGAAATTGCACATCAAAGGATAGAACTGATGGAGATAAATGATGAATCTGATTGGGAAAATGCAACTCAGGAAAACACAGTTCAAGCATACTCAAGTTTCATAAAAAATCATCCTAATAACCCTCATGTTGATGAAGCATCTCAAAATATCGCGTCATTGAATATTCTAAAATGGTGCGGAATTTACATTCCTGATGAGGAATTTAGTGTAGATGACAATTTAGAAATGGAAATCAAAAATAATTTTCAGTGTTTTTTTTATACAAGGAAGGAACACTATAATCTTGGGCGAGCAACTGCAAATATAACAGATGACAATTTGGTGATTTTATTTCACAGGGAGAATGAGTATAAAATAGTCAGTGAACACATTAAGGCTTTAAATCAGAATCTCAATCAGAGAAAACCTATATCTTTTGAGAGGTCGACGCAATCTGAACGGAGCAGTGAAGCGGAACCCATTAAGCCAGAAAATAGTAAACCTGTCCCTTCGCACAACAGAGTTGACCCATCAATCATTTTATCTTATGATAACAATAAATTGATGACATCCTTGCCAAAATCTTATGATGAAGATGAACGGAAACCACACTCCTTTTTCAAGAAAAAGCAGACTCAGGATGTTTCTGTTTACGAAAAGTCCCAAATAACAAACCTTATGAATCAATACATGAGTGTTTTTTCTAATAAGCAGTTTGAGGATGGTGCAGAATTTTTCACTAACATGGCTAAACGCTATTATTCGAGAAAAAATGTGACAAGGGAGGAGATAATTCAACTACAACAAGAATACTACAATACAACAGATGTTCTAAAAACAAGCATTGTTATTGATAATGCTTCTTTTAATATCAAGAAGAATGAGATTGGGGATTTTGAAGTCAATTTCAATATGGTTTATGAAATTGAGCGGACAAATACTTCAAAGTCTAATCACTACAATGTTATCACAAATGTATTACTGAATAGGGAATACAAGATTGAAAGTATATATGAAAATATACTTTCGAGTTCAAAATCGACTTTGGATTTCTCTAATCCAATTGATATAAATCAAGAAAATGAAATAAAAATTAGGCATGATAAATCGTGGAAGACAATTGAAACGGCAACTTATTCAATTTCCTGCCCTGCAACTTGGTGGAATAAAGGAAGTGTTGTGGGTTCGAAATTTACGCTTTTCCCCAAAATGCCTATACATGATGACTGGAGTGAAAGTATTAACCTGACAATTGAGGATATAAGCGGTTATAATTTGAACCTAAATTCTTATATTTCACTTTCTTTGGTAAATATGCGAAAAGGTATGAGTAGCTTCAATTTATTAGAATCCAGAACTGAAAACAGCATGTCTGGTAACTATCAAAAAATAGTCTGTACTGGAGTGCAAGGCAACTTGTATTTGAAATGGGTGCAATATGTATGGGTTAGTGGTGGTAATGCTTACCTTTTAACATTTACATCACAACAGAATGATTTTAACTCTTTAGTCAAAGTGGCAACAAATATTATGAATACATTTTCAATTAAAAGATAATTTTATAATTCTATGCCCTTATTTAACTGCCCCGAATGCGGGAAACAAATTTCTGACAAGGCACAGCATTTTGTGTCCTGTGGTTTCAGAATAAATGTAACATCCCAACATTCAAATTATCAAAGTAATTATTCCATAACGCAAATTGAAAATGAAAGCCATAAAAAAGAATGGGAAAGAAGTTCTACAATTCCTTTTGTTTTAGGTTTATTATCATTAATTGCTTGGCATATTCCCTTAATTGGCTTCCCTATTAGTATCGCTGGAATAATCTCAGCAGCTGTTAGTCTTTCACGTGTCAATAATGGTGACACTATCTCTGGTTTAGTGCTTTCAATTTTAGGGTTGACTGCTACTTTTATTGATTTTTTTATTGGTACATTAAATTGGAGTCAATATTTTTCTAACCTATTTGACTAATTTATCCATTTACAATACCTTAAATGACAAATAGATTTCTATGGCACTAATTACTTGTCCTGAATGCGGTGAAAATATCTCAGATAAAGCTGATGAATGCATCCATTGTGGGTTACCACTTGATTATTTACAAAAGGATCAAATTAGCTGTCCTGAATGCGGAAAACTAATCTCTGATGATGCTTATAAATGCGTTAACTGCGGATTCCCAATAGGTAAAGGAGCCTATTCGGAAGTAATAATTACTAAAGAAATCATAAAAGAGAATCGATATTCTGATAAGAAGTCTAACTCTTCTTCAAAATATACATATACCCTTATAATCTTCTGTGGAATTGCTCTTTTAGTTATTTTAGGAATTGTTTTTATTTCAAAAAACATCCTAAGTAAAAGTGACGGGATTAAAATCGTCAATTCTATTGAAATATCAGATGGGCTCTATTTAGGTAAGAGGGCAAGTGATGGATTGTCAAATATCTATACCCAAAAGATTGACAAAGGCACTTTTCATACTGATACTATCAGACTGTACCAATTAAACACTTGGCGAAAAATAGATTATGAGAAAAAGAGCTTTGAAGAATATTTGCGTATAAAATTTCCAGAATACGAAATCGAGATTGGATCATCAGATTTCAAAGCCATCAATGATTCTTTTATCCAATCTTTAAAAGAGAGAAAGGTGAAAGAAATAGAAGATGAAAAGAATGGGAATTGGGCTATAGATATTATTACAAAAGAGGAACTTGTACAAGAATATGATCTAAAAAATGTTCTTGTTGGAGTCTGGGGAAAAATCAGCATAACTCTTACTGCCAAGCGCGAAGGAACATTCAGTTACTACCTATTGTTTGATAATTATTTGAATCTCAATCAAGGTGGGGCAGTAAGTGCAAATGGAAGATATCAAGTTACCAATAACGATTCAGGACGTTTTGCAACCATTAATTTTATTGGCACGACAAGCGATGGAAGAAATTTCGATTTGACAGCAACTTTGACAACTGAGGACAAACTCAAGTATATTTTTGCTAATAAGAACAACTCATATTCCAATAGCGAGCGAGTAGATGCAGATAATTTTACCTTGCCATTTACTAATATTTATAGATAAATTAATCTATAAATCACTTTAAAAAACCACGAAATATGTTTAACACCTTAACAGTCGAAATTTTAGTTGAATTATGGCACTAATCACTTGTCCCGAATGCGGGAAACAAATCTCAGATAAAGCTGATAAATGTATCCATTGTGGATTTCCAATTACAAAAGAAATCATCTTGAAATCAAATACTGAAATACCCACTAAAGGCTCGATGCCCGAAAATAAGTATTTAAACAAAGAAATAAAATTTGGAGAAACGCCAAAAATCCAAATGTCAAGTGGTGCTAAAAAGTTATTAATCTCTAACGCTATCTTTGGCATAATATTAATTGTTGGTGCTTGGCATTTATTTAAATTTGATAATGATTCCGAGAAATCTTGTACACAGACAGTCGCAAATTCGAAGCCTGATTATATTCTCACGGCAGAAGAACTTAATTCTGAATATAAGGCTAATGAGTTTGCAGCGAAAGAAAAATACTCGGGAAAGATTTTACAGATAAGCGGTCATATTGAGACTTTTTATACTTTTACAAATAATATTACACTTGTGGCAGGTTTCTTTTCAAATGTTTCTTGTTACTTTGAAAAAGAACGAACAGTCGAATTCTCAAAGCTTTCGAAAGGACAGCTGGTCACAATTAAAGGTTATTATAATACAAGGGTTTTGGCTTTAGACTGTTGTGTTCTTGAATAACGTTAAAACCTTACATCAAATTCATCTATAATAAAACTATTAGCTTTTTGAAGTTTTATTAAGCTAAGAATTATGGCACTAATCACTTGTCCCGAATGCGGGAAACAAATCTCAGATAAAGCTGATAAATGTATCCATTGTGGATTTCCGCTTGGTCACTTTGACACTCCAAAAGTTGTCCAGATAAAAGATGGGGACGATATCACGGATGTACAAGTATCAAAGGAGAGCTCCCAAAGTGGAACTGATGCTGTTCCTTTTTTGTTTATTCTTGCACTCGTTATAGGTTTTGGGATTTTTTATTATAAGTTTGTATATGAACCAGAACAAAAAAAGGAGATGGCTGAAATTGCCCAGTCAGAAGGTAAGGTTGACAATAATACCACGAATAATGCACAAGGAAATCAAAGTGGCTCTGAGTCAGAAACTCGACAAACTCCAATTGAGAACCAGCCCACTATTGAAGATCGAATAGCTGAAGAGTTTCATGCAAATATCTATTCCCGAAGTTCTTATGGGTCAACAACAACAATTAAATTCGATTCCGAAGGAAACCGTTATGCTGGTTCCATGGTTGTGAAAAATTCTAATGAGAATTGCACTCTTTATTTTAAGTATAAAATATCAGGACATATAATAAACGCTACTTTTTATGGATCTGACTGTGGTAATGAATCAATAAATCATACTTTAATTTATAATGAAAACAATAACAGTCTTACTTTTTATTCTGCTACGGGAGCATTGATTCTCAGACCATCATCACGTTGAATAAAACTCGTAGCTTCAAAAGAGGACACAACTCATATTTCTATTTTGAATACGATTGCTTTTGATCATAAAAGCTTTAACATGCCAACAATAAACTCAATAGCCTGAATACAATCAGTTTTTGAGATTGCTTTATATTTCTTATTCGAATGTATATGATTGTAGATTTTTCCAGCATCAAAACTATAAGGAAGGTTGGTATTCCAGTCTTTGTCTTCGACGGCAAAGCCAATGCCAATTGTGCTAAATTTGGGGAATCCAATAATAGCTTGGTCTTTGAATAATTGTACCCGAAACAACCAGTAATCCTGACCAACTGGCGGGGTTATCATTACCACGCTTTTCGCAAGACAAAATGTGTCTTCGGCACGTTGGAATTTGGAGTTAAATTCAACTGTTTTCATTGTGTAATGGTTTAAAGTTTGAGCAAAATATCAGACAGCCTCAGCAACCCCAAAGGTTTCTACCAGCCAATCCACCGTATCAAAATCGCCGTCGATAACCTTGTTCCAGAATTGAATGCTATTCTGGAAGGTTCCTTTGGTTCCCTGTATCAGCATATTCCGCGAAGGGACTCTGTTGCCATAATAGTCATATTTGGGTTCGAGGGGCAACATACAGGCACCCGATTCAAGGCAGTTCATAGCAAACCTGCCACTCGAACCTTCCATTTTCCAGCAAATTCCGCTGTTTATTGATTCCTGCATATTATCCACATTATTGATTTTTTGCAGCATACCAATCTGATTGTAAGTTAAATTTTTCATTGCCCTATGTTTTATACCTGTTACTTAGATTGTACCTTTTGCAAGTTCACGTTCAAGGTTTTCAATGAGGATTTCATCGGTTTTACCTGAGAGGAATACTTTGTCCATTTCGTAATCCCTGAACAATTTGCTTCTATATGGTCTTATTTTTGCTATTGTCCAAACTGTCATATAGCGGAAACTCTCCATGGTGGGATTGTCCCTGTACATTTCGCTTGACATATAAAAATGCCTGACACCTGAATTTAGAACCAATGTTTTATCGCGGGTGCGGAATTCGGTTGCTTGCTGTTCCTTTGTGCCGAAAAAACTTCTCTTAACTATTCCCAGCATTTCGCCGTCAATGAATGTAAATTCGCTGAGCAGACTTTTCAACTGGGTTTCAATGTTTTTCATAGCTGTAGTTTTTAATCCTGATGCAGATGGTTATCTTCTAAGTGTTTTTAGAGACGATTTACAAAATGCCTTCATCCGCGAAGGAATAGTAAGAATAGGGGGTAACAATAATGTGGTCTACCACAGTAATTTCCAGATAATCACCCGCTGTCTTAATTTTCTTTGTAATTTGAATATCTGCTTCGCTTGGCTGAGTTTGACCTGACGGATGGTTGTGGGCAAGGATAATTGAAGATGCATTTGCCTTAAGAGCACACTGAAAGACACGTCGGGGATCAACAATGCAACTGCTTAATCCGCCCTCAGAAATCCGTGAAATACCGAGAACCTTATTAGCCCTGTTCAATAAGACCACACAAAATTCCTCAACATATTCAATTTTATCGCTCCACACGCTTTTTAACAGGTTGTAACCGTCCTGAGAACGGGTAATTTTTGGTCTGTCGGACGGGTTCACCTTGTTTTTGTATGTTACCTCAATTTCGGCAACTTTGAAGGCTGAGAAATTTGCTGTATCCATTGTCATTGCTGTGTTTTAAAGCAATACAAATATACAACTAATAAATGATATATACAAGTATTACTTGTATATTGTGTAAAATATTTGCGTTTATTATTACCTTTGTATTTATGGAACAAAATCAGCAATTACCAAAACTGAACCGCATAACGGAAGTGCTCCTTGAGAAAGAACGCTCTCAGCGGTGGTTAGCACGAAAATTAGGAATCTCCGCGAACGCAATGAACGCAATCTGCAACCAGAAGGCTCAGCCGCTGGAACGTTTTTTCGATATAGCCGAAATTCTTGGGGTATCAGTGGTCGATCTGTTAAATGTGGATTATAAGCCTTGCAGGGGTACAAATCTAAAATCTGTTTAAAAATCAGCTAATCCGACTTTTTTCTTAACTTTGTCTTCATAGAAAAGTCCTTTGTTCTATTTATGTTTTGCAACTACAAAAATATTGCTTTAGGGGATTCAAAAATAATAATTCCAATTCTTTAAAAAGAATACCTTTGCTGGGAAAAATATTTATATCCCTTAAAGATGGAAATAGAACTTAAAAAGGCATTTGAGACATTTCTTCCAATTTTTGAATTTGGCCTGCAAAAAATGACAGGTTGTGAAAGGAGGGTTTATTTGGCAGAGCTTGCTAAATGCTTGGGTTATGGCGGCATGAAGCTAGTAAGCGAAAATTTTTCCGTTGATTTTAAAACTTTACAAAAAGGGATGGAAGAACTGGAAAGCGGCAATTACATTGTTGATGCTTTTAGCGAACGTGGCCGTAAAAGCATAGAAACACGTCTGCCAAATATTTTGGTTGATATAAAGGGCATAGTGGATTCCGAAAGCCAAACCGATCCCAGGTTCGAGGACAACCGTCTTTTTACCAGGCTGACACCGGAAAGCATAAAAACAGAATTGCACAACAAAGGGTATTTATTGGAAGACCTCCCTACAAACCAGACTATCTATAATAAAGTCAATGAGTTAGGGTACAGTTTCTCAACGATACAAAAAACCAAGCCGATAAAGAGAATAGCACAAACAGATGCTATTTTTAAAAAAAATAAGGCAAGTCAATGAAGAAGCCGATAATAGGGCAGATGTTTTACGGTTATCGCTCGATGCGAAAAACAAAGTATAAATAGGGCAATTTTCACGAGGGGGCAAGTCGTACGCAAAGATAAAAGCTTTAGACCATGATTTTGGGAATGAATTTACCACACCCCAAGGGCTTTTTATCCCAAAATTAGACGAAGTACAGATTTATTTTACGAATTCATCCGTAACCGCGAATTTCATAGTTGATATACTGATCCAGTTTTGGGCCAACAACCAATATCGGTTCCCAAATGTAAAAAAGATAGTGCTGAACCAAGACAACGGGCCAGAATGCAAAAGCACACGGACCCAATTTATCAAAAGGATATGTGAGTTTGCAGGGAAATTCGATATAATTGTTTACCTGGCTTATTATCCGCCCTATCATAGCAAGTACAATCCAATAGAAAGGGTGTGGGGCGTTTTGGAGCAGCATTGGAACGGTGGGGTTTTGGATTCTGTGGATGCTGTATTGAAATATGCACAAAGCATGAAATGGAAAGGCAAGTATCCAGAAATCCATCTAAATGTCAATAAATATAAAACAGGAATACGCTTGGATAAACAAACTATGGGTGCGTATGAGAAAATTATTGAGAGGGACAAAGAGCTTGGGAATTGGTTTGTTGAGATCAAACCCGAAAAATGCAAAAAGCTAATCATGCCAACTTTGTGGTAGAATTGGAATTATTAATTTTAAATCCCATTAGGACTTTTCTGCTTTAAAAAATTATTCGGATAGTTATGTTTTTGGCACTAAAAACTTTGTGTTTTGTACAGAATTGAATCGAAAATCAACCAAAATTCGCCCGAATACCTCGCGAATTTAGAAGCTTACGGGCGCATAATGCAACAATACCGTTCAACACTCAAAGGAGTTGTAAACGGTTCACCTCCATCCATTGTAAGCCGGCACAAAGAACGAGGGAAACTCCTTGCCCGTGAACGTATCGACCTGCTGATCGATCCAAACACACCATTTCTGGAGCTTTCTACCATGGCGGCTTTTGGATTGTACGACAATGGGTTTCCGTCAGCAGGAATTATAACCGGCGTTGGAGTAATTCATGGGCGCGAAACCATGATTGTGGCCAATGATGCAACTGTGAAAGGAGGGACGTATATTGCCGAAACTATAAAAAAGCATGTTCGGGCCCAGGAAATAGCCATGGAAAACCATCTTCCATGTGTTTACCTTGTTGATTCGGGTGGGGTTTTCCTGCCTGAACAAGCCAATGTTTTTCCTGATAAATACGATTTTGGAAGGTTTTTTTTCAATCAGGCACGCATGTCGGCAGAGGGGATACCTCAGATAGCTGTTGTAATGGGTTCGTGTACCGCCGGTGGGGCTTATGTTCCGGCTATGAGCGACGAAGTTATTATTGTCCGAAACCAGGGCACTATTTTTATTGGCGGACCGCCTTTAGTTAAAGCCGCAACCGGCGAAGAAGTAACTGCCGAGGAACTTGGTGGGGCTGATGTCCACACCTCCATTTCAGGTGTTGCCGACCATATTGCCGAAAACGACAGCCATGCACTGCAAATATGCCGCAATATTTTTTCCACCTTAAAACAGCCCAAGAGACAGTTTCTGGAATTGGTGCCTATCGAAGAACCTTATTATGATCCTAAAGAACTGTACGGTATCGCTCCCATCGATTTGCGCAAACCTATTGACGCACATGAAATTATTGCCAGAATAGTTGATGGCAGCCGTTTTCACGAATTCAAAGCACGGTACGCCCCAACCATTGTTACAGGATTTGCTCATATTATGGGCATGCCTGTCGGGATTTTGGCAAGCAACGGCGTTTTGTTTTCGGAAACAGCCCTAAAAGGTGCCCACTTTATTGAACTCTGTACATCGCGTAATGTGCCCATACTTTTCCTGCAAAATATTACCGGTTTTATTGTTGGCAAGGAATACGAACGCCGTGGCATTGCCCGCGACGGTGCCAAATTAGTTCATGCCGTTGCAAATGCACGGGTTCCAAAATTTACAGTAGTGTTTGGTGGTTCCTTTGGTGCCGGAAACTATGCCATGGCCGGCCGCGCTTACGAACCAAGGTTGCTGTTCATGTGGCCGAATTCGAAAATAAGCGTTATGGGTGGCGAACAAGCTGCCGGTGTGCTCATCACCGTAAAGGAAGAACAGCTTAAAGCAAAAGGACAAGTATTAAACGATATTGACCGAAATGAAATGCGGAATTCGATTTTAAAGAAATATGAAGAAGAAGGCTCTGCTTACTTCAGCACTGCCCGCCTTTGGGACGATGGGATTATTGACCCAGTCGATACACGAAAAGTCCTAGCCATGGGAATTGCCGCCTCGATGAACAAACAATGGGAAGAAACAAAGTACGGGGTGTTCAGGATGTAGGTTTCTTGCGGTTTGGTTAATATTAGAGGGGAGAAAAGGTGAGGGGGGACAAGAAGACTTTTTAAAATAATTCATCAAATTAGAAACAATGGGAACATACAACACAATAAATTTCGGGACAAAAAACGGCATTGCTAACATTTTGCTCAGTCGTCCTGATATACGCAATGCATTCAATGAAGTAATGATTGCAGAGTTGACAGATGCTTTTTTGAAAGCTTCCAAAATGGAGGATATACGGGTGATAATCCTGCGGGGTGAAGGAAAATCCTTTTGCGCCGGTGCTGATTTAAACTGGATGCGCGATGTATCCCAATATAGCTATGAGCAAAATTATGCCGAAAGTTACCGCTTATCGGAATGTTTTTACGCCATTTATTCCTCGCCAAAACCAACCATCGCGGTTGTTCACGGTGCAGCAATTGGTGGGGCAAATGGTTTGCTGGCAGCTTGTGATATTACTGTTTGCGACGATACAACCGTGTTTTCACTCAGTGAAGTGAAAATAGGCATTGTACCGGCATGTATTTCGCCTTATGTGATCAAGCGGGTGGGCGAATATGGTGCACGGGAACTTATGCTCACCGGCAGGCGCATCAATGGGAAGGAAGCCGAAAATTATAAACTGGTTAACAAATCCTTGCCAGCCAATGACATAGAAGATTATATCAATGAAATGGTCCAAATGCTTTTGACTAGTGGCCCAGCTGCTATTTCACATTGTAAAAAGCTGATTGATACAGTGGTAAATCATATTGATTTAAGTGAAGCCTTATCCTACACTGCAAAAATGATTGCCGAAATACGGGCATCCGAAGAAGGTCAGGAAGGGATGGCTGCGTTTTTGGAGAAGAGGAAACCGGGGTGGGTGGGGTAAGATGTGCGATGTGGGATGTACGATGTGGGATGGCGGATGTTAGATGTGGGAAGTCTAATGTGAAAAGGAGGATTTACTTCGTTTGAACAAAAAAAGGTTTAGCTTTATTGTAATTAGCATAAAGATTTTACCAGAATGAATAGACATGAAATGTATGCAAGAACTATAAAAATGGCTCTTGAGGTAATTAAACTCACAAAATTGTTTCCGTTGTCACAGGAAAGTAAGGTAATTACATATCAAATAATTAAATCAGCTACTTCAACTGCAGCAAATTATAGAGCTTCTGGAAGAGGTAAGTCATCAAAGGACTTTATAGCAAAACTTGGAATTGCTGAAGAAGAATGTGATGAAACACTTTTTTGGTTGGAGATGATTGTTGAAGCAAATCTGGCAACAGCCGAACAAACACAACCCATTAAACAGGAAGCATCTGAAATACTTGCAATCATTGTTTCATCCATCAAAACTGCCAAAGCAAGAATAACCTCCTAACATTCGACATCCAACATCGCACATCCAACATTAAGCAATAACTACACGATGATCAAAAAACTACTAATAGCCAACAGGGGAGAAATAGCCGTAAGAATTATCCGGACCGCCCGAAAAATGGGAATCCGAACGGTCGCTATCTATTCCGAAATTGATAAAAGCAGCCTTCACCATAGTTTTGCCGACGAAGCATACTGTATAGGAAAATCAGAACTTTCCGAAACGTATCTCAATATTCCGGCCATTATCCACCTTGCCAAAAGTAGCCATTGCGATGCTTTGCATCCCGGATATGGTTTCCTTTCGGAAAATCCAGCACTGGTAAAAGCTTGTAACGAGGCAGGAATAATTTTTGTCGGCCCCGAAGCCAAGGTAATGCAGGTAATGGGCAACAAAGTAGAAGCCCGCAATTTCGTTGAATCAATCGGTGTTCCGTTGAGTAAAGGCTTGGCGGGTGATTCGGCCTCCATACTTAGCAGGGTTGACGAAATTGGGTTTCCTGTTTTGGTGAAAGCTGCTGGTGGCGGAGGTGGAAAAGGAATGCGTATTGTGAACGATAAAGAAAGCCTTGCCAGTGCATTAGAAACTGCTTCGCGCGAAGCGAAAAACTATTTTGCCGATGGAACAGTATATGTAGAGAAATATTTGGAAGAGCCTCGCCATATTGAAATACAGATACTTGGTGATAATTTTGGCAATGTTGTCCATTTGTTCGAACGGGAGTGTACTATACAACGCCGTTACCAAAAAATTATAGAAGAAGCACCATCGCCAACACTCACACCTGAGTTGCGTGCTCTTATGGGCGAATCGGCGGTAAAAATAGGGAAAGCGATAAATTATTCGGGGGCAGGAACCATTGAGTTTTTGGTCGACAAACAATTGAATTTTTACTTCCTCGAAATGAATACTCGTATTCAAGTCGAACATCCTGTTACCGAGCTTACTACTGGTATTGATATTGTGGAAGAGCAACTATATATCGCGTCAGGGGAAGTGCTGAGGTTGCAACAAAAAGACTTAAAACAGCAAGGCCATTCCATCGAATGCCGGATTTATGCCGAGGATCC
>CAIXTV010000163.1 GCA_903922465.1 uncultured bacterium
CGGCACTGTAGTTATAACAATCGGCACTGTAGTTATAACAATCGGCACTGTAGTTATAACAATCGGCACTGTAGTTATAACAATCGGCACTGTAGTTATAACAATCGGTTCTGTAGTTATAACAATCGGTTCTGTAGTTATAACAATCGGTTCTGCAGTTATAACAATCGGTTCTCTGGTTATAACTCCTGAAGGTGCCTTATAAC
Source organism: uncultured bacterium (assembly GCA_903922465.1). GTDB lineage: Bacteria > Bacteroidota > Bacteroidia > Bacteroidales > CAIXTV01 > CAIXTV01. The sequence continues at coordinate 207 of CAIXTV010000163.1, forward strand.
ATCAATATAATTAATATTATTATCCATAGGTGCCGAGAAAGAATTTAAATCGATTCGGAATGTGTTAATTTTCGTTTATTTCTAAATATTTCGCCCTATGGGTCTTGCAGCTTATGGCTTGCAATGCTTCAATCGATATTATGGCACTATGAGACAATGGATATTAAAGGTTTTAAGATGCCAAAATGCTTTCCCGTAAATTTTCTTTTGTAATTTCAAAATTTAAGATTTCCCATTTCGTTTAAATGATTAATTTTACCAAAAATCTTTTGAACGGGTAGAATGAATACTCAGAAACTCTTAAAACAACTAAAAAAGAAAATCGAAGGGGATGTGCTTTTCGATTTTTCAACAAAACTTCAATTTGCAACGGATGCATCTGCTTATAGAGAAATACCTGCAGGAGTGGTGTTTCCCAAAACCAAAGAGGACCTAAAATACCTTATTTCTTTTGCACATAAGCATAAGCTTCCACTTATTCCCAGAGCAGCAGGCACTTCGCTCGCCGGACAAGTTGTAGGCAAGGGTTTGGTGGTAGATATATCGAAATATTTCAACAAGATTATTGAAATAAATGAAAAGGAAAGATGGGTGAAAGTGCAACCAGGGGTGGTGCTCGATGAGTTGAATAAAGTGGTAGAGCCAATGGGATTGTTTTTTGGACCAGAAACATCTACTTCCAATCGTTGTATGATAGGAGGGATGATAGGGAATAATTCGTGCGGAGCGCATTCGATTTTGTTTGGCAGCACCCGCGATCATTTGCTTGAGGTGAATGCCTTGCTTTCGAATGGAGAGGAAGTGATTTTTGATGCCCTTACTAAGGATGCTTTCGAAGACAAATGTCTGATCAATGGCATGGAGGGTATCATTTACAGAAACATAAAAGAAATACTTGGGGATACAGCACATCAGCAGGAGATAAGAAAAGAATATCCTCATCCTTCGCTCGAACGACGCAATACGGGATATGCCATTGATGTATTGTTGGAAAGTGAACCTTTTACTGCAGGGAAGCCACTGTTTAATTTCTGTAAATTGATTGCCGGTTCAGAGGGAACGCTTGCTTTTATTACCGAAGCTAAACTGAATCTTGTTCCCTTGCCTCCCAAAACCAAGGGCTTGATTTGTGTGCATCTCAACACCATTGAAGAGTCATTTAAAGCCAATTTAATTGCACTGAAATTTAATCCTGATTCGGTAGAATTGATGGATAAAACCATTATGGACCTGGCAAGAGAAAATAGCACTCAGCGTAAAAACAGTTTCTTTATTGAGGGGGATCCCGGGGCAATATTGTTTATTGAATATGCCAAAGAAACTAAGGCTGAGATTGAAAGTCTGGCGATAGAAATTGAAAAAGCGTTCAGGGCGGCAGGATATGGTTATCATTTCCCGGTTTTATATGGGGCAGATATTCCAAAAGTGTGGGCATTTCGTAAGGCAGGGCTTGGGGTTTTGTCGAACATTCCGGGCGATGCAAAACCTGTTGCGGTAATTGAAGATACTGCAGTAAGTCCGGAGTTTTTGCCCGATTATATGGCGGATTTCAATCTGATGCTGAAGAAGTATAGTCTTGAATGTGTTTACTATGCTCATATTGCGACAGGGGAATTGCATTTGCGCCCTATTCTGAACCTGAAAGACCCTGCCGATGTGGAATTATTTCACACGGTAGCACTTGAAACTGCCAAATTGGTGAAAAAATATCATGGTTCGCTCAGCGGGGAGCATGGAGATGGAAGGCTGAGGGGAGAGTTTATCCCTATGATGATTGGCGAAAAGAATTACGAATTGCTAAAGCAGATTAAACAAAGCTGGGACCCCGAACATATATTTAATCCGGGGAAAATTGTCGACACGCCTCCGATGAATAGCTATTTGCGTTTTGAACCCGGCAAAAAGACCAGAGAATTCAATACCATTTTTGATTTTAGTAAAGATGAGGGATTTGTGCGTTCGGTTGAAAGGTGTAATGGTTCTGCCGATTGCCGTAAATCGCATTTGATGGGAGGCACGATGTGTCCGAGTTACATGGCGACTCATGACGAGAAAAATACTACCCGTGCCCGTGCCAATGTGTTGAGGGAATTTATGACGCATTCCACTAAACGGAATCCGCTTGATCATAAAGAGATTTACGAAATTATGGACCTTTGTCTTTCGTGCAAAGCCTGTAAATCGGAATGTCCTTCGAATGTGGATATGGCTAAGCTAAAAGCTGAATTTTTGCAACATTATTATGATGTAAACGGCATTCCATTGCGTTCGTGGCTGATTGCTCATATTAATTCGATTTACCGTTTGGGTTCGTTTTTCCCAAAGATTACGAATTTCTTAATGGCAAAAAGCCGGATAAGTCCCTACTTGATGAAAATGCTGGGTTTTACAACGAATAGAAAAATGCCTTTGCTTACGGGAATGAATCTGAAAAAAAGTATGGATGAGTTTTGCGGGAATTTAGGTTCGGTTAAGCAGTCAGGCAAAAAAGTATATTTATTTGCCGATGAATTTATACGTTTTAATGATACCGAAATCGGGATAAAAGCTGTGAAGTTGCTTAGCTTATTAGGATATGAGGTGGTGATACCCAGACATGGCTTAAGTGGACGTACTTTTTTATCTAAAGGTCTCTTGAGAAAAGCCCGCAAGATTGCCAATAAGAATATCGTGTATTTGAAGGATATAATTAGTGAAGAAACTCCTTTGATAGGGTTGGAACCTTCTGCTATTTTGTCTTTTCGGGATGAATATCCTGAACTGGTAAAGGCTACACTTCGCGAAGATGCCAAACGCATTAGCAAGCATACTTTGTTGATTGAAGAGTTTATTGTAAACGAGTTTTTGAATGGAAATATTCCCGTTGAAGCGTTTACAAATGAAGCAGCTTCAATATTGCTGCACGGGCATTGTCAGCAAAGGGCGGTGGCTTCCATTGATGCCACCATGAAAATGCTTTCGATACCTGCCCATTATCAGGTGAAAGATATTAAAGCTGGATGTTGCGGTATGGCGGGGGCTTTTGGTTATGAGAAAGAACATTACGAAATTTCGATGAAGGTGGGTGGTCTGGTGCTTTTCCCGACGGTGAAGGAGGCGAGTGCTGAAACCATTATTGCTGCATCGGGAACGAGTTGCCGACATCAGATTAAAGATGGGACTGGAAGGGTAGCTTTGCATCCTATTGAGATATTGTATGAGGCTTTGGTTCGGAAATCATAAAAGACCCAAATTCCAAGATCCAAAAACAAAGGTTGAGGAAATAAAATTTCATAAGAATAACATAAGTATGGAAAAGAATGATGACCTTTGTGGAAGATTATCAACTTTGAGATGGATGGATAATTTTATTTGAACAATTTTGAAGAGGACAATAATGATTTTAAAAGAGATTTATTATGAAAATACAATTTTTAGGTGCAATACGAGAAGTAACCGGAAGCAAACATTTGATTACAACCGAAGATGGATTGAAACTATTACTTGACTGCGGAATGTATCAGGGGAAAGGATTGGAAACGGATGCAGATAACCGCGATTTGGGATTTAATCCTTCTGAAATTGATTATATCATCCTTTCACATGCACATATTGACCATTCGGGATTGATTCCTTTTGTTGTAAAAAACGGATTTAATGGTACCATAGTTTGTACGCATGCGACAAGAGATTTGTGTGCTATTTTATTATCTGATAGTGGCAGAATTCAGGAACATGATACTCATACTCATAATAAAAAACGAGCTAAAGAAGGTTTACCTGCTCTGGATCCTCTTTATACTATACAGGATGCTGAATCTGCCTTACAGTGTTTTGTGAGTGTTTCTTATGGGAAAGTTTTTAAGATTAGTAAAGAAATCAGTGTTAAGTTCACAGATAACGGACATATTTTAGGTAGCTCATCCGTAAATCTTGTATTTCTTAAAAATGGAGAAGAAAAACGCTTGTGTTATACTGGTGATATAGGTAGACAGAATAACTTAATATTAAAAACACCTCAGCCATTTCCACAAGCTGATTATATAATTACAGAATCGACTTACGGCGATAGATTGCACGATCATAGGACGCAATCGGAGAAACGTTTGCAGGAAGTTATTGTGAATACCTGTGTTAAAAAGAAAGGGAAGTTGATTATCCCTGCATTTAGTGTAGGGCGTACGCAAGAAGTGGTGTATTCCATTCACTTGTTGATGGATAAAGGTTGGTTGCCTAAAATTAAGGTATATGTTGATAGTCCGCTTTCGGTGAATGCTACTAATATTATGCGGATGCATCCTGAATCCTTTAATGAGGAAATGCTTAACAGAATGGAAACTGATTCTGATCCTTTTGGGTTTAACAATCTGACTTATGTTCGATCAGAAGAAGATTCAAAGCGGTTGAATAATATTCAGGAGCCTTGTATTATTATTTCTGCTTCTGGAATGATGGAAGCTGGTCGAGTAAAACATCACTTGGCAAATAGTATTTCAAATCCTAAGAATACCATATTGGTTGTGGGGTATTGTTCTCCAAGAACCTTGGGTGCCAGAATAAGAAGAGGCGACAAGGAAGTTTCAATATATGGAATAAAATATACTGTAAAAGCGGATGTTCAGATTTTAGAATCGTATAGTGCTCATGGGGATTATGCTGAAATGATGTTGTTTTTAAGTTGTCAGGATAAAAAGAAAATTAAGCAAATATTCCTTGTTCATGGTGAATATGAAACTCAGTTGCATTATAAGAAATCACTCGAAGAAAATTGGTTTAACAATATTATGATTCCTGAAAAAGGACAGGAAGTTATTATATAGTATTGTTTTTTGAATGAATTTATCTGAGGTATTTAAGGAGGGAGAAACATATCCTTTAAAAGTAATAGACCTTAAGAGTTTAAATGAGGCTCAATTTTATCTTTTGCAAACAGAAATGGGGACAAAGATTATGTTGTCATATAAACTCTATGCAGGTTATGGGTTCGAAAAGGGGGAAACTATTCTATGTCATCTTGATAAAATAAACTGTAATGGCAGGTTGTTTTTCGAGCCTATACACCCTTTTTATAAAGTTGGAAATACTTATGAATTTACACTTGAGAAAGAGGAAGTTCTTGCAAATGGTTTAGATAAATTGTGGACTTTACAAGATGAAAAGGGAACCAGAATAGTGATTCCTAATCTTGAAAATAACACCTTGCAAATTGGAGGCCATCTTAGTTGTTTTATCAAAGGAATAAAGAAAAGTTTTTTGAATATCATTCCTAAAGCATATTTGATTTTTAATTACGATACAGCACTAACACATTCATTCCTGATAAGTGGGACATTTTGGGATAATGAAGAATATTATATTCTCAAACATTTAAAAACTTCGGAAAAGATCGTATTGAAGTTTAGTAAATATGAAACATACGGCTTTAAAGTTGGGGACACAATTGAATGCAGATGCATAAAACCGGCATCGTTTCCGCATTACATTTTCGAACCAGAGCATCCTCACTTTAAAATAGGGGAATGCTATATTTTTAGAGTGACTTTAATTGAAGAATATTTACTCAATGAAATTCAGCAGGTGGTTAGTTTGATAGATATAAGGGGGAATAAGGCAAGACTTCTCCTAGCTCAGCCGAGAGACTATTTCCTTGGTCAAAAGGTTTCTTGTAGATTGGTGGATGTTAGAAATGCCAAGCTTATTGTAGAGCCTGAAAACGTTTAATTAGGTTTATTTTAATTAGGTTTAATGCCCCGAAGCTCTTCTTTGGTTGCGTCATTGCGAGCGCAGCGAAGCAATCTTTGTATTACGAGATTGCTTCGTCGTTCCTCCTACTAATGACAACATTTTGTAACACGGTGATTATTTATGACTTGAAAACTGTTAATAAAGTCGGGTTCGTCATTGCGAGCGTAGCGAAGCAATCTAAAACAAAGGAGATTGCTTCGGGAGGAACCCTCGCAATGACGCTCATATTATCATTTAGTGCAATATATTACCTTCTCCATGTCATAAAATTTGGTGTGCCGAAGGAA
>CAIXTV010000164.1 GCA_903922465.1 uncultured bacterium
CTCTTTAGTCAGATATCTTGATTCTTTCAGTGTAATTCAATTTCATAGTTTTACAATTGGGAGGAGTTATCTGGTTCATTAAATCCATGCTTTAGAGACTTCCAGACAAATATCTTTCGAAATGAAAATTGGAATTTTAGGTACACGAGGAATACCAAATCATTACGGTGGTTTTGAGCAATTTGCTGAATACCTGTCGGTTGGTTTAGTTGAACTGGGTGCAGAGGTTTGGGTTTACAATTCGCATAATCATCCTTGTCAGGAAAAAGTATGGAAAAACGTAAACCTGATCCATTGTTTTGACCCTGAATATAAAATAGGACTGGCCGGACAGTTTGTATATGATTTCAATTGCATACTCGACAGCCGTAAACGCAATTTTGATATCCTCTTGCAATTAGGCTACACAACAAATTCTATTTGGTATAAACTTTTACCAGCCAAAACGAAAGTTGTTACCAATATGGATGGCCTCGAATGGAAACGAAGCAAATACAACCGTTTTTTGCGCTGGTTCTTGAAACATGCTGAAAAATTCGCTGCCAATAGTAGTCACTTACTTATCGCTGATTCGGAACCCATTAAGCATTACCTCCAAAGTTCATATTCTATACAAACCTTGCATATTTCGTATGGAGCTGATATTTTCGAAACACCAAATGCAGATTCTCTTAAACCTTATAATGTACTTCCACAGGAATACTATCTTTTGATAGCACGCTTACAGCCCGACAACCATATCGAAGAAATTATCAAAGGAGTTATCGCTTGCCAGTCAAAAATCCCACTTTTAGTAGTTGGGAATACTAACAACACTTTTGGCAATTACCTGAAAAACCACTATGCGTCAGGTCAGATACATTTTTTAGGAAGTATATTTTGTAAAGAAACACTTAATCAACTCAGGCATTTTTCCGCATTATACTTTCATGGGCATTCTGCTGGAGGCACAAACCCTTCCCTACTCGAAGCAATGGCTGCATCGGCACCAATCTGCGCCCACGACAATTCGTTTAACCGTGCGGTGCTCGGCATTGATGCATATTATTTCGAAAATGAAGAACAAATTGCCGAAGTTCTAAAGAATCAATTTGGAAAAACCAAACAGATATCATTTACAGCAAACAACCTGACGAAAATAAGGTTAAACCACGTTTGGAAAAATATAATCCTTGGTTATTATAAAGCTTTTGCTGACATTATTTGAAAAACTAATCAGATAAAAATTTGACATTGAATTTTTTTTTTTAGCTTTGACCAGAAATTCACCCAATTCTAGTCAACTCGAAAATGAATTATAGCCGATATATTCCACTTATCTCTATTTTGGGGGATTTTATAATCTTAAATGCCATTTTCGTTTTTAGCTTCATTTATTTTGAGGGTACAGCAATAAGCTTATCTTCAAGGTACATTGCTTTTTATACTTATCTGAACCTGGCTTGGCTTATTTTGGTTATGGTTTTCAAAGCCCATTCCATTGATCGCAATATCAAAATAAAGGCAATTATTTATGTGTACTTCAACGTCATAATTATTTTCTTCTTTCTTTTCCTGTTATATTTTCAAATTGTAAGTTTTTCATATTATCCCCGTCGTTTAATTAAAATCCTATTCCCATGTTTCTTTTTTGTCCTGATTGTTTGGAAAATATCATTGTATTATGCACTCTATTTCTACAGAAAACACGGGTTTAATTTCAGGAATGTTATAATTCTGGGTAATACTGAGGGAACACGCAAGCTCGAAAAATATTTTACATCAAACAATTGGCATGGATACAGGTTTTTAGGTTTTTTCGACGATGACCAGGATCAAGCACATAACAAAATAGGTGACTGGGACGGCCTTAAACCATTTATTGAAAACAACCACGTTGACGAAATTTTTCTGGCCTGGAATGGCATCCCTGTTGAAAAAATGCAGGATATTACAGCTCTTATTTCTGATTATCCTTTCAAGGTCCACATAGTGCCCAATTTTGGAGATTTCGCATATAAAAGTGCTGAACTAATAAACTATGGCGCTTTACCTGTGATACAAATAAACCCTGGCCCACTCAGTTACCTATACAACAAGCTGGTTAAGCGATTTGTGGATATTTTAATTTCGCTTTTGGTAATACTTGGTGTACTTCCTTGGTTAACTGCAATTTTGTATTTTATCTCGATGTTTGGGTCGCGCCAGGGTGTGTTTTATAAACAAAAACGTACCCGGATTGACGGAAAGGTTTTTTCTATTATCAAGTTCAAATCTATGCACGATTGCTCTGATTCCACATACAGGAATCCAAGCAAATTTGGCAAGGATATTACTACTGTTGGCAAGTTTTTACGAAAATTCAGCATTGATGAACTACCTCAATTTATCAACGTTTTTCTAGGGGATATGTCGGTAGTTGGCCCACGTCCACACATGGTAGAACATACGGAACAATACCGGAAACAGATAAAACGGTTTATGCTCAGGCATACCATAAAACCAGGAATTACCGGCTTGGCGCAAATAAGTGGTTTCAGGGGCGAAGTACGAAATATCGAGGACATCAAACACCGTGTGGAGTTGGATGCAAACTATATTGAAAACTGGAGTTTGAGCCTTGATTTTAAAATTATGCTCTATACTTTGGGGGTGGTTTATAAAGGGTTGTAAAACAAAATAACCTAAATTATTTTACTATTAGTTATTACTCTCGATAAAAAAACGTACACTAGAAAAATATAAAATCTACCATTTTTTATGGGACTGATAGGGCGAAGCTGTGGGATGTGGAAACTAATCAATTTACCTCCAAAAACATTTTTCGGGAAACAGAATACTTGGTAAATCTTTATTTTTATCGGGCAATATTATTTACTAACATTACAAACTCGCTCATAACGATTAAAACTAACCAATTAACAGATTGACAGGACGAAGCGGTGCGGAAAAACAACCTTTTTCAAAAAGAAAAATTTACTGTTATCACTTATCTATCAATTTCTTACCTTATTAGTTAACACACAAAAAATACCAACTCTTATAAATTATGGCCTACCTCAAAAGTTTTTTTTCTTTTTTCATCTCACTTTACCAACAGAAATATATAATCGGGCAACTGGTAAAACGTGATTTCCAGCAAAAATACCTTGCTTCATACATTGGCCTTCCATGGGCTTTTATCCAGCCAACTATTTCAATATTAGTAATTTGGTTTGCCTTTACTTATGGATTAAAAATGGGAAAAATGAATAATGGGCTTCCTTTTGCACCCTGGTTTATAACCGGTATGATACCCTGGCTTTTTATCTCCGAAACGATTACTTCCTCATCCAACTCTTTAATTGAATATTCATACCTCATAAAAAAAACTGCATTTAAAGTGTCGATAATCCCATTTATAAAAATTTTTACTTCCTTGATCATTCATTTATTCTTTATTCTCGTAATTGCACTTTTTGCAATAGCATATGGCTTTTATCCTAGCATATACTGGTTTCAGATAATTTACCTCGTCATTTCTGCTTTCATTTTGCTTTCAGGCTTAGGTTGGCTGCTTTCTGCCATCAATGTATTTGTAAGGGATATAGGTCCTATAATAAATGTGGCAATCTCAATTTTATTTTGGGCAACCCCTATTATGTGGCCCTATACTACGCTAAGCGGAAACATGAGATATCTGGCTTTGCTTAATCCTTTTTTTTACATTACCGAAGGCTATAGGTATGCATTTTTAGGCAAAGCATGGATGTTTCAAAACATTGAAATGACTATATTTTTCTGGCTTACTACGCTTACCATCTTTATAGCGGGGGCTTTGATTTTTAAAAAACTCACACCTCATTTTGCAGACGTATTATAAATCTTTTTAAAATTAGAAAAATGCACAGCGATAATATTGCCATAAAAGTCAATCATATTTCAAAAATATATCCATTATACAATTCCACACGGGATCGGCTTAAGGAAGCACTTCATCCGTTGCGTAAAAAATACCATAAAGACTTTTATGCATTAAATGATGTAAGTTTTGAAATAAAAAAAGGCGAAACAGTTGGCATAATCGGGAAAAACGGAAGTGGAAAATCAACTCTATTAAGTATTATTGCAGGTGTACTAACTCCTACTTCAGGTACAGTTGAAGTAAATGGTAAAATTTCGTCTTTACTTGAATTAGGTACTGGTTTTAATCCCGAACTTACCGGTATTCAAAACATTTACTTTTATGGAACCCTACTGGGTTTTACCAAGGAAGAAATGGATGCCAAAATTGACGACATCCTAAGTTTTGCCGATATTGGTGATTTTGTTTACCAACCAGTAAAAACATATTCCAGCGGCATGTATGTTAGATTGGCTTTTGCCGCGGCTATAGCCATTGATCCTGAAGTATTAATAGTTGATGAAGCCTTGAGTGTTGGTGATGAAAAATTTCAAAGAAAATGTTTTTCCCGGATTGAAGTATTGAAAAAAAAAGGAGTTACCATCCTTTTTGTCTCTCATTCTGCTAGTGCAGTAGTTGAATTGTGTGATAAGGCAATTTTATTTGATGAAGGTGAATTAATTTTAGAAGGAATTCCCAAAATTATCATTGGTAAATACTTACGATTGCTTTATGCACCAAGTGAAAGCAGGAAAATAATTCGTAAAGAAATTCAAGAAACAATTATTCTCAATCAGGATATTATAAAAGACTCCTCAAATCCAAGTTTAACTTCTAAACAAATTCCAAATGAGAATATTGATGAATTTTATGATGCTAATCTCATACCCGAAAGTACAATTAGCTATGAATCAAAAGGTGCAAAAATAGAAAATCCAAGAATTATTAACAACAAAGGGGAGTTAGTCAATTGTTTAATTAGCGGCAGATCATATTTTTATGTGTATAATGTATCATTTGATATTGGAGTATCAGATGTTGGTTTTGGAATGTTAATAAAAACTGTTACTGGCAATGAATTAGGAGGAGGAACTTCGTCAGGTAAAACAGAAAGTCCAATACCTTATATTGCTCCAGATACAAAAATTCAGGTTGAATATTATTTTGAATGTAATTTAAATCCTGGCGTCTATTTTTTGAATGCTGGTGTTAGCGGAAAAACTGATGGAGATGACAAAATAAAACTTCATCGCATATTAGATGCATATATGTTTAGAGTCTTGTCAAATGAAAACACTTATTCAGCAGGAATCATTGATTTTAAATGTAACCCCGAAATTCAAATAATTAACTTATAAGCAATGTTTTATAACAACAAACTATAAGCATTTGTACATATAAAAGACAAAAGATACAAGTAAAATGATAAAAGAAATTTTTCTTCATATTGGCATACATAAAACAGCAACTACAACCATCCAAAGAACACTTTATAGTGAACATTCTATATTAGCTAAAGAAGGTATATTATATCCCAAATTTAATATCGGGGAAGATCTCATTGATAACCATTCTATACCCTTTTACAGTCTATTTTGCAATAATCCGAAAGAATATCATATTAACATTCGTAAAGGGATAACCACTGATGAATCAATCAAAAAGCTTCATAAGGATTATTGTAATCAATTTGAAACACAAATAGCTAATTTTCTTGGTGAAACATTAATTATTTCGGGTGAAGATATTTCGTTATTATCAAAAATTGAGCTTATAAATCTTCAAACTTACTTAACTGAGATTACGCAACCTAATGTTTATATCAGAGTTATAATAATGTGTCGCCATCCAGTTTCTTGGTTTAGAAGTGTTTTACAATCAAGAGTTAAAACCAGAGGTATTACTATTAAAAAACAAACAGATAATCTTCTTCTTCAATCACATATGTATCGAAATTTAATTCAAACAATTTCTGAAGTTTTTGGCCAGGATTCTATCTCTGTTTTGAGGTATGAAGACATTATACTTCATACATATGGTCCAACCGGAGCTTTTTTAGAAATAATTTCTAAAAACAATTCTGGAATAATAAAGCCAGAAATAAGGATAGAAAACAAAAGTAGCAATTATGAGACCATTCACCTTATAGATGCCCTTAATACATATAAAACAACTCATTACAAATTAAAACTTCAAAGAATAACTGAATTAAATCAACATTTAACTAATATGCCAGGTCAAAAATTAATGCTTCCAAAAGGACTTAGCAAAAAAGTATGGGGCTGTTTATCTGAAGATGTAAACTGGCTTTGTAATAAATATTCACTCCAGCAATATCAATTTATCAATGAAGATTTAAATCCTGCAATTGATATCTGGAGCAAAAAAACGCTTAACTATCTTAAAAATATATTTTTAACAATCCCATCTAAATATCAAAAAATGATTCTTTGGGAATTTTTTAAAAAAATTTTCGCAACAAAAGAATTTCTTTCAACAACTAAACGATTTAGTCTTCTGCGTTTTGTTTTATCCTCTTCAAAGTCATTATTAATCTTATTTAATTTTCACAGAAATACAAATTAATATGAACATACCAATATTATCTGTTATAGTTGTATTGTATAACATGCAACGTGAGGCAAAACGCACACTATATACTTTAAGTTCAAAATATCAGAAAGATTCAAATGAAAACGAATATGAAGTTCTTGTAGTTGATAATGGATCTCAAATTCCCATAGAAGAAACATTTGTTAAATCTTTTGGAGCAAATTTCCATTTAATCAGGTTTAAGCCTTCACCATCTCCAGCAGTTTCTATTAACAAAGCTGTTAGCATAGCACGCGGCAATTTAGTCATGATTATTATTGATGGGGCAAGGATGCTGAGCCCAGGTATTTTAAATGCTACACTGCAGACTTTTAAGGCTTTTAACCATCCTTTGGTAGCAACTGTTGCCTACCATTTAGGACCGAAAAGACAGAATATATCAATTACTGAAGGTTATAATCAAGAAACTGAGGATTTATTATTGGAAGGCATTGACTGGAAAACGAACGGTTATAAACTATTTTCAGTTTCTGTTTTAGCTGGTTCGAGTAATAATGGATGGTTTCTTCCTCTTAGTGAAAGCAGTTGTCTTACTATAAACAAAACAGAATATAACAAAATAAATGGCTATTGTGAATCCTTTAAAACCCCTGGAGGAGGTTTTGTAAATCTTGATTTTTACAAAAGAGCTTGCGAAAATACAGATAATTTAGTAATATTATTGGGTGAGGGAACTTTTCATCAATTTCATGGTGGAGTTGCAACAAATGTTCCGCTAAATCAACATCCAGGTCCTGTTTTTCGCAATGAATATAGTCAAATACGGGGCTATAGCTTTACACCTCCAACCCAGGAATCTATTTTATTTGGAAAACTACCCAAAGAATCAATACCATTCTTGAATTATTCAGTTGAAAGATTAATTGAGTTTGAAAACAAACATAAACAAAACTAAATATTCTACAAATCAATTTAATTTCTATAAATGATTTACTTCCATTTAGGAAAACTTGAACTCAATTTACCCACAAAAAATGGCTAAGAACCCAATAAAAACAGTACAAATCTCTACACAAATTTAAGATAAAATCAATGATAATTTCTGTACACCTTCCTAAAACTGCAGGTTCAAGTTTCCAGATATCTCTTGATCAACATTTTGCTAATAAGTTATTGCTTGACTATGCAGATCTCCCCATCAATACACCTCCTTTTGATAGAAATAGGAGTGCATTGATTTCTGGTTTAAAAAATATCGAAATAAATTTCAGTGAAATTGAGTGTATTCATGGTCACTTTATGCCTGTAAAGTACTTGCTCCTAAACACAATACATCCCTTAATTTTTGTAACCTGGATGCGTAACCCCGTTGAACGTGTTATTTCGCATTTTTATTTCTGGCAAAGGACATTTTGTTCTGATTCCCCTCCCCTGCATAAGCGAATCATAGAAGAAAAATGGACATTGGAAAAATTTTGCTTGAGTGATGAGGTACGAAATCTTTACCACCAATTCTTATGGGGTTTCCCTTTACATAATTTTGATTTTATTGGAATTACAGAATATTATGAATATGACTTCATGTATTTCTGTCAATTTTTTCTACATAAAAATTTAACTGCTCACAAAGTGAATATCAATAAAAACAGAAGGGGAGATTATCCAATAAGTAAAACATTAAGAAGGCAAATCGAATCGTTTCACATGTTAGATATGGAATTATATCACCTTGCTTTAAAATTGAGATTTCAAAGAAAAGAAAAATTATTGAGCAAAATAATAGGTATCTTTCAAAATAAGTAATAAGCTTTCAATTAGAATACTCAGAGAAATTTAAATTGTAAGTATATTTCATTTTTGATGCAATTAATCAATATTTGAAAGAATATAAGGAAATAATGAATCATCTAATTATACCCATGTCAAACCATAAGAAACTCATAGTTGTAATAGGCATGCACCGCAGTGGCACAAGCGCTATTGCCCGTGGATTAATAAGTCTGGGTGTTCAACTTGGAAACAGATTATATCCGGCTATTGAGGGCGATAATGATAAAGGCTTTTGGGAAGATATTGATATTAACACATTAAACAATGAAATTCTTGAATTAATAAACAAAGAATGGCATTACCTTACTGTAATCACTCAAGATGAAATTAGAATAATTCATCAAAAGGATTATTTTATTCGTGCAGTTAAGCTACTTAAACAGAAAACCAAAGGTTTTGAATTTTTCGGCATTAAAGATCCCCGGATTTCAATATTATTACCATTTTGGAAAGAAGTTTTCAGCTTTTTGAAATATGAAGTCCACTACATTATAGCAGTGCGCCATCCTATGAGTGTTGCAAAATCACTTTTTAAACGCGATGGTTTTGATTTTGATAAAAGTTATTTATTGTGGCAAAGCCATGTAATCAACAGTTTATCAGGCACTATCGGCTGTAGCCGAATAGTTGTCGATTATGATAAACTGATTCAGTATCCAGAGAAGGAGTTGAAAAGAATTGCAAATGCCTTTAATCTCGAAATCGATAGTAGAGAACTGGAAATATACACTACAGAATTTTTAGACAATAATCTTAGGCATTCAATACACAAAGCAGATGATTTGTTATTTGATGAAAAAGCATCTGCATTGGTTAGGGATGTTTTTGATATAATCATGGAGTTGTCCACTACATTACAAATCGATGAAGACTCGCTTACACAAAATATTGAAAAATGGGAAAAAGAAATATTGTATTTAACGCCTGTACTGGCAATTGCAGATAAATTAACCAAGCAAATATCAACAATAAATCAAGTTATTCATGATCAAAGCTTACAAATCAGTACTTTAGTTCAAATTGAATCTACACAAGAGAAACAAATAGAAGCGGGGAATGCAATTGTAGAAGCAAAAAACAGAGAACTGGATCATATAAAAACGGTTTTAGACCAGAAGGAAATTGAACTGAATAAAAAAAATAATGATTTGAACATTATTAAAGCAGAACTAAACCAAAAGAATGAAGAACTAAACCAAAAGAATGAAGAACTGAACCTAAAGAATGAAGAACAAAACCAAAAGGATAAACAACTAAACCAAAAAAATGAAGAACTATACCAAAAGAACGAACAATTAAACCAAAAGGATAAACAACTAAACCAAAAAAATGAAGAATTAAACCAAAAGAACGAAGAACTAAACCAAAAGGATAAGCAACTAATCCAAAAGAACGAAGAACTAAACCAAAAGGATAAGCAACTAATCCAAAAAAATGAAGAATTAAACCAAAAGATCGAAGAAATTAGCCAAATAATAACTTCCAGATCATGGCAGATTACAAAACCATTACGGGCTATTTTTGAAATTCTTAGGAATTTTTCCGCAATTCTTGTTCTAAAAAAAATAGCTTGGTACACCAGTAAGGTTATTTTTCATCTCCTACCCTTTTCAGGCAGAATAAAAGAAAGGCTTAAAAACCTGTTCTTTTTTAAATACCACGACCTTTATAATACAATCAAAGCAGGTGAAATTGGTTCCGTTATTGAACATGGCACAACCAACATTGAAGTATCTTTAAGGAAAAACAGTAACCGAATCATTCAAAGAATTGCATACAAAGAAAACATACCCATTCCGGAAATGCCGGTTAAAGTACTTGCATTCTATCTGCCCCAGTTTCATGCCATACCCGAAAATGATGCCTGGTGGGGAGAAGGGTTTACCGAATGGACCAACGTGAAACCTGCACAACCTCAATTCGAAGGGCATTATCAGCCACATGTTCCTGTTGAATTGGGATATTATAATTTATTGGATATAAAAGTTCAGGAAAGACAGGTTGAAATTGCCAAAAATTATGGGATAGGAGGGTTCTGTTTCCATTACTATTGGTTTAATGGAAAGCGATTATTGGAAAAACCAATCGAAAACTATTTGCTAAATCCACAATTGGATCTTCCATTTTGCATATCATGGGCAAACGAAAACTGGACACGCCGCTGGGATGGAAGGGAAAACGATATTTTAATGAAGCAACACCACTCACCCGAAGACGATTTGGCTTTTATAACGCATGTTTCAAAGTATTTGCTCGATAAACGTTACATCCGCATCAATAACAAACCTTTATTGATAGTTTACAGGCCAGGCTTGCTGCCATCAGCCAAAGAAACTGCCGAAAGCTGGCGAAATTGGTGCAGAGCTAATGGAATCGGTGAGATTTATCTGGCTTACGTTCAATCGTTTGAAAAAACTGATCCGGCCAAGATTGGATATGATGTAGCCATTGAATTTCCCCCCAATAATTTTTATCCCCCAATTATTACACATCTGGTAAAACCGACAAGTAAAGACTTCAATTGCAATATATATGATTGGGAAACGATAGTAAAACGTAGTGAAAACTATGAATTACCCGACTACAAACTATTCAGAGGCGTTTGCCCTTCATGGGATAATACCCCAAGAAGAAAAAGTGAAAGCCATATTTTTGTTAATAGCCATCCTGATGATTTCCAAAAATGGGTTTATAATGCGGCTAAGGATACTATTTCAAGATTTGAAAGCACAGACGAAAGGCTTGTTTTTGTAAATGCCTGGAACGAATGGGCAGAAGGGGCACATCTGGAGCCTGATGAAAAGCATGGCTACGCTTACTTACAAAACATATATGAAGTGCTTCGAAAATTGGCCAATACAAAAATGGACATTTCATCAAAGGATAATGTTTAAAAAATGGAATCCAAACCTAAAATACTAGTTGTTTCATATAATATTCCCCGACCCGACAGAAGTTCAGGCGAATTAAGGTTTGTATCCATACTCGAATTGTTATCCGAATATTGGCAAATTGATTTTTGTGTGGCTCCATCTCATGTGGAATGGAATACTGCGGACGAGTTGATTCCTTATATCAATAAACTTTCTGATATGGGGATAAGTGTATTGCCTCTTAAAAAAAATGCTTTAAACAAAGCAATAAAAGAGTCTTCCTATGTTGTAGGCTACTTCAATATGTTTTGGATTGCAGAGGAGGTCATGCCTACGTTTAAACTCTTACAACCTGATGCAATTACAATTGTCGATACAGTAGATGTGCATTATGCCAGGGAAGAAACACAGGCAAAGCTTGAACAGATTGAAGAATCGCAGGCATTCCAAACCAAAAAGAGAGAAATAGGTATCTATAAACAGGCAGATATTACAATTGCTGTTAGTAATGATGATTATCACCTGCTATGCAACATCGAAAAGGTCGGAAATGTATCACTCATACCTAATATTGTACGCGTTTATCCACGCAAACCGGGCAAACGCGATCCTAAAGTTGTATTTATTGGCAGTTATGCATGGTATCCAAATCCGGATGCCGTAATTTGGTTTGTTTCACAAATCTGGCCATTGGTATTACATAGAATACCAAATGCTGAATTCTTAGTAATAGGAAGTGACCCAACTGATGATATTAAAAGATTAGGCACAATAAAAGGGGTAAAAATAATTGGATATGTGCCCGATACAAAACCATATTTTGAAACAGCTGCCTTATCTGTAGCTCCCATGCGTGTTGGTGGTGGTATGAAAGGAAAGGTAAACGAAGCAATGGCCCATGGAATTCCTGTAGTGGCAACCAGAATAGGCGCTCAGGGTTTTGAGGCTGAACATGGCAAACAAATGATGATTGCCGATGATGCCCGGGGATTTGCTGATTGTGTGATAAAACTATTGCATGATGATATTTTGCAGCGTGAAATGGGCATTGCAGGTCAGGATCTCAATACAGCCATTTGTTCCCAAAGTGCCGTAAAAATAAAAATTGAAGAGCTTGTCGAAGAATGCAACCGACTAATGCCAATAAATAGTCATTTCTCACTTCAGAGGCTGATTCTTTCATATACTTCAAGTCTTTCAATACCAAATGCTTTTTTTATCAAAAAGCTAAAATACTTAAAACGGGAAGGTGTAAAAAAAACCCTGGAGAAATTATTATTATATGGCCGTAGAGAAAAAAAAACATCTGTCATTGAACCAGAACTGCATGACCCCATCTTGCATAAACTCATTAAACCTGCTGGAATAATCGAGTTCCCGATTCTAACCGAAGTGCCCCTTGTTTCTATCATCATTCCAGCTTTTAACCAATGGGACTATACCCATGCCTGCCTGGATTCCATATTTAAAAATTCGGGTGATGTTAAATATGAGATGATACTGGCAGATGATAATTCGACAGATGATACAAAATTTGCTGAAAAGCTTACTAAACATATACATATAATTAGAAATGAGAATAATCTTGGTTTTTTATTCAACTGCAACAATGCAGCTAAGTATGCCAAAGGCGAATATATTCTTTTTTTAAATAACGACACACTTGTTCAGCTTGATTGGTTAAAATGGCTGATTAAACCAATAGAGGAAAATGCTGATGTAGGAATGACAGGCGCAAAACTTGTGTTTTCCAATGGCCAACTGCAGGAGGCTGGGGGTATTGTGTTCATGGACGGTTCTGCTATGAATTATGGAAGGGAAGATAATCCCGATCAATCCCAATATAACTATTTAAAAGATGTAGATTATTGTTCAGGTGCATGTATCTGCATCAGGAAAGAATTATGGAATAAACTTGGAGGGTTTGATATTCGATATGCACCCGCTTATTATGAAGATACCGACTTGGCGATGCAAATAAAATCGCTTGGATACCGTACTGTATTTCAACCTAAATCAATTGTCATACATTTTGAAGGCATTTCAAATGGAACAGACCTTTCACAAGGAATAAAAAAGAAACAAGCTGATAATCAAATAGTTTTTTATTCGCGATGGCGGGCAATATTGAGTGAAGATAATTATGAGCGTAACGAGAACCTCTTCAGGTCGCGCGATAGGAGCAAAAACAAGAAGATCGTGCTTATATTTGGTCACAAAGTTCCCGATTGTACTAAAAAACCGGACAGGGAGAAGTCATTGCAGGTAATCAGCAAGTTTATTGAATTGAAATATAGCATCAAATTCCTTCCTGCCGATTTTATCAGGGATGAACCGCATGTTACACAACTGGAACAAAAAGGTGTTGAAGTTTTATATGGACAGTGGTATCGTGAAAATTGGTTGTCATGGATAAGCGGGAATGCTCTGAATATTGATTTGATCTGTTTTGAAGATAAACAACTGGCAAAAAAACTCGAGCCATTAGTCTGTCCTATTTTTAAAAACAATCCTGAGTATATCATTCTCGATGGCGATTTTTCAATCCAGCTTTCGCAATTAGAAAATAGAAATTCAATAACTTAATTCTCGATTTGGAAAATCATCGCTTTTAAAATTTGAAACTTTGAAAAAAATCAGATTCATATCCATTTATCTCCCACAATTTCATGCAATCCCTGAAAACGATATGGCTTGGGGCAAAGGGTTTACTGAATGGACCAATGTAAAAAAAGCAAAACCACTTTTTTGGGGGCATTATCAGCCACATATACCACACAATTCTATAGGTTACTATGATTTGGGTGATCCTGAAGTAATGATAAAACAAGCAGAACTTGCTAGATCATACGGGATCCATGGCTTTGCATTTTATCATTACTGGTTCAATGGTAAACGATTATTGAATCTTCCAATCGACAATATGATAAAAACCAATAAACCTGATTTTCCTTTTTTTCTTATTTGGGCAAATGAATCCTGGAGCAGAAGTTGGATAGGCGAGGAAAAAGAAATAATCGTGAAACAAACATATTCAGAACCTGATAATATTCGGCACGCAAATTGGTTAATGGAAGTATTCAATGATCCACGGTATATTAAAATTAATAACCGGCCTGTTTTTGTTATTTACAAACCAACCTATATACCTAACGTTGAAAAATGTATTGCCACTTTAAAAACAGAGTGTTTGAAAAACAATCTGAATGAACCTTACCTGATAGCATCCAATTCACATACTGGTGATACTGACCTTCGTGAATTAGGTTTTGATGCAATATTAAATTTTGAACCTCAACTGGGAGTCCTTCCTTACATTTTAGAGTACACAAAAACGCTGTTTAATCTTAATAATATTTCATTTACTATTATGTATAATAAAATTAAAGTTTATGATTATTCAAAAGCAAAAGAAACGATGGGGAATCGTGATTTACCTTATCCTCACTTTCCTTGTTCCTTTGTAAACTGGGATAATTCACCTCGTCGGGGTAAAGATGGAATTCTAATAAAAAATGGCACGCCAGAATTGTTTTCAAAATTCTTGCTGTCATCAATTGAGAAATTTAAAAAAATGGAATTCAGTAAAGAAGAAAATCTTGTTTTAATAAATTCATGGAATGAATGGGCTGAAGGGAACTATTTAGAACCAGATATGAAGAATGGATTCAAATACCTCGAAGCTTTAAAAAGTGTTGTCGATCAGGTAAATAGGGAGTAACCTTCTCCTGATAAAAACCGGATTATTCAAATATAGAGGGTTTAAAAAATGATATGGATGAACAAAAAAATTGAATCTGCTGATAAGAACATGTGATTTTTACAACTGACCAAACAATTAACACCAATTACAAATGCTTCTTACATCAAACCATTTAAAAGAAAAGCTTCAGGAATTTGAAAAACACATGTTTTTCCCGGCAGGCCATTATTACTCCCCAATCGTAAATGTTGACGAAGCAAAAGAACGGGAAAATGAAATCTGGAAAGAGGATACTCCTTCGTCATTGCCCGGGATTGATTTGAATGAAAATGCACAACTGGCATTAATCAAATCGTTTACAAAGTTTTATCCCGAAATACCTTTCCGGGATGATAAAAACGAACAGCACAGATATTATTTCAAAAACGATTTCTTTTCCTATTCCGATGCGATCTTTCTTTACTCAATAATCAGGTATTATAATCCTGCCCGTATTATTGAAGTAGGTTCGGGCTTTTCGTCGGCAGTGATGCTCGATACACTTCAATTACTGGGCAGGCCGCAAACAAAATCGACGTTTATCGAACCCTATGCCGAACGCTTGCATTCTTTAATAACAGATCATGACAGGCAGCAGGTAAATATTATTGAAAAAGGGCTGCAATCAATTGATAATGCATTTTTTGAACAATTAGCCGAAAATGATATTCTGTTTATCGACAGTACACATGTTGCCAAAACTGGCAGCGATGTAAACTACCTGCTTTTCGAAATACTTCCATTGCTCAAGAAAGGTGTACTTATCCATTTTCATGATGTTTTTTATCCCTTCGAGTATCCGAAAGATTGGGTTTTTAGTGGCAGGAGTTGGAATGAAGATTATTTCCTTAGATCCTTTTTGATGTACAACAACAGCTTCGAGATTATTCTTTTTTCGCATTTTCTTCATCACAAGCATAGAGATTGTCTTTCACAAATGCCTGATTGTTATAAGAATAGTGGAGGTAGTTTTTGGATTCGGAAAGTGGTATAGCATATCCTAAATTGCGACAAGATAAAACCACACAATAAATATTAAATGATAATAAATGAACTTATCACGGTTTTTTGCAATAAAACTCTAATTCTATTTAAACCTAACGCCTTCTATTTCTCCCATAAAGGCTTTTGCCCTTGTTGCGACAAAAAAGCAACATTTACAGCTTACAATAGTTGGCTTCGCGATTATTTTCTATGTAGCAATTGCGGCTCCATTCCCCGTGAAAGGGCACTCATGATGATCGTAGAAAAATATTGCCCAAACTGGAGGGATTTGCATATTCATGAATCTTCACCTGTAAACAGAGGTGCAAGCATGAAATTAATGAAAGGTGCCAAAAATTATATCGCATCACAGTATAATCCCAATATGCCATTCGGAACTTTAACCGGAAATTACATAAACCAGGATTTGGAACACCAAACCTTTAATGACGAAACTTTTGATTTGGTTATAACCCAAGATGTAATGGAACATTTGTATGAACCGGATAAGGCATTTGCTGAAATAGCGCGGACCCTGAAAAAAGGAGGTGTACATATATTCACGGTACCAATAATCAATAGGCATAAACCAACAGAAGTATGGGCAATTAAAGGAGAAAACAACACGCCTGTTTTTCTGAAAAACCCAGAATGGCATAGAAACCCTGTTAACAGTAAAGGTTCGCCTGTAACAATGCACTGGGGATTTGATATAGTGAGCTTTATAAATCAAAAGAGCGGCCTGGAGACCACTATAGAGCATATTGACAATTTAGACTTTGGGATACGCGCTGAATTTATCGAAGTGCTTGTTTCTATCAAGCCAATTTAGTGCTGTAAATTGCGAATTATACAAACCCGCATCGGGCTGGATTTAAAAATAAAAAAAATATTTTTTGGCCATTATTAATTTGTTTACTCCAATAATTTGTAAATTTATGCCATTCAAGTATTCAAAAATAACTCAACTAAATTAACAACCTTCTAAATCCAAATTACCATGCCAACAACCAATTCGCGCACTTACAATTGCAAAGACGAAGAATTGCCTGTCATTTGCAAATTTGTGTCTTACAGCATTAAACGCGATATTGCCGCTTTTACGGTCTATTCGCCAAAGTTTAACAACGGTTATACTGC
>CAIXTV010000165.1 GCA_903922465.1 uncultured bacterium
GGCTTTGATATTGCTGAGTTTTTGGAAGTTTAAAGGTATGTATGGTCTTATAAATCAAACGGATTTTTTCGTAGACAAACTTATTCAGGCTATAAGAAAACAGAAAGTAAGCAGCCACGGCCAACCAAGCAGTCATAATAATAAAGAAAACCACTATAGATGTGACTTCCAGAAAATATAAGCCCATAATAGGAATCACCACAATAAGAGTTAGCCAGAATGCCAATTTGAGGGATAAGTCTTTTGTTTTTGTGTTCTTCATCCTTGGTCTTTGAATCTTGGGATTTGGGTTTTGGAATTTGAAAATTGCTTCTTATAGCACAGTAACATTACATCTCAAATTTGTATCCAACGCCTTTAACGGTTTTAATGTTGTCGATACCTATTTTTTCTCTTATTTTACGAATATGTACATCAATGGTGCGATCGCCCACAATAACCATATTGCCCCAAACCCTCGAAAAAATTTCGTCGCGTGTGAACACTTTATTGGGTTTCGAAGCCAGCAAAGCCAGCAACTCGAATTCTTTTTTTGGAAGAATAATCTCTTGCGAATCTTTTAAAATCACATAACGTTCTTTGTCGATAATAATATTTTCAAGCTCAATGATTTTGCCAACAGAAGAAGAAACATCCGAATAGCGGCGCATCAGGGCTTTCACTTTACTAATGAAAACACTTGGTTTCACGGGCTTCGCAATATAATCATCGGCACCGGCATCGAAGCCTGCCAATTGCGAATAGTCTTCAGAACGTGCCGTCAGGAATACGATAAGGCTATTCGATAGTTTCTCAATTTTCTTCAACTCACGACAGGTTTCTATCCCATCCATTTCGGGCATCATTACATCAAGAATAATCAACTGCGGTAGCTTATCAAGGGCTTTAACTATGGCATCTTTCCCATTCGTAGCCGTATAAATAATAAAACCTTCTTTCTTAAGATTGTAACTTAAAAACTCAAGAATATCGGGTTCGTCATCAACTAATAATATTTTAGTGTTTGTACTTTCCATTTGTATAAATTCTGATACTGCAAAAGTATTAAAATAAACGTTCTATCCCTTTGAAAAAGAAAACTTAACCTTAAGATAATATCAGGCTGATGTGTATACTGTTTTCCCATTTGTCCAAATGGTTTTGATTTAACACCAATCATTCCCATTATTAATTCTTCATTTTTAATTGCTTTTCACCACCTTCTTATAAATCACCCTCCCACCATACTTTAGCCTAATCATATACACCCCCGCACTAAAATCTTCAGTATAAATAACCGTCTTATCCACCATACTCCCTTTATAAACAATCTGTCCTATTGAGTTAAATATATCAAATACAATCTCCTCTGTATTCCATTTAGCTTCCATTGCAAGTTCATCATCCACAGGATTAGGATAAACAATAATACTCCCATCTGGCTTTGGTATAACATCCTCACATTCCATCACAGAAACATCATCTATTAAATAATAAGCAACTTGTGCGGGATAATAATTAACAGTGTCAATAAACGTTTCATTGTCATTTTTAAAATTTCCTATAGTTATAAACTGCTCTCTTCCTTGGGCAGTCATAGTATCGGATATTAAGACCCAATTAATTGTATCCTTCAATATATTACCCGATGGATTATTAATTTGAGGTATTGCATTTATTAAACAAACCCAATTCCCACCTATACCATACAAGGTATCTTTTGACAAGCAAGCCCCTAAAGCATCAGTCGCATATTTATCTCCGGCAAAATTAACCCAGAACTCTACACAATATCTTTTCCCTTGCCTTAATGAATCGTTAAGTTTTACTTCTAAGTATTCCCTATAATTAATTAATGCAGGTTGAATAATACCTATAGCAGCAAATCCTTTACCAGTATGTGGATTCTGACAAAAATTTACTCCAATATCAATATTAGGACATGGAACACCAACATTGTTATTTATATTATTATTGCATATATTATAAAAATCAGAAGAGGTATAAAGTGCACCATTTGCAATATAACGAAAGGTAGGTAACCATGGAATTGCCTTTGCAATTTCACTATAGTAAATTGGACAATCTAAATAATTTTCAAATCCAGAATTAGGCACAAGATTTTGAGTAAAACCCTTACAAAATAGAAATACAAATAATATAATTAAATAATTTTTCATTTTAAAAAAAAGTAGGTAGCATTTCATATACTACCTACTACCATTAATATTTATCGATTGATTATTATTTTACCATTGGCAATATTGAATTTTTCTAATCTTACTTTATAATAATAGGCACCATTTTGAAGATGTTTAATATTTAATTGAACACCTGTTTGCAGTATAGTGTTGACTTTGAGAACAATTTGACCTAAGGTGTTAAAAATCTCTATTGAAATAGGAGCTTCTTCAATATAATTACTAAAATCAAAATGAATGATATCCTGTGCGGGATTTGGAAAAACATTGATACCTATTATTAGCTTTTTGATATTCGGATATTGAAAATAGGGCACTTTATTTTGATCGGGATCTAATCCCAATAAAATACGGGCAGTATACACCGCATCGCCCCCTATATGAGGTATTTGCAATGCAATTTCAGTCAAGGTTTCAATCTCTTCTTCAGTCAACCTATAATTGTTTTCCAGATAATTCAAATAGATGTCGTTTACAGTTTTTATATTATATTCTACTATTCGGATATCCGATAAA
>CAIXTV010000166.1 GCA_903922465.1 uncultured bacterium
CGCACTTGAAATGACGCCTCCCGAATTATCTGCCGATATTTTCAAAACCGGTATTTATCTTGCAGGTGGAGGTTCAATGTTGAGGGGATTGGATAAGAGGATTTCATTAAAGACAAAACTTCCTGTTCATGTTGCCGAAGATCCTTTGCGTGCTGTTGCCCGCGGGACAGGCATCGCCCTGAAAAACTTCGACAAATTCCAATTCCTCATTAAGTAGTTGGTGCGATTATCTTAATTTTACACCGCAAATAAACATAATTTATGCGGAATCTTTTTTTATTTCTAAGCAGACAATATTTCTTTTTTATGTTTATTGCTTTTGAAGCAATAGCATTGATTATACTTGTAAATAACAATGTTTATCAGCGCTCGGTATTTGTTTCATCTGCCAATAATATGGCAGGAAATCTATACACCTTTTCGAGTGATTTGACCGACTATTTCAATTTAAAAACCATCAATAAACAACTGGCTGACGAAAATGCCATTCTTTATTCTTTATCGAAGAGTTCCTTCATTAAAACTATACAGCAAAACTTTATTTATGAGGACACAATGTATCGCTTACAATACCGGTATATAGATGCCAAAGTGATTAATAATACCGTTACCAAAAGGAATAATTACATCATGCTGAATAAAGGCTACAAACAGGGAGTTGCCAAAGATATGGCTGTAGTTTCACCTGAAGGCATTGTGGGTACGGTGAAAGAAGTGTCGGAGAATTTCGCAACCGTTCTATCGGTTTTACATAGCGAATCGAAGGTGAGCGCTAAAATTAAGCGTTTGGGATATATAGGCACCTTAAGCTGGGCAGGTAGTGATTACAGGACGGGTTTATTGAAAGACATTCCTTTTCATATTCAGGTGAAGCCCGGGGATACGATTATTACCAGCGGATATTCCTATACTTTTCCTGAAGGGGTGATGATTGGCAGGGTAAAAAGTGTTAATTCAAATCCGGGTGAGAACTTTTTTACGATTAATATAAGTTTTTCGGCTGATTATAATAAGCTGGGTTATGTGTTTATCATCAATAATCTGATGCAAAAGGAGCAAATGAACTTAGAAAAACTAACTCAGAAAAATGACAAGGGTACTAATTAATTTCACTATCCAATTTATACTTTTGGTGTTGGCTCAGGTGCTTATTCTGAATCATATCAACTTTGGGGGATATGTGAATCCTTACCTTTATGTTATTTTCGTTCTTTCCTTACCTTTCGATACCCCTAAATGGGCTTTGCTGACACTCGCCTTTTTATTGGGTTTAAGTGTCGATATCTTTTCCGGAGTCATGGGTTTACATACTGCAGCAACGGTGTTTATGGCATTTTGTCGTCCGGGAGTATTACGATTTGTATCTACAAAAGATCTTACCATAAAAGGAGGAAGTCCTTCGATTCAACAATTGGGGTTCAATTGGTTTTTCTCCTATTCATTTATTCTTGTCTTAATTCATCATTTGTTGTATTTTTATCTTGAAGTGTTTCATTTTTCAGGGTTTTTCTATACGCTTTTCAGGGTCATTCTCAGCCTTATTTTCACGCTGATTTTCATATTTATCTTTCAATATATTTTCCATCCTTCAAAACGAAAGGCTTAATTCGATGATATTGCTTACAGGTGGGACTGGCTTTTTGGGTGGACATTTGCTCGTAGCATTATTGAAAAAGCATGAGAGTGTTAAGGTGATTCACCGTAAGTCAATTGAAAATTGCAAGCAACAACTTTTGCCTGTTTTCAATTTTTATACTGATGAACCTGAGGCTATATTCAATAAAATCCAGTGGGTGGAAGCCGATGTTTTGGACATACATTCGTTGATGGATGCCTTAGAGGGAGTGACTCATGTATATCATTGTGCCGCTATCGTTTCTTTCAATAAATCGGATAAGGAACACGTGATGCGCACCAATGTTGAGGGGACTGCAAATGTGGTGAATGCCTGCCTGAAGCAAGGCATTCAAAAGCTTTGTCATGTGAGCTCCATTGCGGCTTTAGGCAGGGTGCAGCACAATGAATTAAACACGGAAGCATCTTTATGGAAAAACTCCCCATTAAATTCATCATACTCCATTAGTAAATTTCATTCGGAGCAGGAAGTATGGCGGGGAATTGAAGAAGGATTGCAGGCTGTTATGGTGAATCCTTCTGTCATTTTGGGACCTAATCAATGGCAGTTGGGCACTGCCAAGTTATTCGAACTGGTTTGGAAAGGCTTGAAGTTTTATACCAAAGGCAGCAATGGTTATGTTGACGTAAGAGATGTGGCAAAGGCAATGATACAGTTAATGGAATCGGATATTTCTGCCGAACGTTATATCATATCATCTGAAAATCTTAATTACCACAAACTATTCAATCTGATGGCGCTTCATCTTCATAAAAAGCCACCCCAAATTGAAGCCGGAAAATACTTAAGCAAAGTGGCTGTAATTGCCAGTTCCTTATACAGTTTATTGAGTGGTAAAGCTCCTTTTATTACCAAAGAAACAGCAAGTACGGCTCAAAGAGCTTATCAATATTCGAACGATAAAATTCGTAATGCCATTAATTTTACCTTCATCCCCATTGAAGAAACTATAAGGGAAACTTCGGAGTATTTTTTGAAGACGTATCAATAAACGATACCTCTATTTTAGTTTCTTCCTTCTCTTCAATATCTTCAAAATAACCGACATCAACATTAGCAAGCTGCCAAATAGTAGCGATATTCGGCCGATATAATCGCCATATTCCACATAAAACGTAATTTCGGAATTGGCATTGAGGCTTTGACGTATGCAGGCCGGTTGCCACCAGGCAGTCGGTTGAAAAACATCACCACGCTGATTAAAGAAAGCCGATTTCCCGGTGTTGGCAGCCCTTGCAATGGACCGACGGCTCTCGACTGCACGTAGCTTCGAAAACAGGAAATGTTGCTTATAACCCGGTGTGTCGCCCCACCAACCATCGTTGGTGATGACAAAGAGGAGTTGAGCCCCTTTGCGGGCAAAACCGGTTAGGAAATCTCCATAAATAGATTCATAACAAATGCAAGCTCCTAACGGAACACCACCTTTGGTCGGTATAAACACCTTGCGTTCTTTATCTTTCCCATGGCTTCCTGTCATACCTCCCAGATCGACAGCAAACTTTTCGAGAGGCTTCAATAATTTCGGGAAAGGCATCATTTCGACACCAGGTACGAGTTTCGATTTATGGTAAAATTGAGGCTTATGCCCCGCATCAACATACATAGCGGTATTGAAGACATCATACCAAAAATCATCTCCTTTTGTTTTGCGTGCGGTTGCCGAAATTTCGCTTTCAGTATGATATATTTTCCGGGTAGAAATGCCCAGTACGATACGAAGTTTTGGATAGCGGTCGATGAGCAAATAAAGACTATCCAAGCTTAAGGAGCGGTCGAGCTGATCTTCCCAAAGGTATTCCTGCAAAGCAGATTCGGGGCAAACCATAAAATCAACAGCACTATCAAGTTTGGTTTTTGCGACATCAATTAACCTTTTTACAATCACCGGTGGTGGTAATTCATATTGTTCATTATAAGGATCGATATTTTGCTGAACCACTACCACATCGACAGGGTTTATTTTTTCTTCATAAGTATAATAACGTGCATAAGATAAAAGCACGGGTAATAACATTAATAATGCTGTTGAAACAGAAAGATTCCTGATTAATTTTTTATTTCCCAGTCGGAGATTCTTCAACCATTCGAACAACAATATATTGAGCAGTAAAATCCACAAGGTTCCTCCGAAAGCCCCGGTGATTTCGTACCATTGTACCCATTCGGTGTATCCGCCGAAACCATTGCCGAGGTTGAGCCACGACCATGATAAATCCCAATCGAGGTGAAGATATTCGAACGACATCCAATAGAAAAGCAGTGCCCAATAGCCATGAAAGCGATGTTGCAGGGTTTTCTTTGTGAAATGATAGAATTGAAATACCAGTGCCATAAACAAAGAATTACACACCACCGCAACCACAGCACCGAAAGTTGTTGAGTTCCAAATCCACCAGGTGGTGAGCAGGTTCCAGACAAAAAAGCCGGGATAAGTATAAAGAAAAACGCTGATTAGGTTGAATTTTTCTTTATTGCGACTGATGTAATCTTCGATAAACAATAGCGGTATGAAGGCGAAAAACAAAAATACCGGCAGTCCTTGTGCGGGCCATCCGAGGGTAAAAATGAATCCGGAAAGTAAAGATAGAAGTAAAAGTTTGTATTTTTTCATAGGATGATTTCAGAAAACAAATGTATTAAAATTTATTTAACTGACGAATGAGGGGTAGACCCAGGGACCCATGGGAGGCGTTTAGCTGTTTAGGCTTTTAGGAAGAAAGGGAAATTATACAATTATATAATGATAGAATTATATAATTTGGTGAATTGGTGATTTAAAAAAGCTGTAACGCAAAGTTGCACAAAGTTTTTGCACAAAGTTACACAATGAAAAAGGCTTGCCGGTGGCAAGCCTTTTGTAATTTAAGATTTAGGATTTATACTGCTTTGACGGCAGACAGGGATTTAGGAAGATTTCGTTATTAATAGTAAAGATAGCTATGAAATTTATTTTTTGATGAGTTTACAAGTGAGACGGATGATTTTGGTATCGTCGGTGGTGATGTTTGTTTGTGAGAAGTTTTCGTAATCGGGATGGACGGCGGTCATATCCCATACGTTGTTGGGGAGACTGTAGAAACGGACATAGCCATCTTTGGTGCTTTTTAGTGATAAAGTTTCGGAGCCACAGGTGATGGTGCAAATAACCCCTTTAAGGAGGGTTTCACCGATGACGGATTTGAATTGAATGACTAGGGATGTAGAGCGTGTGCCGCTTGGTTTGCCAATGACATTGTCTACATCCCATTGATGAGCAAATGGAAGTTCATATGAATGAATTATTTTACCAATATTGTTTTTATCTTCGTTGATGTCTTTTTGAATATCGTCAATTACATCGGTGCCTTCTGCTTTTGCCTGTTTCCTGATAATTCTAGGCATCTTCATTACGTTTTCGTATGCATCGATAGCATCTTGCATGGTTGTTAAATTGGAGGGGTCGATAATAGTGAGGGTTCCATTATTATCAATCATTTTTTTAAGAAATACTTTTGCATAGGTTAAAGCATTAGCATCAGTTGCTGTTGCAATATATGATTCTTTTACATCGAAAAAATTCTTAAGTTCGGTGTTTTTCAGACTGGCAGCCTGAACTGAACAACGAAGGTTGAAAATATAAAATACATGAGCCAGGGTTAGCTTCATGATTTTTTTGTTCATGGTGACCGAAGTGGTTTTCCCTGACTGAATGAGTTTGGCAATTTCGAGGCGGGCAAGGTTGGTAAGGAAGGATGCCTTGAAGGGTGGATACAAAAGAATAGCCATCAGCACCTGATTATTTTCCGGTATCAAAATAAGATATTTACTTCTTTGATTGGCATCGTCGTGGAGGATTTGATATTGCTTCATAATGATTTGATTTTTGATTATACTATTGTTGTTGATTTAATATATTTAATTAGTGTGATAAAATTCAGATTTAGATTAAGTTAAAACAGGCAGAGTGTGATAAAGGTGTATGACATTATTGATATAAGTAGTGTTATTGTTCTTAAAAAAAGTTACACTATTACTAAAAGTTGTGTTAGTATTGAGTTGAGGAGTGACATTATTGATTTGAGGACGGTTACTATTCGTTTGAGGAGTAACACTATTCGTTTGAGGAGTAACACTGTTTGTTTGAGTAGTTATACTGTTTGTCTGAGTAGTAGCACTGTTTGTCTGAGTAGTAGCACTGTTTGTCTGAGTAGTAGCACTGTTTGTCTGAGTAGTAATAGTATTCGTATGAGTAGTGATACTATATGTTTTAGTACAAAGACTGTTCATATTGGTACAATTAGTATTCATTTTAGTAGTAACACTGTTTATAAAAGCAGTAACACTGTTCATACTATAAGTAAGCATACGCATAAAGCTAACAAAGTTATAGTTATAAGTAATATTTTGATGTTGGAAAATTACGGTTTTTGAAAAAACAGGCTTTTTCTCGAAAAAAGTTGGTTTTGAAAGGGGCAAAGTGGTAGCCGGGCAATGGGTATTGTCGGGAAGAAGAGAGGGCGATATGTAAATAAACAAAATCAATTTTGATGCATTAAATTCTTTTAAAATTAAGTCGGAAAGAAACGGAAAACAAAAAAATCAAAGAGCGTTACTTAGATAAAAAATATGAGCCAAATAATCAATAAAAGTTAGTTTGGCAAAAGTACAACAAATTTTATTACCAAACAATATCTATTTTAGCTTTTCAAACAAATAATTTTTATGTACTTGGCATTATGCAAATTAGAATTTAAAATATTTTTCAAAAACTTTCTTCCAAAACCTTTAAAAAATACTTTACTTGAGTGATTGATATAATATATATCTTTGCTTAATATAATTTCATTGTTATTTATACTTTAGTTTTTAATTAGAACTAAAGCCATTTAATTTTTTATAACCATAGCATCTATAAGGAGATGCAGAGATTTTATGTAGTTTCCCAGTGCATAAAATTAGCCCATGGGAAAAACCCTTGAAGGAAGGGAAAATGATTTTCATGCACAATGGAAATTAGGCAGTATGTCTGTTGAAAAAAACGTAGTGGGGCGCTACGCTTAACAGAAACGTTAATTTTTTATATTAATCATTAAATGAAATAACAATGAAACAAAAATCTTTTCTTTTAATTTTTATAGCAGTTATTGGTTTAGCTGCATATAGTTTTGGACAAAATTATAGTACAATTCCTACTGATTCGATACATGGATTTATAAGTCCGGGAGGGCTTATGGATACTGTTTTGGATAATTTTGGGAATAAATATAATTTGCGGGATATTAAAATAGATAGTGTGAAGTCTATTTTAGGTGGTACTCAAAAAAGCACAACATTAATATCATGTAATAGTGGTTATTTTAATTTATATTTTGAAAGTGGGAGTGGCATGGAGGGAACTGATTCTGTGCAATCGGCAAGAAGGAATGTGATTTGTCAAGTATTTTCTGATATTTCTGCATTTATTAATTCACCCCTTACTACTACCGGAAATAAGGTAAATATTTGGATAAGGGATATTAATCAAATATTTGGAATTGGTGTAGTAAATCATTATCTGGGTTTATCAACGCCATTTTATAATGTACCATATAATTATTTCAATACAAAAGGTGGTATTGCAGATAATGAAGTTTGGAAAACCATTCATAGAGGAGTTGATTCTTATGCAGGAGTTATGCCACCAATATTCACACAAGGTAATCAAAATATCTATGATGGAATTACTTTCTATCATGGTATGATGGCTTTTAATTTTAACAATATTTCAGGTGTAAATGTTTTTAATTGGAATACCAACTTATCATTACAATATTCACCATCAAATTATTATGATTTATATACTGTAATATTACATGAAGCTATACATACTTTGGGAATAGTATCATTAATATCTCAATTTGGAACTTCAAAATTTAATCCACAATATAATTATTATTCACGCTATGATTTACAATTAAAAAACCATAGCCTAACACAAAATTTAATCACAAATGATAGCGCATGCTCATTTTATAATTATCAATTTAATCCAATATTGGATAGTTTAATATTACAACCAGGATGTCCAATCTCTGGGATTTACCCAAACGATACTGCAGATTGCTTGAATACCCTTATGTATTCGGGGTCAGTAAATATGCCTGTATATACACCGACTTGTTTTGAATCGTCAAGTAGCTTGAGCCATTTTGAGGATTTGTGTTATCCAACTGGTGCTCCTTATGGAAATAATCAATATTTTGTAATGAGTAATGCTCAAGATATAGGAGCAATAGGGACAAAAAGATATTTAAAGCCTGAAGAAAGATTAGTTTTGTGTGATATTGGATACAATACAAATAGTGTTTTTGGGGATACTACTAATCATAATTATTATAATTATAATACTGCTACTTGCTTTGGAATAAATATTGCAGGGATTAATGATGTATTTTTCGGAGTTATAAATAATCCAATACAAATAACTCATATTTTACAGAATGATACCAATGCTGCCACTTTTGAATGCTTAGAAGATATTTTTTATTCAAGTCCTACATCTAATCTTTCTGCAACAAGTGGATATGACACATCCATAATTAATTTTACCACTTCCCAAGCTGGAATTCATTTACTAAGATATATTCCTGTTGCTTCATCAGGGCAAAGAGGGAATATTACTTATATTTTTGTTTATTTATATAGTTCTGACACAAACTGCTTGCCTACTTGTAGTAACTTAATTAGTAATGGTAATTTTGAAACATTAACCTATCCTATAGACCACGATGAACCTTTTATTTTTAATCAAGTTTGTGGATGGTATGTTGAAAGGTTTACACCTCAAATTAATCCACCAAATACATCATTGAATCATACAGCCTTAATAAGAGCAGATCCAAAAAGTTTTGAAAATCCATATCTTGCTGATGGACAAAATTTATATCATGAAAGTATTGGACAATTTATAAATATACAACCTGGAAATTATAAGCTAAACTTTGATTATAAATTAGGGTATCTTGATTCTTTGCTTAATAAATTAAGAAGATTCAATATTTACTTGATAGATACGAATAATAATAAATTTTATATTGATACTTTATATGAATTAGATACAACTTCTAATTTTATTCATTATACTAAAAATTTTATTCTTAATAGTATTTACAAAAGAATTATTTTCGAACCACTTCAAGCAAAAGATAGAGCAAGAATGTTTTTCGAAATTGATAATATTGTAATAAAACCACCAATTTTTAGTAGCTATGGTGGCATAAATGGTAATTATATTGCTTGCGACACAATAGCTAGTTATAGTGTGATAAATCCTAATCCATTGTTACACTATACCTGGCATGTTAATTCTAATTGGGGTAACATTATTTCAAGTAACGATACTTCAGTTATTGTTCATTGGAATTCTGCAACTTCAGGCATATATACATGGCTGGTATTAACTGGAACTGACTCATTAGGATGTCCGGGAATTAGCGATTCATTAAAAGTCTATCTAAATACAGGAATTAATATTTCAATTTCAGGGTCAAGCATTGCTTGCCATTATTTGAATAATTATAGCGTGGTAAGTAATATTCCTTTAATGAATTTTACATGGCAAATAGATACAACTTTAGGTCATATTATTTCAAATAATAGTGGTACAATTACAATTCTTTGGAATACCCTAACTACTGGAGTTTATACCTCGATAAATGTGTGTGCCACTGACACAATGAATTGCCATTATGATTGTGATTCAATGCAAATATATATAAATCCAA
Source organism: uncultured bacterium (assembly GCA_903922465.1). Classification (GTDB taxonomy): domain Bacteria; phylum Bacteroidota; class Bacteroidia; order Bacteroidales; family CAIXTV01; genus CAIXTV01. The sequence goes on from CAIXTV010000166.1 coordinate 9,382, forward strand.
ATCCTAATTTTAATCTCACAATTACGGGAGATAGTATGATGTGTAATACCTCCAATAATCATTATTATGTAACAGGCACAGTTCCCTTAATGAACTACACATGGTATGTTGATCCCAATTGGGGAAGTATTACTACAAATAATGGGAGTTCAATTGTTGTACATTGTAATCAACCCTATTTTATCGATGCTTATACATGGATAAAAGTTTGTGCTTATGATACATTGTTGTGTAAAAATGTTTGCGATTCGATGAAAGTATATGACTGTTGTTTTAAAGATCAACCGGTTAATAATGATTCCTTATTCTTTAATGCTACCATCAATAATCCAGATACACTAACTTCTCGAATTATAGTTAGAGGTTCATTAACAATACATGCAAATGTAACTATCAGCAATACAGCAAATGTTCTTATGGGACCCTTGGCAAAAATAGTTGTGAAAGCTCCTTACGAATTAAAAATATTAAATTCTACGCTGAAATCTCAGTGTCAATATATGTGGGATGGGATATATGTGGAGCCGGGAGCAAAGCTCACCATCATCGATTCGAGAGCAAGAGATGCTCTAAATGCGGTGGTATCGGATGGTGGAGGGAATTTTCAGTTGTATAATTCTACATTTGATTTGAACTATAAGGATGTGGTGGTTAGAAATTATAATCCGGTTCCTGGACAACCTTCTCCAGGGAATCCTCCTCCTGCTCCTTATCATCATGGCACTATAAAAAGATGTACTTTTATTGGAGCAAGTTCTTTGGGATTGGCTCCTCATATTGGGCATTATTCTTATGTGGGAGTTCAGTTGAACAATGTGTGTAGTTTTACGGTGGGTGATGCAAGTGATACTTTGTACCAAAATGTATTTAGAAATTTGTTTTGTGGTATTTTTGCTGACAATAGTTTTGTGAAAGTGTATAATAATAGGTTTGAGCAATTCAATGGTTTGCCTGTACCGACGTTTTTCCATGTTGCCCCAATGGCTCCTCAATATCAAATGGCAGTGTATGCTACCCGTTCGGCTATTTCAAATTATTATCCAATTGCATTTAGAACTAATATTAATAAAGCAGTAGAGATAGGGGGTGATAGTTTGAAAAGGAACTATTTTAAAGAATGCAGAGGGGGGATTGACACCTATGGCATCCGAGCTGATATTTATAATAATAGTTTTCTGAACATTAATGAGAATGCCATTCAATGTAATGGCGAAAACGGCTTGAGCGCTTATATCAGATATAATACTATTATGAACGCAAAAATGGGGATAGTTGCGCAAAATGTGATTAAATCGAGGAGTAGAATTGAAATTGACAGTAATACCATTTCTAATACCACAGAAAAAGGTATTTGGATTACTAATATGCAAGGCACGGCTATTCAAACTTCGATTGGTTATCCGCATATTTGGGTGAGAAAAAACACGATAAATTATTATAATCAGTTTTATGATGCGGTGGGGCATCCGGTGTTTGGCATTAAAGCCGAAAAATGTGATTATGCCAAAATATGCGATAATACCATTGCACGATGCAGCTCGATTTATCCACAACCTACTTATAATAAGGATTTGTGGGGGATAGGAGTCTCTGATTATACTTATGGGTTGGTAAAGCGGAATGTATTGGTAAGAACCGGCTCGGCTATACGCACGGCAGGGGATTGTATAAAAACCGATTTCTTTTGCAACGATATCATATTATGTTATTCGGGCTTTAAGTTTGATATTTATTCGGCATTGTCTGATCAGGGCTGTGACACTTTGAATTCTCAAAATGATTGGATGGGGAATTATGATTCACTTGGCACATCTGGCTTGAGAAAGATTACAGGAGATGTTGCTACAATTGTTGATACTATAAAATGGTATTGGTATGGAACAATCGATTATAATCCGGAAATAGGACCAGGACATCCCTTATATGGGAAAATTAAACCTATACATACTTCAACTGACAATAATAATTGTTCAACTATAATATATGTGCGCAATCCTGAAGATTATAATGGTATGACAAGAGATGAATTGTTTAAAGAGATTGTAAATAATGAAGAAATGTTCGGAGAATTGCAGGAGCAATATAGTTTTTATGATAGGGATATGTTGTATGAACAATTGAAAACAGATAGCGGACTTATTGTGATGGGCACTGAATTGGATTATAAGTTTTTGGATTTCATCAATGCAATGGAAAGCGAATCGGGTGCATACTATAGATTATACCGGGAAGCATTAGAAGCCGAGGAGTATGAACTTGCCCAGCAATATCTGAACAGTTTATCGGATATCCGAATAGTAGAA
>CAIXTV010000167.1 GCA_903922465.1 uncultured bacterium
AATATTGCAATAATAGGTTTATACAGGGAAGACAAGAAAAAATAAATATTAGACCAAGAAAATAACTTAAGTTCACAGCACCAATTCAAGTATTTATTAATTTAGTGGCATGAAATATTGCATTTGCGAGTTGAATCTGCCCTTATAGTATGAATTTAAAATAGCACATAAGTCCGGATGCAATTTTATTTGTTGAAGTTGAGTACGTGACTCTTCATCTGCTATTTGCTCAAAAAGAAAATCTAGAATATTCATAGGATTTCGATTTGAGATTATACGATTTATTTTTTATCTACAAAAATACAAAATTAATTCGAATTAATTCATTGCAATAATTAAATTCATATCTGAAATTTGTAGTGAATAATCATGTTAAACGCAATGTTTCGGAAATGTTTATTAAAGACCTATTGCTATTTATTTCATTTTATCACCAACTTAATGGTTTGTGCCTCCTCATTGCTGATGGTTTTAATAAAATAAATCCCTTTAGGAGCAAAGGAAAGGTCAATTTCATCGAAAGGCTTGAGTTGAAATTGCGAATAAACTTTTTTTCCAATAACATTATATACTTCCAATAAATCGATAGTGTTTTGAGATTGAATGTTTCTTATAAAGAACTTTCCATCTGATGGATTAGGATACACCTCAAAGCTTTCTTTTTCGATATTTGATATGGCTGTTGAGCTTGAAACTATGGGTTGATAACGAAGCACAGGGGTTTGAGGAGTTCCATCACTTGAAGTCACTCCATAAACCATAATGGGCTGAAAAATGGTATCGACAAACCAATAATAATAATCGTCTGAAATTACATTATCGGTAGCAGGCACTCCAACAATATAAGATACAATATGAAAACTTTCAACCACATGCACTCTAAGTGCCTTATTAAATGCACCAGTGGGTAAAATCAATTGTCCCTGCATGTCTGCATTTATCGAAACCGAACCACTAGTGATTCTCATCGAATCTTCTCCTACATTAAAAGGAGCATAATCTCCACTATAGCTTGAAGTGAAGGTTTCGCCTGCAGTTATAGGGAAATGAAATTCGGTGGCAAAGGTTCCATTCTTGTAAATGCCGTAATTGGTATAACTTGCAAACCAACCAAGCCTCTTTATATCATTGGCTGTGTTTTGATAGTAAAAATAACCCGTAGCTCCACTTTCACTACGAGCAATGCTTGCTGTTGGAAAAGAATCTTTGCCTAAACTTGCAGGCACAGTGGCAGGATTGACAAACACAAAATCATATGTTGTTCCTGCATTCATTAAAGCCGATTCGTCCCACACTTTCGAAGTCACAGTTCCAACTCCAGTTGCATCAAAACCAAAAGTATTGGCATTGATATAATGAACCGTGTCGCCAATAGTAGGCATTTGATGAGTGTTTGAAATGGTGACTAATTGGGCATTGGAATTCATTGCAATAAAAAGAAACAATACTGCAATATAGATTGAAATAGTAAATTGTTTTTTCATTTTCAAGGATATTAAATTCATTATAAGGTTGGCTTACCATTACTAAAGTGAAATGGTATTGCAATATTAATCATTTTTCAAATAATATCGAAAATTTAGAATGATTATTTGAGATAAAAAATGGAATTGAATTTTCCCCCACCATTCTTAATCATGAGAAATCATTTAAGAAATAAATGTATTTCGAAAGGGATATTGCCACAAATTCGCAACGACAATAAGTTTCACAGAGATATGAAATGATATAAATGAAGAAGATTACAGCATTAGCTTATTATTCTGAAGACCTACTGCCTACCGCCTACTGCCTATTACTCTTTTAAAGTTTTTGATAAGGCTATAAAATCTTTTTTAAGCTTATCCTTATATTCAAGAATAGTCCAGCACATGATTTTATAAAAATGAGTTTTAGTTTCAACTATGGTAATCAGCATATAGAAATTGGTGCCGGTTTCTGTCCAACTCATCTCAACTTGTGAATGTTTGTTGCCATTTGCTTCGAATTGGCTAATAGTCCCCAGTTTTCTATTGTTCGAATCAATTTTATAGTCTTTTGTGAAATCTTCTAAAAAATCATTTGAATTTACGAATTTGGCTCCCAAGTTAATTAGGTCTTCTTTTGAATCTTCGATGACTACAATATAAGCCTCTTTATTTGTGTTTTGATATTGTAAGGAAGCTGCGCTGTTTAAATCAAAAGCTTTGGTCATATAATCGGGAAGGTCTATTGTGAAACAGTTTCCTCCTTTTGTAGGGCTTAGACTTTGAGCATTAGCACATAGCGAACTAATAATTGCAATACAGATTATAAGTGTTTTTTTCATGATTTTGTTTTTAAATGATACATAAATCTCCATCAGGGAAAATGTATTCCTTTATAGATTTAAGATTGAAAAATGAAATTACCGAATCTTTTAGAAAGTCAATCCCATACCAAAATTCCACATCAATGGCAATTGATTTACGCGTTCGTTTTTAATACGGTCGTAATAGAAAATATTTTCACGATTATATGCATTGGTCACGCCGGCGTTTATTTCAAGAATAACGGTTTCTGAGAAACGGATTTTACGCTTCAAATTTACATCTAAACGATGATACCATGGCAAACGTGCCTGATTATAATCGGCATATTGTATGCCAATGCTCTCGTTAACGGTGGTGTAATCGGTGCTAACACCTCCCGTGAAAGGGATAATTCCATAAAACCCTTGTGTTTGAGTAAAGGGAAAACCTGAGCCCAAATTCCAACGTGCACTTGCTTCCCAACAATTAAACTTACCCCATTGATAGGTAGCAACAATGTTGATGTTGTGACGACGGTCGTAATGAGTGACATAAGTCACATAACCATCGTAACGATTCACGAAGCCTAAAGAATACACAGCCCAGAAATAAATGTTTTTATATTCATATTTCAAGGAAAAATCAACACCTTCAGCATCACCGTTTTCAATAATGAAATCTTTCTTGAAATAATCGGGTTTAGTGGAATAATCGGCATTATCATCGAAAATCTTATTTCGGTTTATTTCGCTTAGCTGGGAGAAGAACTTATAATAACCTTCGATGTTAATGTTCAGATTCTTATTGATATCCCATTCCATTCCAACAATAATATGTTGCGATTTCTGTAACTTATGAGTAACTTCTTTTCCATCGAATTTTTCAGGTAAATTATCAGGACCCGATAGGAATCCGTAAAACAAGTTCACGATATCACGGTCGGAAGTTGCACTAATGAGGTTTTGCGAATACCAACCTCCTGCAAACTTAAACCTAATTTTATTAGAAGCATTGAATTTTATAGCCAAACGGGGTTCAAGAGATGCATTTGAAAGAGATGCATAATATTGTAATCGCAAACCGGGTTCTAAAACAAAATTACCTAAAACCCATTTGTATTTCATGAAACCGGAAATTTCGGTAGTGTTTTCTTTTTGAGCAATCTTACGGTTAAGATTATTAAAATAATCGAAATTTGTTGTAAATCCGTTCAATTCGAAACCATATTTCCATTGGTTTTTCCCTGAAAAGGTAGTGAAATACATTCCAATGTTAAAACCGTTTATTTCACTCGTACGAGGAGCTAGAGAAGCTTCTTTCAGTGCAATATTATATCGTGAGTAGGAGACAATGCCTTCGATAAGTGAAGATGAATTAGCAGGTACCACAACAAAGTTAGTTCCTAAACCAAAACTTTTCCAGTTAAACTCTGAAACAGCTTTGTAATTCACATTATCAGAGAAATTAAAACCGAAGAAGTTTATTTTACTCCCACTTGTAGTATTGAAAGAAAGCTTTGCATAAAAGTCGCTAAAGTTAAAAGGGAGTCCTGCAGTGTCGATATAATTGTAAAACAATTTCGAACTTTCCTTTAAATAGGAGTTTTTGAAGGAAAGAATGAATGAAGAACTTCCTCTACTCGAATCAGTTTGCTTTACAATAGGTCCTTCAAGAAGTATCTTGGCTCCAAAAGTAGAAGCATCAAACTTACCTGAATAACGTTTTTTATTACCATCACGGGTTTTAATGTCCATTACCGAAGAAATCCTTCCACCATATTCAGCGCCAAAGCCACCGGTATAAACATCGGCATTACGTAAGATATCGGTGTCAAATACCGAGAATAATCCAATAGAATGGAAAGGATTATAAATTACCATTCCGTCAAGCAACACCTTATTCTGAATTGGCGAACCCCCTCTGATATATAATTGACCTCCCTGATCACCTGTAAAAATAACTCCTGGCAACACTTGTAAATATTGTGCAAGGTCAGCTTGTCCTCCAACAGTTGGCAATGATTTTACTTGTTTAGGACTTATCTTTACCACTGAGGTTTTGGTTTCGGTTTTCGATTCTTGTTTCTCGGCCGAAACGTTAAATGTCTTAAGGTTATACATTGTTTTGGTCAGAAATAATTTTTTCGAAAGAACTTCCCCTCCTTGCAAAACAATAGGTTGTACAATTGAATCGTATCCTAAACTGGTAATCATTAAAGTGTAATTCCCCGGTGGAACCATACTAATGGCGAAATATCCATTCACATCTGTGGAAGCTCCATAAGTGGTTTTCTTTAGATATACATTCGTGAAGATGACGGGTTCACCATTTTCTTTTTCATAAACAAACCCCCTGATAGTGGCGTTTTGAGCATGACTGTTTTGAATTGAAACTAAAGAAATGAAAATTGAGAAAAATAAAAATACTGAGTAGCGAAATTTCATAAATGATGGAGAATAAGATTCTTTAAATAGGATGTAAAATTAGATGATTTTTCTTATCAGCAAAAATAAATTTCGAATTAGGCTTGTATTCAATACAAATAAAGGCCATCATAGCTTTGTAGCTGTGAATGATATGTTATATTTAGATTTTTTATTTGCCATAAATTCAAATATGTATTTTTTAGAATTTTAATTTAAATCCGACCCAAAGCAATACCATTTAAATGGAATTTATTCAAGAATGGAATAGCACATTTAATCAATTTTATGCGATGAATTGAATTAACGAAAGTGAGTAGGGACGATAAAGGACCCAAACCATTATTGAATCAAAATTTTAAACTTTTATTTTGCTATGATTGGGAATCACTAAATAGTTTTTTTTGGCAAAATTCAATGAAGAAATGGAATTAGCTTAAAAATGATTACTTCCAAAATGAAAAAGGACAAAAACGTATAGTCTAAGGAGAAAAATGATGTTTTAAATAGACTTTTTATACTAATACTAGCACTACAGTAAATTCAATTTAATATTACATCTTTTCTGAAAATTGTTCTCAATTGACGTATAATCAATTCAAAAACCATAATAATGCTTTTGAAATTTAATCAATTCCATATTGTTAACAGTTTTTATATGATAAGTTGAAGAATATAAATGAAGATTTTACACTAAAAATGCTTTACTTTGCACTATAATTAAAATAAAATTACAAGGTCGAATTGAAGGGATATTGAATGAGTGAACTTCTGAACATAATAGAAATAAAAGGTTTACGAAAAAAGTATAAAGGAGCTGAAGATGAAGCCTTAAAAGGAATAGATTTAAATATTCCTAAAGGAGCCTTTTATGGTTTATTAGGGCCAAACTCAGCAGGGAAAACTACCTTGATTTCTATCTTATGTGGATTGTTGAAAATTTCTGAAGGGGAAGTTTATCTCGATGGAATAGATGTAAAAAAAGAATCGGGTAGAATTAAAAATTTAATTGGTCTAATCCCTCAAGAAATAGCACTTTATCATAACTTAAGTATCCGCGAAAACCTTAAATTCTTTGGGCAAATGCAGGGAATATTCGGAAAGGATTTGAAGAAAAGAGTTGAAGAATGTCTCGATGTGGTTAAACTTCAATCTCATGCTAATAAGCTAGTATCTAAATGTTCGGGAGGGATTAAAAGAAGGGCAAATTTGGTAGCAGGTTTAATACATAAACCTCAAATAATATTTTTGGATGAACCAACGCTAGGAGTTGATGCTCAATCGCGTAATTTAATTTTCGAATATCTTCAAACATTAAACTCAGCAGGAGCAACTCTAATCTATACTACTCATTATATGAAAGAAGCCGAAACCCTTTGTTCTTGGGTGAATATTATTGATAATGGAAATATTATAGTACAGGGAGCTCCACAGGAACTCATAACGAACCATCCTAATTGTAATGATTTGGGACAGGTTTTTATTTCTTTAACAGGTAGAGATTTAAGAGATTAATCTATGAAGAAACTTTGGGCAGTAATTATAAAAGAAGCATTGGTGTTAATCCGGGATATACCGGGTTTGCTATTGCTTTTTCTTATGCCGATGTTGTTGGTTATAGTAGTAACTCTAACTCAGGAAAAAGCACTCAATCAAAAAGACAATCGAATCGACATTCTATTAATCGATCACGATACAAGTGATATTAGCAGAACGATAGAAAAAGGCCTCATCGAATCGAAATATTTTAATGTTATTAAATATAGTCAACCTGATGAAGCAGAAGAACAAGAAATTAAAAACTCTATTGCCTCAGGTCAATACCAAATAGGGATTTTCTTGCCTAAAGGTGCTTCACAATTAGCAGTTTTACGTTCTCAAAGGTTAATACAGCTTACTGTAGATAATCCTAAAAGTATAAAAGATTCTATTAAATCGAAAAGTGGGATTTCAGGATTAACCATATTCTTTGATCCTGCAATTAAAGAGGCCTATAAAAATTCTGTTTTGAGTTCACTGAGAATGTTAATTCAGGGAGCCGAAATAAAAATTATGGTAAGCAATTTCTTTGGTGTTCTTCAAACTGAAATCAATAAGCAGTTTAAAGAGAAAATGCTTTCATACACTAAGAAAGACATAAAGATTAATATTCCTGATTTTGCGTGGAATCAAGAGTTGAATAAACAACTTAAAGAAACTATTCAGGGATATGCTAAAGAAGATGTTGAAGTTAAGATGCCTGAATTTCCCTGGGAACCTGAAAGCTTAGTTCAAGTTCAGGAAAAATATGCTCACAAAGAAGTTTCAATGATTAAGCCCAGTGTAGTTCAAAATAATGTTCCGGGTTTCGCTTTGTTCGCTATGTTTTTTATTGTTATTCCACTTGCAGGAAGCATTATAAGTGAACGTAACGAAGGTGCTTATAATCGTTTACGAACACTTCCAGTTAATTATACTACTTTTTGGATAGGAAAAATTGTTGTTTATCAATTAGTGTGTTTATTGCAGTTTGCATTTATGCTTGTGGTAGGCTTATATATAATTCCTCTATTTAATGATATGCCAGCATTGGTGATTGGTAATAGTTATTTTAGCATATTTATCACTGCGTTTACCTCTGCTTTAGCTGCAATCGGTTTTGGAATGCTTATCGGAACTTTAGCTAGTACTCACGGACAAGCCGCTACATTTGGTTCGGTAATGATTGTTATACTTGCGATACTTGGAGGTAGCTTTATTCCAGTGTATTTAATGTCCCCTAATTTTAAAATCATAAGTCAAATCTCACCTCTACGTTGGGGAATAGAAGCTTTTCTTGACTTATTTGTTAGAAATGGTAATTTTACCACCGTGTTCCCAAGTTTATTGAAACTATTTGGGTTTTTTACTGTTTCTGTTATCATTGCCTCTTTTAATTATGTACGACGCAATTAGTTTTTTAAATAGGATTGTAAATTTATGAAAGAAAAAGATATTCAAGTTGATTACAAAGAGCAACAGATGATACTGTATGCTGAAAAAGATGATAACTCATATGGTCCTACACAAACAGGGTCTTATATGTCGAAGAATTATCTTGATGATTTTCAACTCAAACAAAAACATCTTGAAGAAAATGTTTCTCAAAAAGTTTTGAATGCAGAAAACAGTATGGTATACTACTATATGATGATAGAAGATATTACCTTAACTGAATTAGCAATAAGGGTTGGACTTAAACGCTCAGATGTTGAAAAACATATTACAGTGGAAGGACTTAAAAAAGCCACAATGAAAACAGTGCTTAAATATGCTGAAGTTTTCAATATTCCTGTTGCAAATCTCTTTCAAATAGTTGCAACTCATCAGGATCGTTATTGGAAATCACATTATATTGAAAACGAAGAAATTGAAAATGGACTTTATATTGAGCAACGAAAAACTCAAAATCCATTTGTTGTTAAAACTACAATCGAACACACTACATCATGAATCATACAATAACTGACTTTCAACATAAAATGGCGGCTCATTGTGAGTCGGGAACACTAAGTGGTATTTTAAACTATAATGGTTTGGAAATAACTGAACCCATGGTTTTTGGTTTGGCTAATGGTATTTTCTTTGGATATATGAAGATGAAGAATTTTAATTTCCCCACATTTTTTGTACGCATACAACCCGGGAAATTACGCACCAACATTGGCAAACGTTTGGGCGTAAAATATTATTCTAAGACATATAAAAATCAGGAAGAAGCTACCCAAGAATTAGATGCATTATTATTGAAGAATATTCCGGTAGCAGTTCAGGTTGATTTTTTCTATATGGATTATTTGCCTTCATGGTACAGGGTTCACAATAATGTTCATTTCATTACAGTTGTTGGGAAAGAGGGTAGCCAATATTTGGTTAGTGATTGTTACTTCCCTGAACTTGCCCGAATTGAACAGGATTCGCTAATTAAAGGAAGATTTGCAGGTGGTTTATCGGCACCCAAAGGTTTTATGTATTATCCAACCTTGGTCCCACAAGACCCTGACCTAAAAAAACAACTTAAGATTGGTATAAAAAAAGCCTCATTTAACATGATTAAGCTGCCAATTCCTTTTGTTGGAATTAAGGGGATTCGCAAGTTTGGAAATAAAATCACCGAATGGCCCAGCTTTGCGCGAGATATAGAAAACCTTTCTCATGAAGTAATGAAAATAAATGTTTTGCTCGAAGACCAAGGGACAGGTGGTGCAGGTTTTAGATATATGTATGCAACATTTCTTCGTCAAGCTTCCGAAATATTAAATAGCGAAGAGATAAAAGAAATGTCGAAGCGCTTAATGGAAATAGGGGATGGGTGGAGAGAAATTTCAGTCTTTGCTGCACGTATGGGGAAAAATAGGGATCTTGGAGTTGACAAATTAAGGGTACTAGGTGATATGATTTTAAAAAGAGCTGATGTAGAAAAAGAATTCTTCACCGATTTATATAAAATAGTTAAATAACAACAAAATATTATTCAAAATGGAAAGTTTACAAGCTGAAGCATTAAAAAAAGAAATCAAAGAACTGATTTTAGACACACTTAAAATAATCGATGTTAAACCTGAAGACATCAAAAATGACGCTCCTTTATTTGGAGAGGGCAATAGCATTGGCCTTGATTCAATTGACTCTATAGAAATAATAATGGCCTTACAGCGCAAATATGAGGTGAGAATTGATGACCAAAATTTGGCTCGTTTTGTTTTACAGTCTATCAATTCGATAGCGGACTTTATTATTAAGGAAAAAGAAAAACAAGATTAATCACTTTGCCTTTACATCCTGAAAATAACTTAATTTATTAGATGAAGTCTGCTTATATTTTAGTTGGGGTAACCTTTGGGAAGTTTCGGCAGATTTTGTCTGAAAATAAACTTAGGTATACCTATGGAACTCGATTCCTGTTTAGGGGGTTTTTTATTTCATTTAATTCAATTTTCGCTTCCTTTTTAAGCTTCATTGAAAAGAAACGCTATTCTCATTCTATTTCGAATACAGTTCCCATTAAATCCCCAATTTTCATTATAGGTCACTGGCGAACAGGAAGCACTTTACTTCATCAGTATTTCCAACAGGATACTGAGCTCACAACTCCAACTCATTATCAGGTTGTACTGCCTGAGTTTTTTATTTCTGGAGCGCCATATTACCGGCCTGTTTTAAAAAGAGCAATGGGGAAAACACGTCCAATGGATTCAATGAAAATTGGACTCGATGTACCTCAGGAAGATGAATATGCTTTGTATAAAATGACAGGGATTTCGCCATTTAATCATTTGGTTTTCCCTAATGATTCGACTTACTTTTTAAATAGATATGCTGATTTTAATCCTGAAGCACATCAATTAAGTAGATGGAAGGATGCCTTTATTTACTTCTATCGTAAGATTTCTTTCATTAGTAAGAAGCAGGTGGTTTTTAAGAACCCTTTCCATACTCTAAGAATTGACACTTTAAGAGAAATGTTTCCGGGTGCGAAATTTGTTCATATCTATCGTCATCCTTATAATGTCGTTCCTTCCACTATAAGTATGTGGAAGACTGTTGGGAAACAAAATGCCATGAATTCTATTAATCATGACCCTGAAGTGTCTGATGTAGCTACTTTTTATGATCGTATGTTGACTTATGTGAAAAAGAAAGAAATTTCCTTTCCCTCCGATAGTTTTATTAATGTTAGTTATGAGGAACTTGAAAATAATCCCGTTGAAGTCATGCATAAGATATATAAGCAATTAGAGATGAATTTTAGCGCTAATTTTAAATTTAATCTTACGAAGTTTGTCAATGCGAATTCAAGCTATAAGAAAAACTCTTATTCTTTAAGCGAACAAGATAAATTAATAATTGATGCTTATTGTTCACATCACTATGAGTCATTAGGTTATTCGCTGATTTCAAAACAAAGTGTGCCATGCTAGCGTCTTATAAAAATATATTTAATACTAGTGGTAAACTTAAAGGCTTTATTCCTGAAATTGAGAAATCTTCTCAAGCTAAAATTAAAGCCTTTCAGGAGAACAAATTAAAAGAACAACTTCGCTATCTTCATGCAAAATCGCCTTATTATCAAGGTGTATTTAAAAATCATAATATTTTAATCGATAAAATTAAAACCTTAGAAGATTTAAGGAATATCCCATTTACTACAAAAGACGATTTGCAATTGCATGGGCAAGAGATGATTTGCGTTGATAAGTCGAAGATAATTGATTACGTAACCACCTCGGGTACTTTAGGCGAACCTGTAACTTTTGCATTAACCGACCATGATTTAGAACGACTTGCATATTGCGAATACATTTCGTTTTGTTGTGCAGACGGCAGTGCGGATGATATTTACCAACTTATCACAACAATTGATAGACGCTTTATGGCTGGTTTGGCTTATTTCTTAGGGATACGTAAAATGGGAGCAGGGCTTGTGCGTGTTGGTTCAGGTATATCTGAATTGCAATGGGACACAATCCATCGCATTCAAACAAACACTTTGATAACGGTGCCATCTTTTATTTTGAAAATGATTGATTATGCTGAAGAAAATGGAATAGATTTTCGGAATTCTTCTGTGAAAAAAGCAGTTTGTATTGGTGAATCATTACGTAATCCTGATTTTTCCCTTAATACTCTTGCTGAACGTATTCTTGAAAAGTGGAATATTAAACTGTATTCAACTTATGCCTCTACTGAGATGGAAGGTGGTTTCACTGAATGTGGTCAAGGACTTGGAGGTCATCATCATCCAGAACTACTCATTACCGAATTTGTTGATGAGAATGATCTACAAGTAGCAGAAGGTGAGATGGGCGAATTGGTTATAACTACACTAGGAGTTGAAGGTATGCCTTTATTAAGATTTAAAACTGGCGATATTTGCAATTTTCATTCTGCTCCTTGCTTATGTGGAAGAACTACTTTGCGAATAGGTCCAATCATTGGAAGGAAGAAACAAATGATAAAATTTAAAGGAACGACATTATATCCTCCAGCACTTTTCGACATCTTGAACAACATTAAAGAAGTTTCAAGTTATTTGGTGGAAGTGTATACTAATGAAATCGGTACCGATGAAATATTGTTGCACATTGGATGTGAATCGCCTTCTGGAAATTTAGAAAAAAAGATAAAAGACTATTTTAGAGCAAAATTGCGTGTAGCTCCCGTCATTAAATTCGAAAGTGTTGAGGCTGTTTTGAAAATGCAATTTGCCGAAATGAGTAGAAAGGCAATAACTTTTATTGATAATCGAATTAATAAAGGTGAATAAATAATTATTTTTTTTACTTTTACACCCTATATTGAAAAGTTGAAATGAGTATGAATTATGACGATATAAGACCCTACAATTTGCAAGAAGTTTACGAAGTGTTTCGTAAATTATCGAAATTGCAAACCATACGACGGATGTATGAAATCTTCATGCCAGGAGTGTCCATGTCTACTCTAGAGGCACAGGCTTCCATGCTTACCTCAATTGATGAATTTCAAAGACTCTTTATTCTACCTGGGGTTAATAAGATTATTGATGATACTACTTCAGGAATCACATTCTCAGGCTTTGAAAAACTAAAGCAAACTCAATCGTATTTATTTATTTCTAATCATAGGGATATAGTGCTGGATTCAACTTTTTTTGAAACCATACTTCACAACCTAGGATTTAATACTACTGAAACGGCTATTGGTGATAATTTGTTAAAGTCAAAAGTAATAAAAGAGGTAGCGAAAATAAATAAGACCATAACGGTGATGCGTGATGGTAGTGTGAAAGACTTATATAAGAGTGCATTAAAGCTTTCAGCATATATTAGAGAAACCATTTCTACTAACCGTTCTTCGATTTGGATTGCTCAACGCAATGGAAGAACAAAAGATGGAAACGACCTCACTCAGCCAGGTTTATTGAAGATGTTGTTTATTAATTGCGATTCAGTTATTGATTTTGCTAATCTAAACATTGTGCCTCTTTCTATTAATTATGAATTCGAACCATGTGATCATTTAAAAGTTCTTGAGACTTTTAAAAGTATTAAAGGAAACTATATCAAACAGCCTGGCGAAGACCTCAATAGCATCATTACGGGGGTTAAACAATTTAAGGGTAGAATTCATTTGGCTGTTGGGAATTTAATGAATACTAAACTGAAAAAAATTAAAAAATCACTTTCGGTTAATGATAAGCTTAAAGAATTAGCCCGATTGATTGACTTTGAAATCTATCGCAATTACAGACTTTTCCCGAATAATTATATTGCATACGATTTACTTTACGAGGATAATACTTTCAATTCATATTATACCGAATCGGATAAAGACTCATTTATTCAATACTTTCATAAAAAAATTGCTTTAACAGGAGAAAAAAATCCACTCATAAAACAATTCTTCTTACAGCTTTATGCCAATCCGGTGATTAATCAACTTGCTATTTTAAAAAGCGAGCTTTAATACAGATCACTTAATTTTCATTTAATGAAAATATCGTATTTATTCCTTCTTTAAGGATGACTTTTAGTTTAAGTTATGAGAACAATGCTTAGTTTTCTCAAGCTAATTTTCAATACATAAAACTCAAATATTTGATAGCTTAATGTTTAATAAATGAAAAACATTTCGATTACTGAGAAACTAATATTTTACTTCGTATTAATCGGAACTGTTTCGATTATTTTAGTGGGTTCATATTCCTATTACTTTGCTAAAAAAGCCTTATTAAACCGTACGTTTGACCAATTGATTTCGCTTCGATTGGAAAAGAAAAATCGAATTGAGCAGTTTTTTCTCGATCGCGAGAGAGATATTAATCTTATTTCGAAGTCGAAGGAGATAAAAAGTATCATCAATGATTTAAATCCGAAAAAGACTATTCTTGTAAGCATAAGTCAGGACCAAATTGATTCTTATCTTAAGCTTTTTATAAGTCCTTATGGCTATTTTCAGAATTTATATGTTGTAAACTCAAGTGGAATAATTTATAATTTTAATTTAAATCCCTCTAAGACGGATTCTAATTCAGTAGGAAAACAATCGTATTACGAAAACATTCAAGGGATTTGCAGGGAAATAGAATCTTCGAAAAAAACAGTAATTCAAGACATCTCCATATCAAATAAGAACATTCATATTGGGAATCCTGTTCTGAATGAGTTTAATGAAACAATTGGTTTTATTGTGCTTGAAATTCCAATAGCAGCAATAAATAAGATTATGTTTGAGCATACTGAAAATAACGGTCTTGGAAATACAGGAGAAACGTATTTGGTAAGTAACGATTCATTGATGAGAAGCAATTCAAGATTTAAGATTGATGCTGTTCTTAATATTAAAGTATCTTCCGAATCGGTTATCAATGCTTTTAGTGGCAAAACTGGAGTTGAAATCGTTCAAGATTATCGTGATATTAAATGTTTAAGTTCTTTCAGCAAGGTTAATATACAGGGTTTGCAATGGGCAATTATAGCCGAAATTGATGAAATTGAGGCAATGACCCCTGTGTATTCTATTCGAAACAGTATTTTGCTTATAAGTATTATTATTGCGGCAAGTGTTTTTGTATTAGCCTTTTTGCTGTCAATAAGAATTACAGCTCCTCTGAAAAAACTACAAAAAGCAAGTGAGCAAATAGGGGATGGGAAGTATGATGTGGCGCTAAAAGTGAGCTCTCAGGATGAATTGGGGATGCTAACCGATACCTTTAACAATATGGTTGTCCGATTGAAGAAACAATCGGAAGAAATTGAAGATGCAAAAACTAAAAGGATAAGTTCGCTGCTCGACGGACAGGAAATGGAAAGGCAACGATTGGCAAGAGATCTTCATGATAGTTTGGGGCAATCTATTTTAACTGCAAACATTAAGCTTGAGCAAACTAAGACCGCCAACGATGAAAAGAAACAAATCATTATTACCGAAACTCAGGAGCTTTTAAAACAAATTATTCAAGAAATCAGAAATATTTCAAATGATTTGATGCCACCAATTCTCGCCACTTTTGGCATAGAAAAGGGATTGAGAAACTTTTGCGAGGAAACAAGCAAAAACACGGGCATTGAAATAAGATTCACTAGTGATAACATTCCCGAAACACTGCCTTCAAGTTTACAGATATATTTGTTTAGAATAAGTCAGGAAGCTATCAATAATATCATCAAACATTCGGCGGCTAATAATGTTTTGATAAGTATGTTTTATAGTCAAAACTCCGTTTTTCTTACTATCGAAGATGATGGAAAGGGCTTTGATTTTGAGAAAACTGATACAAACGGTAATGGAATTATGAATATTAAAGAAAGAGTGAAGTTTTTGAAAGGCGAATGCCGGTTTTACTCCAAATTGGGAAAAGGAACTCAAATAGAAATTGCAATACCCCTTATGATATGACTAAAATTAAATTAGTGTTGGTTGATGATCACCGGATTTTTCGCGATGGCATTAAATCATTGCTATCCGATGTGGAATTCATCGATATAATTGGTGAAGCATCGTGTGGGCTTGAGCTATTAGAGATGCTTAAATCGCAGCAAACCGATGTTATTATGGTAGATATTACAATGCCAGGTATATCGGGCATAGATGTTTGCAGGCAAATATCTGAATTATATCCCGATGTTAGGATTATGATTTTATCGATGCATACCAACGAGGAGTTTGTTATTAATGCTATTAAAGCAGGCGCCAAGGCATACTTGCCAAAGGATACTTCAAAAGAAGAATTGCTCGAAGCCATTGAAATAATTTATAATGGAGGGGAGTATTACAGCAAATCGGTTTCTGATAATTTCATGAAGAACTATATCCGCAATTATAAAACAGACCATGATTTGATGGAGAATAAATCACTAACTCAAAGGGAAATTGAAATTCTCAAAAATGCTTCAATTGGTTTAAGCAATAAGGAAATTGCCGATAAATTATTTATTAGCACAAAAACTGTCGATTGCCATAAAAACAACATCATGCAAAAGTTAAAACTAAAGAACACTGCCGAAATGGTTTTATATGCAGTTAAAAACAAGATTATTGAAGTGTAAAGTGAATAGTAACTTTAAGGTGCATGCAAGAGTCGATTCAATTGTCAAATGCACTATATCCTTCCTTAAATTAAACCACATATTGATTAATAAGCATTAATAAGCTTTCTTGTTTTCCTATTTTAATTTCAATTATTAATCTTGCTTAATTTACTAAAATAAGCTGGTGATAAAGAAAGTGTTTTATTTTCGGTTGTGACTGGTACCACAATGCATACATGTGTTTTTACTAAGGTTGCGATTGGCACCACTATCCAAACAGGTGTTTTTACTAAGGTTGCGATTGGCACCGCAATAGAATGGACTTGTTTTGCCAAGGTTACGATTGGCACCGCAATAGAATGGACTTGTTTTGCCAAGGTTGCGATTGGCACCGCTATCAAAACAGTTGTTTTTACTAAGGTTGCGATTGGCACCGCTATCAAAACAGTTGTTTTTACTAAGGTTGCCATTGGCACCGCTATCCAAACAGTTGTTTTTACTAAGGTTGCCATTGGCACCGCTATCCAAACAGTTGTTTTTACTAAGGTTGCGATTGGCACCGCTATCAAAACAGTTGTTTTTACTAAGGTTGCGATTGGCACCGCAATGCAAACACGTGTTTCATCCTTATCTGCGATTGTAGATTGAGTGAAAATACTTACATCATACTTAACTGTAATAGCTGTATTGGGTATTTAATAAATCTCTAATTCATTTTAATTCAAGGTCTTTTAATGATGGCTTATAATTTTAAAAGGGAAGTTTGTCATCTTTTATTATGCAAGCTTCTAAAATGAAAACTAGTTTATCGAAATTATCAAATCAATTTTTACAACTCCTTTCTAATTAAAATCAATTAGGTAAATTACCTATTCTCTCGAAATATTCCCTAATAAAATTTCAAGTTTTATCCTATTGCAAGCATTATAATACGGGTCTACTTTTGCCTCAAATTTAAATACCGATAATTCAATGACAAAAACAATTCGATTTTCCTTATTTTTTCTATTTCTTTTTTTATCAAGCTTTAATTCGAAATCGCAAAACAACATAGCGAGCGATTCAATCAAAAGTAAAGAAACATGCTGTTCGCAAGTAAAGTTAAATGTTGGTGCTGACATTATGAGCCGGTATATTTTCAGAGGAACTGACTTTGGAAATTCTCCTGCAATTCAGCCTTATGTTTCACTTTCTATTTCTAATTTCGAATTGGGTTGCTGGGGTTCAATCGCAACCAATAGTTTTTATCAAGAAGTGGATTTGTATGCTAAATACACTATTAAGAAATTTTCGTTGATGCTTACTGATTATTACATTCCTTCACTTAATGGGAGTGCTTCAGCACCCGATACCCGTTATTTTATATATGATGATAAGAAAACGGCTCATACCTTCGAAGGATGCTTAATGTATAAAGGTGGAGATAAATTTCCACTTTGGTTAATGGGATGTGCATTCGTTTATGGCAACGATAAGCGTTGGGGATATGATCTTAAAAAAGACACTACCGACCAAAGTTATTATTCCTCTTATTTCGAAGCGGGTTACACAATTAAAATTCATGAAAATAGCCTTGATTTATTTGCAGGTTTCACTCCTACAGCTGGTGCATATGGTGATGGCGCAGGAATAGTAAACTTAGGAATAACCGGATATCGCAAAATTAAACTTACCAACGACTTCGAATTGCCATTGAAAGCTTCATTAATCTTTAATCCTCAAATCTCCAATGTGTATTTTGTATTAGGAGTTACCCTTTAAACACAAATCAATCTTTTTATATTCATTTAATAATTAAACATTATGTTAGACACAGGTTCAACAGGTTTTATGCTCTTAGCCACAAGCTTAGTTATGCTTATGACTCCGGGCTTAGCATTTTTCTATGGTGGCTTAGCCACAAAACGAAACATCTTAGGTATTATGATTCAAAGTTTTTTCTCTTTGGGTTGGACTACCGTATTATGGGTGATTTTCGGTTATTCTCTTTGCTTTAGTGGCGGCGAAGGCGCAGTTATTGGCGATCTTCAAAAAGCTTTTCTAAATGGCATTACTCCAACTTCTATGTATTCGAATGGAAAGATACCAGAGTTTGTATTTTTAGCTTATCAAATGATGTTTGCTATTATTACTCCTGCTCTTATAACAGGTGCTTTTGTAAACCGTATTAACTTTAAAGCTTACATTATCTTCCTGACTTTTTGGCAGATATTTGTTTATTACCCATTCGTTCATATGATTTGGGGTGGTGGACTTCTCGCTGAATGGGGTGTTCTTGACTTTGCTGGAGGTATTGTTGTTCATGCCACAGCCGGTTTTGCTGCTTTAGCTTCAGTGTTTTATGTGAAAGGTCGTGTTGATAGGAAATCAACTCCAAATAGTATTCCTCTTGTTGCAATTGGTAGTGGATTATTATGGTTTGGATGGTATGGATTTAATGCCGGAAGTGAAGTTGCAGTTGATTTTGTTACTTCCATAGCGTTTATTAATACAGACATTGCTGCTTCATTTGCAACTATTGCCTGGTTGATTGTCGAATGGTCGCACGAACGAAAGCCCAAGTTTGTTGGATTGCTAACAGGGTCTATTGCGGGTTTGGCAACAATTACGCCATGTGCCGGTTTTGTGCCGGTGTGGGCATCGCCAATAATCGGAACGGCCGCAGGTTTACTATGCTATTATGCAGTATATTTTAAAAACAAAATGAAATGGGATGATGCACTCGATGTATGGGGTGTCCATGGAATTGGAGGCGTGTTAGGTTCTATTTTATTGGGTGTGTTTGCATCAAAAGCTGTGAATTCAGCAGGTGCTGATGGTTTGCTATTTGGTGGAGGCTCATCTTTCTTATTAAAACAAATAGTTGCTGTTGCTGCTGCTTCAATTTATGCATTCATTTTTACCTATTTGATGTTGATAATCATAAACATGATTACTCCAGTTAAAGTAAGTGAAGAAACAGAATTAATGGGTCTCGATGAAGGCCTACATGGTGAAAAAGCTTACGACGACGGAGTTGTTTAAGCTATAAAATAAATAAAAAAAAATCTCCATTAGATATTATTTCTAATGGAGATTTTTTTTGAATATCATATTGGGGAATTAATCTTCAACATCCATAAACTCATCAGAATCTTCATAAGCTTCTGTTTTGCGACCTAGAATAGGTAATATTTTTCCTGTAATTAAACCTGTAATAAAAGCTAATACAATAGTAATGAGAATTCCAAGCATTTGTCCTTGCATATCAATGCCCTTCACAATAAATACTGCGGCAACACCACCCATTAAACCTGGGAGTCCATGAAGATTGGTAACACCACAAGTGTCGATCAATTTCATCCATTTTTGTTGTTTCGATTGTATAACTGCAAAGCCGAAAGTTGAAAGTCCACCAGCCATTATGCCAATAATAGCCGCCATTGAATGAGAAGCCGTAGCACAAGTAGAGCCAATGGCAACACCTCCTGCAAGTGCTGCATTAGCGATGTCGGCAATGTTTATCTTTTTACGCAATGAAACAGAGAAAATATAAGTAGTTAGAGTAGAACCACACAATGCAAGGATTACGTTCACAACAGTGTGTGGCATTTGTGCTGGAGTTACTAAAGCTGCACAGAAGCTGGGCCAAAAAATCCAAAGCATCATACTTCCCAACATCGAGTATCTATCGCTTGTAGCATCTGCCTCTATGGTTTTTTCAAATTCTTGTTTGGTGGTCATGGTTAGTGCAACCCCCAAGCCAAAGATGGCTCCAAAGGCATGAATAACAATAGACCCGCCTGTGTCTACTACGGTTCCTGCATCAATGAGTCCAAAGCCTCCCCCCAAAACTATCCATTCGTTCAACATATAAAAAGGAACAAAAATCAAACCTAATAAAATATATTGCGGCATTTTTAATCGTCCTAAAACAGCCCCTGCAGTAATAAGTAAACTGGCTGCTGCAAATTCTGCCAATATCAAAGCTGTCATTTCATCTTCAGCAAACCCAGTAATACCTGTGCTTTTAAGAAGTAAATACATAGGTAGGGCAGTGCTTACAAGCAAGAAGGTAGCAGTTAGAGCCGAACGGCCATATTTTCTAACAAAAACCATTAAGAAACCGAAGCCAACCAAGAGCATTACCATAATATGAATTGCACGGTTGTAGCGTTGATCGTCGATAATAGCCGAAGGAATGTTTTCTGCAAGTCCCTGAGCAAAAATGAGAGATGAAAAGAGCATAAGTAGAAGGGTGATGGGTAAGAATTTACTTAAAGTTCGTGCATTCATGTTTGATTGATTTTAGTTTAAAATGTTTATTATTTGGCGACAAATATATTGTTTTTTCATTTTAAACAAAGAAATAAATATTTTGATGAAATATCTCTTCTTGGGAGAGAAGTTGAACCGCGGAGATTACAATGTGGCAACAAAGCGATATGGAAGGAGGGCGTCTTCCTTCGCGTAATCAATGCCAATGCGTGGACTTGTAATAATTTGAGAGTCGTTCAGACGAAGGTTGTTATCTTCAATCCAAATGCTGTTCCCTGCCAAAGAAATTCCACTATGTGAGTAATGAATACCTAATACCCTGCTTAGTTTACCTGGTCCTTGGGTAGTTTTATCAGATTTGATTGTTTTATTGATTCGTCTTTCCATTTCTGCTATTCCTTCTACAGGTTTAATAGCCCTTATTAAAATGGCATGAGGAACACCTTCTATATTTGTTACGACATTAAATAAAGAATACATTCCATAACATAGATACACATAAGCTTCGCCACCTGCATGATACATGATTTCTGTTCTTTTCGTGCGACGATTGCCATAGGCATGGGAAGCTTTGTCGGTGATTCCAGCATAAGCTTCTGTTTCGGTGATAATACCACCAGTTAATTGGCTATCGAATAAGGTAAAAAGAGTTTTTCCAAGTAAATCTTTTGCAAGATAAACCACATCGGTTTGCAGATAATAGTCTTTAGAAAGCTTTGGCATTAAGTTTTATTCACTACCTGTGAAAACATATTGAAGTAAATTACTTCCCATCTGAAAGGCCTTTAGACGAGTGGCTTCCGAATCTTTATGCACAGCATAATCTTCCCAGCCATCTCCTAAATCACATTCATATGAATAAAAACAAATCAGTTTGCCTTCATAAAACAAACCGAAACCCTGTGCGGGCTTACCATCATGCTCATGAATTTTAGGTAATCCGTTTGGAAAAGGATACTTTTGATGATAAATAGGATGACTGAATGGCAATTCAACAAATTCGAGTTCGGGAAAAACTTTTTTCATCTCGCGACGAATGAATTTATCGAGACCATAATTATCATCAATATGTAGAAATCCGCCTGCTAATAAGTAATTTCTCATGTTTGAAGCTTCTTTTGCAGTGAAATTTACATTTCCATGGCCTGTCATATGCACGAAAGGATAATTGAATATTTCGTTGCTACCAGGCTCAACTGTTGCATAATTGGGTTTGATGCTGGTGTTGTTGTTTTTGTTGGAAAAGGCAATAAGGTTGGTGAGAGAAGTTGGATTTGCATACCAATCGCCCCCTCCATTATATTTTAAAAGAGCAATCTGAAAACTTCCCTGCGATTTTGATAATAATGGAAAGATAAGAAGCAGGAAAACAATAATATTTAGGGTTTTTATAAGAAATTTCACTTCATTTGATTTAAAAGATTGATACAAGTACAAGCATATAAAGCTGCAGTTTCGGTACGCAAACGGTTATTGCCAAGACTGATGGGTTTATATTGATTTTCTATTGCAAAATTAATCTCTTTTTCGGTAAAGTCACCCTCAGGACCAATTAAAATTATTAGATCACTGCCAGCGGGATATAGTTTGCTTAAGTGTTGAATAGAATCGGTGTCGTTGCAATAAGCAATATATCTGTTACTTGTGGCTTCTTTGTTGCCGACGAACGAAAGAAATGTTTCGGCTTGGTGGAGTGTTGGAAGGTAGGTTTGATGCGATTGCTTCAAAGCAGCAATTAAGAGTTTTTCAAGCCTTTCGGTTTTGATTTTTATACGTTCGGTGCGTTCGCATAGGAGGGGAGTGATGTGTTGAATGCCAATCTCGGTAGCTTTTTCAACAAACCATTCAAAGCGATCGGGGTTTTTGGTATAGGATACGGCAATATGCAGGCTAAAACTACTTTGGTTTTGTTGCGAATGAACTTTAATAATGTCCAATCTGCATTGTTTAATATTATTATCGGTAATTGTAGATTCAAATAAATTGCCTTTACCGTCGGTAAGCCAAACGGTGTCTCCTTTTTCGAGTCGCAGAACTTTTATGCAATGCCTCGATTCGGCTTCGTTGAGAAAGTATTCGCCGTAACCAATATCTGAAGAAAAAAATAGGTGCATGGGTCTTAATTTTGGAGTGTAAAATTAACATTATTAACTGATATCTGGCGTATGAGTGAGATAATGTCCAATAGGTACGGGCGTTTTGAAAAGAGTAGTTGGCTTGGTAATTTCATTTTGGCATTGTAATCAATAGCTTTTGTATCAATTTAATATTTCAAAAGGCTTTATCCTACATATTATGGTTTTTAATTTAATGACATTTTCGTGAGAGATAGTTGAAATAGGTTTTTCATTAAAAAAATGTTCAGCAAATTAAATATTATATATCTTTGAACACAAATAAAACTTTATGAAATCTAAAACTCTTACTGTTGTTACTGTTGCTCTGTTTTGCATTACATTTCTGTATAAGGCACAAGGTCAGGTTTCAATAACTAATATTGAAGACTTTGCCAAGATTAAAAATGGGACTACTTATGTTGCCATGAAAGATCCGAATGCTGTAAAAGCCCAGCCTTTTATTGATGCTATTAAGAGTTGCTGGACACTTTCGAAAATCGAGTTTATCAAATTCTCAGAAATTGAGAATCATTTTGAACCCAATAGTTCTTTTCTGACATATGGCGATATTGAAAAGAATTATTACCGTGAATCTTGGAGTAATTCGGGATACAGCAGAGGAGTTAATCATCAATCTACTCATGTGTATTTTGAATTTTGGACCATTGTAGATAAGTTTTTTAAAGGGGATAAGAAGAGAGTGAGACTGGGGCCAGGAGATAAAATACAATTAGCACGAATTGAATTATTTACTGATTTCTCAACGACACAAGTTCCCGATAAACTTCTGAAAGTAGATTTTGATGGCATGGGGCACATCAATAATTGGAGTCCGGGGATATTGAAAAACTATCTTTTGCTCATGACCGACCTTTTGAATAAAGGAAAAGAACGCAAACTTTATTCTGAAACTTATAATATGAAAGAGATTAAAGAATTATCTAATCAAACTCTGTATGTTCCACATTATGTGTTGAATAAATTCAATAATTTCACTGGAGATGAATCGAATGAGTTTGATGAAAAGGATATTTTTGAGGATTATAAAGCTAAATATAAACTCTTAAGCACTTCCGAATTAAATGATAAGATTTTAAATGAAAGTTCTCCTTTTTATTATTTGATTTATGTGAAAAGTTGCACCGATAAATTCATTAGTGTGATAAACTCACAGACAGGCGAAATGATATATTCAACCTATGCTGGGATATCTTATAATTTTAAATCGGGTGACTTAAAAGATCTTCAAAAAAAGATAAATTCGAAATAAAATATTTAGTTGAAATAAGTAATCATATATATACTGAATATTAAATGATAAAATATGTTTATTCAAAGTCATTTTAAGGTTCAAATTGAAATTCAAATAAGTAAATATATATTCTGTATCCGAAGTTCTAACATATTGTTTTGAATTTTTTTTTGATATGTCTAAGGAATACTGAAAAGAAGGCCACTTAGTTTTGATTCGCCATTGCAGGCTGAAGTGCAATATTCCAACAATTAAGATTGTCCTTCGTTTTTCTTAGAGAAATTAGCAACCATTTTGTCAATTATACTCTAGGGCAGTATGAAATCAACATTAAATTAACCAATGTAAGATGTTTTAATTTTGCAGATTATAAAAACAATGAAAGTTTTTATTTCTTTCTTAGGAGGAAAAGGCACTTAGCCTTAAAATATCTTCTGAGCAAATAATAAATCAGTTATTCGTCCTGAATTTTTATTTGTTTCTGACTTTTCCTGAATAGTTCACTCAGGCGATTAAACTCTCTCCGATAAAAAAGTCCCACACCTTGAGTATATAGCGAAGTATTGTAATTCAATAAATTGTTATTTGCGCGGTTAAACACAATAACCCTAAACCTTCCGTCCTGAGTAATCTTGACTTCCACTTGAACATCACCAACAATTTGACTTGTTGTTTGTTTTCCAGGCAGGGTAGCGGTGGTTCCCCCTCCAAAACCCACATTGCCATCCACTATCACCCTGTCGTTAA
The DNA here is from genome assembly GCA_903922465.1 of uncultured bacterium. Lineage (GTDB taxonomy): Bacteria > Bacteroidota > Bacteroidia > Bacteroidales > CAIXTV01 > CAIXTV01. The sequence goes on from CAIXTV010000167.1 coordinate 24,097, forward strand.
ACAACTGAGTGGAAAGAGCCACCTGAAGTTCCTCGTTAGAAAGTTTATCGCCACTCTGATATTTAACCCCTATGTCGAAATCCTTACTGATTTGCGAAAGCCAGTTACTTAGTTGGTTAGAAATTATTTCGGTAGACGTAACTTCCATCCCTGTACCCAAAGCATTGGTAGTTTTACTGTTGGCAGTGGGCATAAAACGATTCATTACTAATAAGGAAAAGGTCTGACGTAACATCTCCTGATCGTTTGTGGTGTCGATGGCATCGAAAACAAAAGATTTCACGGTATTATCGCTATTTGGCAAGTTGAAACTGAACTTAATGGTCGGATTCGATAGCTTTCCACTGAGGGCAAGCACACTTTCAAGAGGAATACGTTTCGAATAAATGCTTGAATCTTCTCCCTTAGCGATATCACTCAAGGAAACTTTGGTGCGATATTTAGCCCTTATATTGATATCAGCATCATAAGGGTCGCCATTCCACTTAATAGAGCCTCCCTTTTCGATTTTAAACCTTTTATTGATGATATTTTGAAGGTTAAAGTAGTAATCGCCATCATTTATCACATATTCGCCTGACATTTGAAAAGGTCCTTTCTTGGGAACTTCAATTTTTATATCTCCTTCACCATTTGCTTTCAAAGTTCCCCCCGATTGAGGGTCGAAATTTATTTGAATACTCGCATCTTCATTCACCAGCAAATCGAAAAACATACTAATGTCGGAAGTGTTAATGTATTCACTGTCAATTTCTACGGGCATTTGCTTATTGACAAATGAAATGAAATTGTTTTCCTTTAGCGAACCATCACTTCCAATGGGAATTACAAACAAAGTTCCTTTGTTGGGATAGCCTGTTGCCTGAATAACCAAATCTTCTACTGGACCTTTAATTTTTAGTTTACCTGATGCAAACACTTTGCCATAAAAACTTGAATTTAATGAACTATTGGTGTTTAAAGCTAAAAACTTTTGAGGTTCAATGGTAAGATCTAAGGCGAAATTTGTGAACCCATTATGCAATACTTTCCCGTTTACAGTGGCTTTATTGCCAAAATCGTCGCTAACTACAATATTATTGAAATTAATGCTGTTCGGCGAAAGACTTATTTCATCTGCAAAGTTATATTCTGTGTTCGTATAGTCAATTTTCATAATAGTCCTCTGAAGCATAACCTTTCCAGTCAATTCAGGGTGGCTTGTTTTACCGCCTAAATGCAATTTACCACTCGCTTTCCCAACAAGAGACGAACTAAAGCTTCTAACATAATGCTGAATAGCTTTAAGTTTGAAGTTTTCGAGATAAATATCGAAATCAAAGTTCTCTCCTTCTGAATTAGGATAAAAATAACCTTGAGCTTTAATTGGTTTATTTTCAGTATAATTACCCATATATATGATTTCGAGATTTGCAAAGATTGCATTTTTTTGATTATCCCATTTTGAGTTGATAATAGCATCGCCAAGTCTGTCTCCATTAAACCCAAAGTTTTTTATTCGCAAATTAGAAATAAAATCGGGGGTTGCGTAGAGCTTATACATTTCCAAAGTTCCATTCATAATTCCATCTAAGTCAGCGCTTTCCTGACTTATTACTTTATCAAAGTCAGATAAATCAAAATTAGTGAAACTTACTTTAAGAGCTTTGTCAGGATTGTGTGAGATTTCTCCGAAAAGGCTTAATTTTTGATTATTATGCGATAAATTCACATTGTTAAAAAGGATGGAATTGCTATCGATGCTGATGAAATTGTCGTTGTTAGTAATCCAAATACTGTCTTTAAGCGTAATAGCCGAATTATTGAGACTAAAAACATACTTACCAGAGGCAGGAAACACAATATTGCCATTTATTTTGCCAATATTTCTGTCGATAGTATCCATGTCAGTCCAATTAATGCCAAAACTCACACTATCTGTCTTCACTAAAGCAGCGATTTGAATGCTGTCGAATAAAACATTTTTATTAAGTAATAAGCGTTCTCCATTAGTTTTTATAGAAAAGCAACTGGAAAGCGTATTGCCGCTAAGTTGCAGATTATCGATGAGATAGTTGTTGAACTTTATATATTTACATACTAAATTAAATGAGAAGTTTGAGTCAGTCGAATTAAATTTCCCGCCAAGCTCTGTATTAGGTGCTATGGTCAGGCTTGGAATAAACAGTTTGCACAAGGAATCGGTGTTCTTTAACAGAACATTGAATTTTAGATGCTGTTCAACACCATTTTGCAAGGCAATTGAGCGATTAACCATAAAAGAAGGGATATAACCGTCTATAAACTTAATAAAAGAATTAAATAAGTCCTTGAAAATGAATTTTCCCATGAAATCAGCATCCACATAATCAGATCTTACCTTAAAGTTCTTATTAGTATCGAGGTCGTATGACGAATTTACAACAAACTTATTCATATAATAAGTGTTAGCAACTTTCTTATAAGAGGTATTTAATATCTGTGCTTCGCCAACAAGGTTATCTAAATTGCTGCCTGATAAATCAAACTTAAACTCCGTGTTTAATACAGAGTTAGAGTCATTATTAATGAAATTGAGTTTTCCTAAATGGGTGTTTTTAATAAATGCATTAAAGTTGTAATCGGGGATTTTTTCCTTAAAATTGATGCTTCCATTGAAGTTTAAGTCAGCATTTGGATCTTTTAAAACAATGTTACCTCTAAATATTTTTTGATTAAGCTCTCCTTCAATGTCGAAATGGGAATAGCAGTAATTATTAAAATTAAGAGAGTCGATATTGCCCTTGAATTTAATAACGGCATTATTCTCATTAAGCCCAGAACCGTTGACATTTAAACTAAAATCGAGGGTTCCAAACTTACTTCCCTCAATCAATAACTTACCTGCCTGCACTTTCCTTGCATCAAGTTTTCCATTATATTCAATTAGGCCGTTTTTCTTGTTACGCTTTAAGGAAATGTCAGTTTTAAAGTTACCTGCATCGGTATTGAAGTTACCATAGGCAACAAAATCATTATAAAATCCTGTAAAATTAGCATCAACAACAATATTTCCAAAGCTACTAAGCTCTTTGGGGATATTAAGCGTTTTATTAATTCCTGGAAGATGAAAATGATCGATGTCGTACATTGAAGTGAAAAACTCTTTAACTTTAAGATTGATATAAGTCTCTTCAATATTGGGCAAACCGGTAAGTTGTACCTTGCCTGAAAAGAAAGTAGACTTCCCATACCTCAATTTTAAATCAGCAATTTTTAATTTACTGATAGTTCCTGTTACATTGCCTTCAACAGCTAAATTATTATCCATTCCCCAAAGATCTTTTGAGAAAAATGAGATGTCTTTAAGATTGATTTTTGCAGATTCAATATGAGCTTCCAATGAAATTTTATTCAGAAAATCATTAAAGTCTTTAGTTGAATTATATTTCATAGCATAAGAGCCAGAATAGTAAGAGTTATGTGTGGATAATTTCAAGGAATTTAAGGAAATACCCGTTTTATCTAAAAGAAAACCTGAAGATAATTTTACTATTGAAAATCCAGAGCGCTCATTAAACGAAAAAAATTGAATAATTGCTTGAATTGAATCGTTACTAAAGCTTAAATCACTGATGGTTGTGTTAATATTTTGAAGAGAAAGATTGTTGAAATCAATAGATTTTGGGACAGGAAGTATTTGAAGGTTTTTATCTTGTAAAAGGAATGAAGAATTTCTGATTGAAATAGCACTACATTTAATTTCCCATGGCTTTTGTGTAGTTGTATCTTTTGAAGAAAAATAGTCGCTCAGTAATTGAAAGTTAAAAGTAGAATCGTTAACGTATTTAATAGCTGAAATCGAAATTTTATCAAACGAAAGTCTTCTGATATTAAGCTGTTTTTTATTTATCGAAATTGAAGATAGGTTTAAATATATTTTATCGGCTTTTATCATGTTTTGATAGTGCCTGTCTTTGATATATATATCCTCTAGAGCAATTTCGAGTCCCCAAGTGAGCTTAAATTTGCCAACATGGACTTCTGTTTTAAGTTCAGAAGAAAGATAGGAAGCAAATTTTTGGGCAATCCATGTTTGCACTGAGCTGAAACTCAATAAAATAAATAATATTATCAGCAGCCCGATGAAGACTGAAATAATATAAATCGTTATTCTGGCGAAATTTTTAATACTTTTGATATTTAGTACAAAAATATGAATATTCTTACACTTGGCATCGAATCTTCTTGCGATGATACTTCTGCAGCGGTTTTACTTAACAACAAATTGCTTGCCAATGTTATTGCAAACCAAAAAGTTCATGAGAAATATGGGGGTGTAGTCCCCGAACTTGCTTCTCGTGCTCATCAGCAAAACATTATACCTGTGGTAGATACAGCAATGAAGGAAGCTGGAATTGATAAAAAGGATTTAAATGTAATTGCTTACACAAGAGGACCAGGATTATTGGGGTCATTATTAATTGGAAGTACATTTGCAAAGACAATGTCGTTGGGTTTAGGCCTGCCTTTGATAGAAGTTGACCATTTACAAGCACATATTTTATCTCATTTTATACAAAAAGATGATATTGTTCCCGATTTTCCAACTTTCCCATTTCTTTGTCTTTTAGTTTCGGGTGGACATACTCAAATAATGCAGGTAAACGACTATTTTGAGATGAAGCTTATCGGTAAAACAATTGATGATGCGGCAGGAGAAGCCTTCGATAAGGCTGCAAAAATACTTGGTTTACCTTATCCTGGAGGTCCTTTAGTTGATAAATATGGCGCTATGGGTGATTCAAAGCGTTTTGGTTTTCCTAAGCCTCAAATTAAGAATCTTGATTTTAGCTTTAGTGGCCTGAAAACCTCATTTTTATATTTTATCAGAGATCATTTAAAGACTGATGCTGATTTTATAACTTCAAACTTAAATGATTTATGCGCTTCAATGCAATTTGCTATTGTAGGAGTATTAATGCACAAAATTGAGAAGGCAATTAATGAAACAGGCGTTAATAAAATTGCTTTAGCAGGGGGAGTTTCTGCTAATTCTGCTTTGAGGAAAGCTTTATTGGATAAGGGCAACCAAATGGGTTGGAAGGTCTATATTCCTCCTTTCGAATTTACCACCGACAATGCTGCTATGATCGCTATTACAGGTTACCTTAAATTTGAAAAGGGAGATTATTCTACAATAGAACAATCTCCCTATTCAAACAGTAAATTTTAGTCAAATACTGAAAATCTTTCCATACTAGTTCTTAATAATCTTTAGCACAGTGGTGTTTTGTTTACCTTGTATTTTTATAAAATACACCCCTTGCTGAATGGTAGTACTATTAAAAATAAAAGCATTATGCCCAAAGGTTGCTTCACGTTTTTCAAAAGAAACAAGTCTGCCACTCACATCTGTTATTGCAATATCTAAAGTTTGTTTTCCTTTACTTTCCATATTAATCATATACCAATCGGTAAATGGATTAGGAAAAACTTCAGCAAGAAATTCTGAAGAAACATTGTCATCAATTCCTTCAAAACCCTGAGGATGCTCCGTAATGCAAATGTTATCGAGATAAACATTGTCCATCTTCATAGGAAACCCCATAACAGTTGTGTCTTTTGAGACGCATCGACTTTCAAATTCAAGATTAAACTGTGTTCCTGCATATGTATTTAGACTTACATAATGGGTTTTAAAAGGATCACTTCCTGATGTAAGAGGTTTAAAGCCTGGTCCCATTTGAGTTCCATTTGCTAAAACACGAAGATTACTGCAATTGGTATAATCTCCAGCCCCGATGTATTGAGTGTAAATTGTTCCCCCATCGGTTTGTTTAAGATCGAAACGAAGACTGGCTTCAGTCCAGGAGGAAGCGTTCACACAAAACCCTATTTTTGCAGAAAGGAAATCATTCACCTGCCAATTGTTAGTCCCATCTGGAAATTCCAAGATATTTAAATAATCGAATGCATTTCCTCCTGTCATCAGAAAACCTTTCACTCCTGTATTGTGCGCTGTTGTTGAAACTAAAGCGTGAGAGTAGTTTGTTGTTAAAACATAAAACAAATCGGTGGGATTGGTTTCTTCAAAAGTGATAGTATCTTCCAGCATAAAAACAGGATTGCTGATTGAAGTCTGGAGGGTGTTGTTCGTTAGAAAAGTATCGAGGGGGAAAGCAGTTTTAACTTGTACCGTAATTAAACCATTCTCTGCGCTTAAGTTTGCCTGTGTGATAAAAGTATAAGTTATCGTGTCATAAGGAAACATGGTAGCATTGAGGATGTAATTTTCTGTAACAATAGGTTGGAGGTTAACCTTGTAACTTAAAGGAATAGTGTCACCTGCCGGAAGAGAATCGCAACCAAAGAAACTAAACTTCATTGAAACACTTTCGTTTTGCAAACCACAACCTGATATTGGAGAGAGAATCTTTATTGGTCCAACATCTACGTTTTGTAGCAGAATATTAGTGAATTGATATTGGATGATACTGTCAGTAAATACAGTTGTATTGGCGTCTAATTTGGCCCAACAATTCAAAGTATGGATTCCTACGGTGGAAACATTAAAAGGTAAAGAACTGATGTGCTGAAGCGTGTCGCCACCATACCAATTTGCAGTAAGGCTTAAGGTGTCATAAATAATAGGATTGCTATCCATTTTATATGCTAATACAATTTTTTTTCCTGGAGTGAGAATTGAATCACATCCTGCATAATACATATCGAGACCAACATTTACATTGTTCAAACCACAAGCTGTGGTTGGAGAAGTAACATTCAGTAGGAAAATTTCAGTATTGCTAAGTGGATATCCAACCCCTGCAGCATACCAAGCTAAGGCTGTTTCCTTGACAGCAGCAGAACAACTTCCATATAGGTCAGTTGCAGCTTCTACCGCAGCAAAATACCAATCAAGATATTGGGAAGAGGGAGTGAGATAAGTTGTTAATGAACGATAAGCAATTGCTTGAGCTGTATCCATGCCAAGCCCATGAATATTATAATGAAATCCATTGTCATTAGTTCCTGTATCTCCTTTTGCTAACATATAAAACCAATAATTACCAACTCCATCGTTATCATGAACCCCACCATTATCACTATTAGGATCGAAATTCCAATTCTGACCATGATAAGTGTCGGGTTGTGAAAAGAGCTTAGGGTTTTGAAGTGAGCGCATGGCTGTTGAATTAAGATCTTCGCCAAGTGTCCAGTTTGCTGCAGTGTCGGCAAAAAACTCAATGCAAGTACCAAAGATATCACTATGTGATTCGCTTAAGGCTCCAGGCTCATCCTGATATACAAATCCTGCTTCATTTTCGCTCACCCCGTGAGTAATTTCATGACCACATACATCAAGTGATGTAAAAGGGCCATATCCACTAGTTCCGCCATCTCCGTACGTCATTCTGGTGCCGTCCCAGAAGGCATTGAGATAATTAGTTCCATAATGTACATAACTATATAATGCAGCACCTGCATTATCATAACTATTGCGTCCATGTTTCTGGAAATAATAATCATATGTCATTTCACTTGCCCAATGAGCCTCGTTTGCAACCTTGTCGGTGCTAAAGTAAGGGGAAGTACTAGTAATTTCAAGGGCATTGGTATAAACTTGTGTGTGATTTAAACTGAAAGTGTACAGGCCATTACCTCTGCTGTTTTCGCGTAAACGGTAAGAAGTAGAATTTACTGAATCCATCATAATTGTTTTGGTTCCATCATATTGAGTAAGCGCTGTGCCAGGCTTATCAGAATTTTTCAGCATGTTGAGGCTATGATAAATGGCTCCGGTTTGAGCATCTACAAATATTAAAAGTTTTTTAAGGGGTTGTGAAGCGTAAACCTCTAACTTATAAGCTAAGCGATACAGCTTTGCATCATGTGAATATTTCTTGTCAACAATTACCAATTCAGCTTTAGGATAGTAGCTTGCATTAGGATCGTTTTTAATTGATTTAAGTTGTGCTTCAGAGCCAGCATCTTGCCACATATATTTTTCCGCATTTACGAAGGTAAGGGCATTGTTTATGGCTTTTTGCTTTGAAACTGTAGGTTGGATGTTAATAGCAAGGTTTGTGATGAGTTTTCCATTACAACTTTTTGCTAGGCCATCAATAGAGTGAACAATGTAGACTGCTCCTTCAACAACAATTCCTTTATAAGTTTGCTGATATTTGTCGTGTCTTTGTCCAAGTTTGTCACTAGTAGTTTTGATAAGTTTCATCACATCAACATTGCTCCTAAGTCCGAACAATTGAAGATAGGAATTCATTAAAGCATCAGCTTTAATTTTTGTAGAGGTTTTAAACTTAACCCAATCGGTTCCGTTTTTGCTTGTAGCAATAGAATTAAGCTGATTAAGGTTCTGATTAAAACCTTCAAATGCAAAAAGCATTATGAATAAAAGAATAGAAATTTTTTTCATGGAATTGATTTTTATTAAGCCGTAAAAATAGTTTTTTTTTGGGACAAAAGACATTTTAGGAAAAGGAGTTTAAAAGTTTATACTTTTATGAATTCGGGTAGAATTGAAAAAATGGGTGCTAATTTTAAGTCCATAATATGTCAGTTAAGATTGGCTGATCTAAAAAGGTAAATTTAATTTAAATTGTTTAGCCTTGAATACATTCTAAGTTCCACAGTAGGATTTAAAGGTTGAGTGCAATTTGAATATAATAAAAATCGTTTTTAAATTAAGACTATAAAATTAAGGGTATTGAGAGGTTACTCCTGAAGTCAGTCTGGGTTCAAATAGATTGAAATCTTCAGAATCAACCCAACCTCCTCCATTAAAGTCGGAGCTTAAGAAGCCAGTGGTACCTAATATTAAATTAGGTTCAAATAAGTTGAAATCGTCAGTATCCACCCAGCCTCCCTGGTCAATATCACCAAGATAGAATGCGTATTTCCCAGGCACTGGCTGCATCTGAGGATCAGTTCCAAAAGCCTGCAACATATCGCTGCTGAAATTATAATAAACAGTTTCTGTATTAAAAGGAATAGCAATTGCCGACCATGTGGCTAAGTGGTTACGGTTGCTCACTTTCATAAAGTAATTGCCATTATGTGACGAGGATATTTGAAAAGTAGCAGAACCATTCGTATTTAAATCAATACCGCTGATACTTACTCCTATTGGAGTGTAGGGGTAATTTTCCTGAAAAAGATCGATTTGGATTTTGTCTGCTATTCCAGAAGCCCATTGGGGTTGATTCGTATTACCATCCATAGCTTCTATCATAGTAGAAGTGCTCTTATTAAACAAACCTTCTAAATACAAGTGAAGATTGACAGTTTTATAAAGTGAAATACTCACGGTAACAGCAGATCTATTTTGGCTTTCGCAACCAGAAAGTGTTTGACTTGCATAATAGGTAAATGCATTAGTCAGTAAGACTGTTGATAAAAGTAAATTTCCTCCTGCAGGAGCATCGTACCATTTAAGGTTAGTGCCTGAAGCAAGAAGGTTGGCAACACTAGCTGCATAATTAAAACTTTGAGTTGAATTGGCTGTAGGGGCAGGGGTTGTATTTATAGTTGCTGTCACATCAAGTCGGGCAGTGCTTTCACAGGAGCTAATTGTTTGAGTAGCCCAATAATGATTCCCATTTTGCAAGGTTGTAGCACTTGCCAATGCAGTACCTCCTGTTGCACTTGCATACCATTTTATCGCATTTCCTGTTGCTGATAAATTAGCCACTGTTGGAGAAATATTTGAGCAAAAAACCTGCAAAGCTGCACCTGTTGGTGCGGCAGGAGTTGAAGGTTGCGTATTGATTAATGCATTTGCTGAAGCTAAAGAAGTGCATAATGCAGGATAGGTGACAGTGAATGAATAGGTCCCTGAAGAAAGTCCGCTTATTGTAGTAGAAGTTCCAGCGCCTGATGTAGTTGTTCCTCCAGGAGTTCTAGTTAATGTCCAGCTTCCGCCTGAAGGCAACCCATTTAATTGGACACTTCCGGTTGAGGTTGTGCAAGTAGGTTGAAGGATGGTTCCAATTAATGGAGCCGAAGGGGGAGTGCAAGAAGATAATACATTTATTGTATAGTCTTCTACTTCGCCATAATTGGAAATTCCACATGGGGAGGTTGGCTCTTCATTATAATGAACCCTGACTCTCATACGCTTTAATCCTGCTAAAGCATTTGCAGGACATGATACAATAGCTGAATAGGGTCCGCCACCGGGACTTCCACTAACCGTAATTGCTAGATCATCAGTAAAATCTCCATTGTTATTCCAATCTACCCATATTCCACAATGGTCTTGAGCATAAGGCATGGGGTTAGCAATATTAATTGGGAGAGAAGTTCCTTGAGTAATATTTGTTGAAATGGCTGTATAGTCTGCATATCCATTTGTTGAGCAAGCAGAAGTGTTGTTGATGCTTCCAATGCTAACATTCGAAATATATTCATCACAAATATTGGAACCTGCATTACAATAGGTCACGGCAATCTGACGGTTTCCTATAGGATTCGATATGGTAGGGGTTCTAACTGTTCCGATGGTTAATGCAGTGCATTGGCCGTCAAGGAAATTATTCAGGGTAGCGGTTATTGGAACATCATAGGTTAGCCAAAAGTAATTTATTCCATCGCTTAATGTTTGAGTTCCTGTGATTATGAATGTTCCGTTTGGGGAAATGTAGGTGCTCCCAAACTGAGTCCCTGTTGAGAAGCTATTGTTTAAGCCGGAATAAAAAAGTTTTGCATTAGAGATGTCTGTTGCTGGATTTGTACTTCCCAGTGTATTAAAAGTAAATGAAGTTGCACTGAAAGGAGATAAGCTTCCACTAACTACAACTTGAACTCCGATTATCTCCTGATTGTTAAGGGTAGGAGCAAGGGCAGCTATATTGTTTTGAGTTGTGGTGCTTGAAATATAGCTCATTGGAATAGCTGTGTAATAAACAGGTGTTTCCCAAAGTCCTCTTCCAAAGGTAGCTGCTCTTAGCTTACTTGCCTGAGGATTTGATGCATAATAAATTTCAAGTTCTCCTATAGTGACATTGGGTAAGCCTAAGTTGAATGCTACCCAATTATCAGTTCCTTTTTTGAAATAAACGCCCAACTCAGTTCCGAGATAAAGTTGAACTTCGGGGGAGGATTGTTTATTCTGAATTATTGAATATGCGGGAATCTGGGGTAATCCTGCTGAAATATTAGTCCATGTTGTACCTCCATTAGTAGACTGATATACTTTGTCAGAATTGAAACCTCCAATAGTGACCCAAAGGGTATTGGCATCATCATTTTTAACTGCAATTGAAGTAATATCTCCATTGTTTGAAGGCAAGGTGCCTGTGATATCCGTCCAAGATGTGCCTCCATTTGAAGTTTTCCAAATGGTTAATGGTGCAGCCACATACAATACCTGAGTATTGGAAGGGGCAATTGCCATCGAACGAATTTTTGAGGAAGCATTGATAGAAGATATTTGTGTCCAAGTGCTGCCTCTGTCGATTGTTTTCCAAACATCAGCATAACCTGCATATAAGATTAAAGGATTTGTAGGGTCGATGATGTAGGGTGTTACCCATGCTCCATCACCTGAGCCTGAAGGCTGAATATTGGTAGCGCTGTTCCAGTGATTAGTGGTTCGGTCGATTTGACCATTTACATAGGTCCCATATTGAATATTAGCATCCGTATAATCTATTAAACTTTCAGTGCCATCACCTCCTTTAACATCATACCAAGCACCTCCTGATAAGAGTTTGGTGCCATTATCCTGTAAGCCTGTGATTACTTCGTTTGATAAGGTTTGTGATACTCCAAGTTTATACATTTGACTAATCACCATTCCATTGGTTTTGTCAATCCAGGAGGTTCCATTGTCAGTTGAAATGTATATGCCACCATCGTTGCATTCAAACAAACTACCATTTGAGCGGAATTTTAGTGTGTGCTTATCGGCATGAGCTGCCGGGGCTCCAAAGCCACCATACCAATGATTAACCATGCTCCAACTTGCCCCTCCATCTAATGATCGCCAGGTATTTATTCCTCCAACCAAAAGGGTATTTGCATTAGAGGGGGAGGCGGCAAGGCATAAGTCGTACCAGCCCTGACCACTGTCATCATTACCCGGAATTCCATCATACCATCCTAATAAGTTTTTAGTTGTTCCATTAAAAACCTGAGTAAAGGTAGCTCCGCTATTTGTTGATTTATAAATGCCATATAATCCACTGTTTGAGTTTACGGCAACAGCATACAAATAGGCAGATTGATTTGGCGAAACTGCAAGTTCCATTCTTTGGGCATTTACATCACTAAAAGTTTGGGTCCAGGTGCTTCCTCCATTTGTTGAAATAGAAATGCTTCCGGATGTGGTGGCACCATATAGGGTGTTAAAGTCGCCGGGTTTAAATTCCATATCAATAAAAGAAGCTGTGCTCAGTAGAGTATTCCATGTGGTGCCACCGTTAGTAGTTTTAAATACTCCGTTGGAGGTGGCTGCAATTAAAATTTGGTTGTTGTTGGGATCCAACAAAAGTCGGTAGACCATTGAACCACTGGCTAAGCTATAGTTAATGCCTGTTGTGTTCCAAGTAGAGCCTCCATCTGTAGATTTTAGCACCCCAACACTTCGGTTGTCCCAATGATCTTTATCGCCCGTGGCTATATAAATAGTATTTGAAGTGGCAAAATCGGAAGGAATAACGATATCGCTGACGGCAAGAGCATTATTGTTGTCGGTAAGGCATGTCCAGGAAGTGCCATTATTGGTAGTTACCCATAAGCCACCCGACGCAGCACCTACCCAATAGGTATTTAGATTTGTGGGATGAAAGGCAGTGCAATTTAAACGGCCTACGCCTGCATATCCTCCTGTGGAGCTATTTGTGCCTAAGGATGTCCAATTGGAAATACTTTTGGATTTTAATTTTGGGATGGTTTTTAGATAGGTTTCATATACTTGCTGAGCAGATTTTTCGGGGAAAGCACCTGTTGTGGGGTTTATTTGGCTTTCCATTTGATATTCCCATCTTTTAAATTGTTTCCAACCGGGGGCTTTTTTCTTATTTCCATTTTCAAAATAAAAACCCTTATCTACCTTAAATGGAGCCCAGTAATCGTAAAAAGCTTTTTGATAATCGAAAAGGCTTAGCTTTTTGTTGGATTTGCCTTGAGGTAAATTTTTCATCCATGCTTGTGAGTATATTACTGATGTGGTAAGTATTAGAATTAATAGAAGGAAAATCTTTTTCATTACTGAAGAATTAAATTTAGTTGTGTTTTTTGTAACAGCAAAAATAATGATAATAGAGCAATTAGTGCATATAAAAACATAGATTATTTTTATTCTATCCTGATAATTATAAATCTAAAGAAAGCCTTTATGCTTGTATGGTTTAACTTAGAAGGATAATTGCGCTCATTTTATGAAAATAAATTATGCTTAAAGATTCGTTATTGTGAGTCAGAATTACTTTGGTAAAGCAAGTTTTATGACGATAGGTGAAGCTTTGAGGTTATTGGCGACTCATTTTCGGTTCTGCTTAATAAGAATATTAAACGCAAAGGGCCGCAAAGGTTTTCGCAAACAGCCGCAGAGAGTGTGTTTGAGTTTAACGAGATTAGTTTCATGTTTCTAATTATCTGGCACTTACGAAATGTTGTCATTAGTTGCGCAGCCAAGCAATCTAAATTAAGGGAGATTGCTTCGAGAGGCATCCTACTAATGACTAGCTTGGAGGAATTAAATTTAAACACAAGAAGCACTGTGTTTTTTCACAAAAGTCGCTATGAGATTTACGGTTATATTAAAGGAGTCCCTCTTAGTGAGCTTTGTGGATTTTCTTAGTGTCCCTTGTGCTAAAATCCGAAAATTAGTGAACGATTAATGCATGATGGTTATAAGAAATGCTGTGCCTAAGGAGTAGTTCCTTGCAATGCCGTGTCGAATATGCGATTCCCCCCTTGGGACTAGGCATTTGAAATTTGGGTCATGGGTCTTTCCCATCCTAAAAATCTAAATTTCTAAACAGCTAAATGCCTTTTCCCCATCCTACTAATCACTAGCTTGGAGGAATTAAATTTAAACACAAGAAGCTCTATGTTTTTCCACAAAGGTCGCTAAGCGATTTACGGTTATATTAAAGGAATTCATCTTAGTGAGCTTTGTGGATTTTCTTAGCGTCCCTTTTGTTAAAATCAGAAACTTAATGAACGATTAATTCATGATTATCATATTAATATTGTACCTTAAAAATAGTCACTTGCAATGATATTACCCATGCAGAGTGTCTATTAATTATGCCGAGTGAGGTTTATAACCTAACAAATTTTAATCCCCACCCAAAAAATCAAAACTGATGCCTTGCGCTTTTCAATTTTCATCAGAAAACAGATTATTTGCACTAGGCATTTATCAGTTTTTATCAGAAATAAATCAATATAAAAATTGCGAATATTTGTCATTACTAAAACACATAATATCCTTCCTAAATATAAGTTTTACCGCACCTTACCAAATATCCTCCGCATCATAATAATAAAAAGGAAATTAGGTGCGGACGACCGGAAATCTAGTGCGGACGAAGTATTTTTTAGTGCGGACGAAGTATATTTTAGTACGGACAAAGATATTTTTAGTGCGGACGAAATATTTTTTAGTGCGGAGAATATTTCCTTTAGTGCTGACGAAGATATTTTTAGTGCTGACGAAGTATTTTTTAGTACGGACGAAGTTTTTTTAAGTGCTGACGAAGTTTTTTTAGGTGAGGATTAGGATAATCAAGGTTTATGAATGATTTAGGCTTAATTTTTTATCACTCCAAACTATGCTCAAATTAAGTTACAATTAAAAATATTAAATCAGAATAAAATAAATGAATATAAATGACAATCGTTAAGATCTTTTTTATAACTTTGCCGAATCTAATCTTAAATTGTCATGAGAAAAACAACATTAACAACACTTTTTAATTTTTCATTTTCAGTTTTAACACAACTTGCCGAAAATGTTTTAGTACTTATCAACCGCGATGGCACAGTGCTTGCCGTCTATGGCGTAGATAACGGAATGGTGACTTTCATCTCAACACAGAAAGACACTCTCATTAATTTTCCAACCGATGTAGAATTGCTACAAGATGTGAGCGATGCCACCGAAGCCAAGGATAAACTTGCCGATGATGTTAAAGAAGGTATTCGCGATATTATGGTACGCGCAAGAAATGCTTTCGGCAATCAATCAGCAAAATTTCGCAAATTCGGCACAAAAGACATTAAAGACATGTCCGATTTCGAGCTTTTTTTCTGTGCCGAAAGAGTGGTTCGCGTGGCTACCGGCTATTTAAGCCTTCTTACAGACAAAGGATTAACCCAACAAATCATCGACGATTTTGAAACCCTGGCCGGAGATTTCAAAACAGCCATCGTGGCAAAAAAAGATGCCGTATATTTGCGAGATAATGCTACCGAAGATCGCATAGAAATTGCCAACGAATTATATTCAAAACTCGTTGAAGTATGCGATTACGGAAAAACTTATTGGGCTGGGAAAAGTGAAGCTAATTATAATGATTATGTAATTTACAACACCCCCGATGGTCAGCTTCCCGACCCAACTTTATACGGAGCTGCTCATGGCAATGTATCAATTGGCTCAACTGCAGCCCCAGTTGTGAATGGGAAAATCTATTTCGACGGAGTGGCAGCACCTGTAAATGTGAATGCTGACAAATTATGGGCCTATAATCTCATACCCATAGCTTGCACAAAAATACGTGCCACTGCCGATTCGTGTCACGATTACGAAGCCGACATCAGTGTTGTTGCCGGTCAGGATATCATTATTAATATTGTTCTAACTGCTCTAGAAATCCTCCCACCTAATCCATCTTAAAATAAAAATTTAGATTTAGGAGGTATGATTTTGATAAATCTATAAAACGAAAAAAGAAGCGTCTTTGCAGGGGATATTTTTTGATAATTTAATGTTTAATTGATGAAACAGTGTTTTCCCAAACCTTGCACTGACGCTTCTTTTTTTTCTTAAGCTTAAAAGCCGTAACCTTAAACTGCCACCAAAACCCACCTCCCAGAAATGAATTTCGGGAATTAATAATATTTTGTTGGCATAGCAAACACCAATTGCAATTCCTTAAAAGACCCCAACAATTAAATCATAAAAAATCAGCATTTCCAAATCAGCGTCATCAGCGTTCTGATTTCCTCTGCTCCCCCTTGGGATTTGGAATTTGGGTCTTCTTCCAAAAAGCCTATTGGACTATTCGTCTTTATTTATTCACTTACGACCTAACTATAGCCAAAACCTAACAGGTTTTTGAAACCTGTTAGGTTTTCCCCATTAAATAAATTCCAAAAAGCTAAAAGTCTAATAGCCTAAAAGTCTAATATCCTACCCCTTGGGATTTGGAATTTGAGACTTGAGTCTTGGGTCTTTTTTCTTCCTGCCGAGATTAGTGAAGATGTTCAGGAAAGGGCACAAAATTTTGTGCCCCTGAAAATCGTGGTATTCTGCTTAAATATCTATTTTTAATATAGTGTTAAAAGGGAAGGGTTTGGGAGGCTACTCCTGAAGTTAATCGGGGTTCGAATATGTTGAAATCGTCGGCATCAACCCATCCGCTGCCATTGAAGTCGGAGGGAAGAAAGCCTATAGCTCCAATAGTTAATGCGGGTTCGAAAAGATTGAAGTCGTCGGCATCAACCCATCCGTTTTGGTCTAAATCGCCAGCATAAAAGGCGTATTTTCCGGGTTCAACCATAACTTGAGCATCGGTGCCGAAAGCTTGTAGCATACTGGTTGTGAAGTTGTAATTTACGGAAGAGGTATTAAATGGAACCGCAATAGACGACCAAGTTTCTAAATGGTTGCGATTGTGAACCCTAATATAATAATTGCCATTATGCGAAGAAGAAATTTGAAAAGAAGCTAAGCCATCGGTTGACAAATCAATTCCGCTAATGCTAACCCCAAGAGGATTGTAAGGGGGGATTTCTTCAAATAAATCGACCTGAATTCTGTCGGCAATGTTGTAGCCCCATTGAGGTACACCCGTATTGCCATCCATTGCTTCATTCATTTTATGGGTAGATAAATCGAATAGGCCTTCAAGGTACAGATTAAGGGAAATGTTTCGGGCGAGCGACTGCCAAGTTTGCAAAAACCCTTGTGTTATGGTTGAGTTTGTACCCACTGCGGTTCCAACAACAGCTTCGCCAACCGAATAGGCAAGATAACCACCGCTGTATTGTGCGCTTCCTCCAACTGAATTTATTACGTTGGGTTTTACTTGAGCTTTCAAGCACAAGGATATACTTATCAAGCTAATAAATATGATTAGTTGTTTCATGGTTTTATTGTTTTATGTTTATTTTTTAAGGTAATTGGGGTTGGTTTTCTATTGATAAACAACAAGGGTTTATTTTAAATATGGAATATGAACCTGCATTAGCATTAAATGGAGGTTTGACACTTACTTTTTTCCCTGCTTGAAATATGGGGGTTTGCGGAGCATTTACAATACCATCTTGAATGGTAAGGATGTTAGCAGCTTCATAGGTTCCACCATATGGGCCAGGGTAGGTTCTATTGTAATAGGATTGATTACTTCCCACTCCCACAGCATACCATGCTTCTGCAGTTTGAATAACCTCGTTAGAACACTCTCCATATAAATCTTTTGCAGCTTGTATGGAACCCTCGCGAGATAAAGCATAATCGGAAAACTGAATGAGATAAGTGCTGAGATTACGATATGCAATTTGAGCAGCTTTTTCAATTCCTATTCCATTGACCTCATAATAATCACCATTGTCATTTTTCCCGGAGCCTCCTACTGAAAGTAGATAGAACCAATAGTTTTGAACACCGCTGTTAGTATGAACTCCATAATTGTCAGTTGCAGAGAAACTCCATAATGTATCTAGATAGGTTGTGGGCTGTCGGTAGAGCTTGGGGTTAGAGAAACTGCGTATAATAGGATTTATAGCTACTCTGTCTTCGTTTATCGTCCAATCTGGTGGATATAAAACTGTATCGGGTTCTGCATACCGTTCAATCATGGAGCCAAAAATATCTGCAAAGGACTCATTGAGTGCCCCGGGTTCGCTTTGATAAATAAGGTGGGCGGTTGTTTGCACCACGCCATGTGTAAACTCGTGACCAATAGCATCAATGGTGTTCCAGTCGTCATCGGGGGAATTAAATGCAGCTCCACCACCTAAGGTCATTACATTCCCCTCACATGCCCAACATGCGTTATTCCATGTGGTTCCGCCTGCTGTTGTTAACATAGAATTATTAAGGGCAATAATGGGAGCGCCATTACCGTCCCAACTGTTTCGATTATGTTTTTCCAAGTAGTAATGCCATATTCGGTCAATAGCCCACATGCTTTCAACTGCTGGTTGTTGTAATCCATTCAATGAGTCCCAAGTATTATCATTGTCATAATAATTAGTCAGTGCGCCATTTCCATGGTGGTCAAAAACAGAATAGAATGGGAAGGAGCAATCGTTTTGCATGACAAATAAATTGTTACTTACGCTTGTGTTAAATGTAACATTTCCATGCCATGTAGAAGTGCCTGACCCGGGGTTGCACGACATAGATAAAGACAGGGTTTTAAAAACTATGCCCAGTTTGGCATCGATATATATTCGATTGGCATCCATGGGGGTTTTAGCGTGAATATCAAATGCCCAACACAAGTGCATTTCAGATGGAATAAAAGAATTGTCTGCAGATTCGCTAATTAATACTAACTCGCCTTTAGGATACCAGCTTGCCTTTCCGTCCTTTTTTTGCTGTTTCAGCAGGGCTTCTGCTTCTGGACTTTGCCATAGATATATTTGTGCATCTACATATTCTAAAGCTGTATTTAGGGCTTGTTCTTCGGTAAAGAGTGGGGTTACTCCAATATTAATACCAGGTATTATTATTCCATTTGCTTTTTCAATTAGGCCATCCTTTTCATGAACAATATATTCGGCACCTTCAACCTTTACTCCATTATAATATTGATTAAATCGGGTGTGAGTGTAACCTAATTTATCTTTTTCGGTTCTAACAACTTTCATGTCGTCGTAGTTGCTTAGGTGGAATCTTTCTTTTTGCTTAATAAAAAGATCAACTGCACTTATACCAATTCCAGGTTTAAAGTGTACCCATTCGGTTTTGCTTTTTCTGTTTGTTGTTTCGGGTGATTTTTGGTTCTGAACTTTGGTTTGTTGAGCCAAAGAAAAATCAGAATACAATAAAAACATCAAAAGAGACATTAACTTTAAAACCTCTGAAAGTTTTAATAATAGCTTTTTCATAATTTTCGTTTTATGATACTATTTCATTTTTAATAATTCAATTTCCTTTTGAATCCTTTGATTCTCTTTATTGAGTTCAATAACATAAAGGCTGAGTTCTTCAATCTTTTGATTCTTTTTATTGAGTTCAATAACATAAAGGGTGAGTTCTTCGATTTTCTCCATCATAAGTTTTTGCATGTCACCTAATTTTAAGCCATTATCGCTAACATCTTTGGCTGAAGGGATTCCGGGTAAATGCTTGTTCTCTTTAATCTGTTTCTCTAAATCAAACAAGGGGGTAAGTTTGTATTTGTCAGTGAAAACATAATCGGGCCAGCTGGCTTTTAATTGAACTGTTAATTCTTCACATATTATCTTGCCATTAACTGCAAGCACATAACCAAGAGGAAGATAGTTTGTTCCGATGGACATTCCGTTAGCTCCCATTTTAGCAATGGGCCAAGTGTAAGGTGTGCCAGAACTACCTTCAGTAAAGAAAATTCCATTACGGCCAGCTACTACAGAAAATGGCTCCATGGATTCTTGCCAATCATGCCCTGAATTAATAGCTGTGTAATCGCCAAAGATTGCATTCCACCCTGATTCAAAGATTGACCTAGGTGTTGATTGATCATTATAAATATGAAAGTCGCTTGGAACAAAAATATTTGCTGAAGTTTTTATATCTCCATTCACATCGAGTCTTTTAGTAGGGGAGGTGTTATCTATTCCAACATTTACATTGTTTCCCAGATTCATTGCATTGCTTATCGCAATTTTTGTATTATAACCAATTGCGGTTGCATTGGTAAGATTAGCTGAAGAAACATCGGCTTGATAACCAATAGCTGTGTTAAAGAAACCTGTTGAATTTAAAAATAAAGAAGCATATCCAATAGCAATGTTAGAGCCACCTGTAGTGTTGTGCATAAGTGCATGAAAGCCATTTGCTGTGTTATAGGAACCGGTTGTATTTTCAGTTAGTGTTTGATATCCTAATGCGGTGTTTCCATTGCCAGTATTACCTGAAGCAGGTTGAGTTCCTTTTAATGCTTCGAAGCCCATGGCTACATTATTATTGATAAAATCGACTGAGGAATTATTTGCATACAACATTGCTCCACTTCCGATGGCTGTTGCTCTGTTTCCTGCAACATTACTATAAAGTGCATCGTATCCAACTGCTGTATTATCGCTACCTGTTGTGTTTAAATAAAGAGCACCCCGCCCTGATGCAGCATTGTAATTGCCAGTAGTATTCCAATATAGTGAAGCAGATCCATTCGCTGCATTTTCATTCCCAGTTAAGTTGTGCAAAAGAGCTTGTGATCCATTTGCTGTATTGTTATTTCCTTCAGTGTTTGCATTAAGTGCGTTTTTCCCCAAGGCCGTATTTGAATAACCAATTGTATTGGAATTTAATGATTGAGCACCGGCTGATGTATTATCGTATCCTTCAGTATTAGACATGAGTGCGCTTCGTCCAATTGCAACGTTTGAGGTTCCAATTGAATTTGATGACAATGCACTGGCTCCAAGTGCAGTGTTATCATACCCAGTTGTATTTGTAGCAAGTGCCGAATAACCATTAGCAGTATTAAAAGAACCACCTATATTGGCTCCTAATGCGTTCATCCCTGTTGCAGTATTTGAGCCTCCTGTGGTGTTAAAGTGTAATGCATTCATACCAAGGGCAGTGTTATATCCTCCAAATGTATTTGACATTAATGCATTCATCCCAAAAGCTGAGTTATTAGTTCCAAAGGAATTTAATGAAAGAGCGGCATAACCAAAAGCCGAATTAAAACTTCCATTGGTATTGGCATTTAAAGCATTCATCCCAGTTGCGGTATTAGAACCACCATAAGTATTCGAATAAAGAGCATAAGCGCCACTTGCCGTGTTATTGCTACCTGAAACATTGCTCCATAAAGTTTGATAACCTAAAGCCGTATTATTGTTCCCTGTATTGGAAGAAGCAGTAGCGGAACCACGTAAAGCTTCATAACCTAATGCAACGTTGTAATTTGTGAAATCCATAGTTGAACTATTAGAATATAACATGGCGTTATAGCCAACTGCTGTTGCATTGCTCCCTGCTACATTGCTAAAGAGTGCATTTAGACCAAAAGCAGCATTATAACTTCCTGAGATATTGTGCGAAAGTGCTAAGTTTCCATTTGCTGTGTTCTGATTTCCTGTTGTATTTGCATTTAAGGCCCAATAACCATTAGCGGTATTTTGTCCCCCAGAAGTGTTTCCCCAAAGGGTTTGATAGCCAATGGCAGTATTATTATTTCCGCTATTTGCTGAAGCTGTCAATGAACCACGAAGCGCTTCGAAACCAACAGCAACATTATAATTTGTAAAAGCCATAGTGTAATTACTGGCATATTGCATGGCATTATATCCAATGGCAGTACCATTGCTTCCACTAACGTTTGAATTTAACGCACGCATTCCAATAGCAGTATTGCTGTTTCCACTCATGTTAGAATATAAAGCATTCCAGCCAAGAGCT
Organism: uncultured bacterium; assembly: GCA_903922465.1. Lineage (GTDB taxonomy): Bacteria > Bacteroidota > Bacteroidia > Bacteroidales > CAIXTV01 > CAIXTV01. The sequence goes on from CAIXTV010000167.1 coordinate 45,875, forward strand.
GAATTACTATTTCCGGATGAATTAGTTTTGCCCGCCTGATAACCAAAAAAACTATTGAATAAAAATTGATCTACCCTTCCTGCCATTTGGTTATTTGCACGAAAAGTTAAAGGAACATTATCGCTCGTTCCTAAATAATTTGTCCCATCAGTGGTGCCTGAGTTTCCTAAACGCGACCAGGCAGTTAATCCTCCATCAGCTCCTGTTGAACCAGTAGCTCCTGTTTTACCTGTTAAACCTGTAACTCCTGCTAATCCTTGAGCTCCTGTTGCTCCTGTAGCGCCAGATAATCCTTGCAAACCTTGAGTCCCTGTTGCTCCTATGTTTCCAGAAAGCCCCTGAATTCCTTGAATACCTGGGGTTCCTTGGATACCTTGGGTTCCTTGAGCCCCAGTGTTGCCTGTTGCTCCTGCTGTCCCGCTTTGATTGGCATACAATGCATAAGGAACTGATAAAAACTGATTGCTTCCAACCAATGAATAATTATTTCCTCCCGTGGGGTCTATTTCTACTTTTAAAAAATAAGAATTTGCGCCCCAACTGATTGAATTGAAAGAACCCGAAACGATATTTCCTTGTCCAATCTTTAAGGTGAAAAGTCCGAATCCATCGGTAGTTTGTTGGTGGGTTTCTACATACGTTGCCGTTCCCACAGCGCTTTCGCTAAGAATGCTTAGACGGAGGGAAACGTTTTGATTGACAAGTACGTTCCCATTAGTGTCGCGGGCTACGCCCTGATAATTGATTGATTGAGGTGATTGTGCTAAAAGAGCACTGCCGAATAATACGGACAAGATTAAGGTATAAAGCTTTTTCATATTAATATTATTTTATTTGTTTATGGTGTTTTCTATTTTTTCTATTTTAGTAAGTAATTCTGAATTTTGTTGGGAGAGATTTTCAATGGCTTTTTGAAGAAGTCCTATATTGCTATTTTGTTTTTCTATTAGGCTTTGTTGACTTTCAATTATGGATTGCTGCTCTTGCACTGATTTTACCAGAGGAGCAATGAAATCGTTATAGCGAACACTGTACATTCCATCATCGTCTTTTGTTATGATGCCACTATTGCTAGCTCCGGCTTTTAATAAGGCATCTTCTATTTCCTGGGCAAGGAAACCATATTCTGTTCTATTGCTTTCGTCGTTATTGCGGATGTAGGAAACAGGGTTTAGTGTTTTAATAAAATCGAGGCCGAGCTTGGATTTTGTAATATCCGATTTAAGCCTTTTATCAGAAGTGATAGACCAAGCCACCTGAACACCGGCATAGGTGACGGCTGTATTGCCAATGCGCACTTGGTTGCTTCCTGTAGCAGTGGGCACTTGAGCATAATAGCCGATGGCTGTGTTGTTGCTTCCTGTAGTGACAAAGCGAAGAGCATCTACACCGCTGGCTGTGTTTGAACCTCCTGTTGCAAGATAAAGTGCTCCACTCCCGTTGGCTGTATTATAAAAACTAGTAGAATTCGAATAAAGTGATTGTATCCCATTGGCGGTATTATAACCTCCCGTGGTGTTTGAGTATAGCGCCTGTTGGCCATCAGCAACGTTAAAACTACCAGTTGAGTTTGAATAAAGTGATTGAGACCCATTTGCCGAATTATTAATACCAAATGTGTTAGAGTTAAGAGAATAAACGCCATTGGCCGTATTATTATTCCCTGTTGTGTTTGAGAATAGCGCTCTAGTTCCAGTTGCAGTATTATAATTTGCTGTGGTATTGTTGAAAAGAGCACTATCTCCATTAGCAGTGTTGCTGTTTCCTATTGAATTGTGAAAAAGAGCATAAGCACCATTGGATGTGTTAGAATTCCCACTGCTATTCCAAAAAAGAGAATAATAGCCATTGGATGTGTTTTCAATTCCAACTGTATTATAAGCTAGAGAATAAACACCATTTGCTGTGTTGTAGCTTCCTGCAGTGTTCCAATTAAGAGCATATGATCCATTGGCAGTATTATCATCTCCTGTTGAATTCCAAAACAGGGATTGACTACCATTAGCTGTATTCCCGTTTCCAGTTGTATTACCCCCAAGTGCCGAAGCTCCGGTTGCAGTGTTTCCTCCCCCAGTTGTATTATGAGCAAGAGCATCAACTCCGATAGCGCTGTTATAAGTTCCTGTTGTATTTTGAAGGAGAGCATCCGCACCAATAGCGGTATTATCATATCCTGTTGTATTTTTAAATAAAGCTAAGAATCCATTTGCAGTATTGCCATTTCCTGTAGTGTTAGCTGCTAAGGTGTAATTGCCATTCGCTGTATTTTCGCTTCCAGTTTGATTTGCAGCTAAAGAAAAATACCCATTTGCAGTATTATCATCTCCTGTTGTGTTTGAAAACAGTGTCCTATTTCCAATACCCGTATTGTGATTTCCTGTCGTATTTGAATAAAGGGAGCTATTCCCATTTGCAGAATTGCCATTACCAGTCGTATTTGAAAACAATGCTTTACTGCCAGTTGCAGTATTAGCATTTGCTGTTGTGTTTGAAAACAATGCGCTATCTCCAACAGCAGCGTTATTACTTCCTGTTGTATTAGATAACAATGCAGAAACTCCGAGGGCTGAATTAGAATTTCCTGTAGTGTTGTTAAATAAGGAGTGAACCCCAATACCGGTATTAAAGTTTCCTATTGTATTGCTTTGTAATGCATAGTTACCATTAGCTGTATTGCTGTTTCCTGTTGTGCTAAAGGTTAATGCCCAGGAACCAACAGCTGTGTTTTCTGCCCCTGTAGTGTTAGCTGCTAAGGTGTAATTGCCATTCGCTGTATTTCCGCTTCCAGTTTGATTTGCCGCTAATGAA